>JBHHYU010000081.1:0-14446 GCA_046757725.1 Binatia bacterium
TCCGCAACCGGCAGCAGTAAGAGCCATGGAGCCGCTAGTAGAGGAAATTTAAGTCTTGATTTTGGCAATACTCTTATGTTTTCTATCGGCAGCCTCCGCGCTGCGGCGGGGCTGAGCGTGTACAAAAATAGCAATAATATCCCCAAATTGCTCCCAACTCGCATCATTATTTTTTCCCATCTCAGGTAATCAGGTTACACCTTCCCCACGCTCGCCGGTTCTAATCCGGACCGCTGTGTCTACCTGATAGACGAAAATTTTACCATCTCCAATAGCGCCCGTTCGAGCATGCCTGACTATGCAGTCGATCACCATCTCAACCTGGGCGTCCGGCACAACGATCTCCAGCTTCGTCCTTTCCACGAGCTCGTGCGGGCCCCCACCTTTGGGATGTCCAAAACCCCGCACCCGAACCACAGTAACACCAGGCGCGGTCGGCAGTGCCGCCAGGGCATCCAAGACCCTATCTACCATCTCGTTACGAACATGGACCTTGATCTCTTTCATCGTGTTCATCCTCCTCTATAAACTAACTCCCTTAGACCTCTACCTCTTCCCGAGGCTCAGCGAACCAACGATAGATGCTTGGCAATACAAAAAGAGTAAGTAAAGTTGAGGTGACCAATCCCCCCACGACAACCGCTGCCAGCGGCCGCTGCACGTTAGAGCCGATATCATCAGCCAGCAGCAACGGAATCAGGCCAAGGATTGCTACCGAAGCGGTCATGAGAACAGGGCGGAGACGATGTTCCGTTCCCGTGAGAACCGCCTCCATCATCCCCATCCCGCGCTCGCGAAGCTGGTTGATATAAGAGACCAGCACCACACCGTTCAATACAGCCACCCCAAAGACTGCGATAAAGCCCACCGCCGCCGGCACAGACAGGTACAACCCTAAGATAAAAAGGCTGACGATACCCCCGATAACTGCAAAGGGAACGTTCAAAAAAATGAGAGTGGCGTACCGTACGCTCCCGAAGGCGGAAAAAAGCATGAGGAAGATGAGCGCCATGGTAATAGGAACCACGATGTAAAGCCGCTGCATGGCCCGCTGCTGGTTCTCAAACTGCCCGCCGTATTCCACGAAGTATCCAGGTGGCACCTTGATGCTCTCATCAACCTTCGTGCGGATCTCATTGACGACGCTGCCCATATCCCGGCCACGCACGTTGAGCTGCACGAAGACCCTGCGACTGGCCTTGTTGCGAGAGATGAATTTCGGCCCCACAAACACATCCACGTCGGCCACTTGAGAAAGCGGGACGACCGCGCCGTTCCCGGTCCGAACGGGGAGCTGTCTTATTTGCTCGATCTGCCTGCGCTGATTTTTATCGAGCCGAACGAATATGTCGAACCGCCGAATCCCTTCGAACACCTGCCCGGCAGTGGAGCCGCCGATGCCTGTCTCCACCGCGCTCAAAAACTCATCCACAGAGACGCCGAGGCGGGCCAGCTCTTGCCGATGGGGCCTAATCAGAATCTGCGGCTTGCCGGCCTGCTGCTGCATGCGGACATCGACCGCTCCTCTCACTTCCTGGGCGACCCTTTGAACCTGCTCACCTATCGCTTCCAGTATATCCAAATCGCCACCGAAGATGCTGATCACCACCTGTGCCCTGATGCCGGTCAACAACTCGTCTGTGCGGAGCTGAATGGGCTGGGACATGTTATAGGCCAGTCCCGGCACCTCCTTCTGTAACTTCGAAGCCATAGCCGACTGGAGTTCCTCGTAGCTCCGACCACCCTTCCACTGGTCCAGTGGCTTTAACGGGACAAACGCTTCCACCACGTTTACCGGTTCGGGATCCCCTCCCACCTCTGCACGCCCCACCCGACCATAGACGCCGGTCACCTCGGGAAACTCTTGCAGAGACTGCTGAATCCGCCTGGAGTAATCGATGGCAGTGGAGAGGTTCCCCCCGGGCGGCAGTGTAGCCCGCACCAGCATCGTGCCCTCTCGGAGAACAGGCACGAACTCCGTTCCCAGCATGGGAAAGAGCGCCAGGCTACCAAGGAAAAAAATCACGGCTGCACCCAACGTCAACACAGGGTAGCGCACAGCGCGGCCAATCATCGGCCGATACAGCCGCTTGAGGAAGCGGACCAACCATGGCTCCCGGTGGGCGGACCTGGGGGAGAACGCCAAGCTCGATAGGACTGGGACCATCGTCAGGGCTAGAAGCAGTGCTCCCGCCAGCGCAAAAGAGATCGTGTAGGCCATCGGGGAGAACATCTTGCCTTCCACTCCCTGGAGGGTGAACAGAGGCAGAAAGACAATGATAATTATGCTTATGCCGAAGACGACCGGGCGCGCCACTTCGAGTGTTGCCTCGCCTACAAGTCTTACTATTGAGACCTCTTCCCCCCTGCGCTCTTCCAATTGGCGGAAGATGTTTTCCACCACGACTACAGCGCCGTCCACCATCATGCCGATGCCGATAGCCAGCCCCCCGAGACTCATGAGATTAGCGGAGATTCCCACATAGTTCATACCCATGAAGGCAATCAGCGCAGAAAGCGGAAGCGTAACAATGACAATCATGGTGGAACGAAGGTTTCCCAAGAAAAAGTAAAGAAGGATCAGCACCAGAACGGCCCCCTCCAGAAGGGCGTCCTTTACTGTGCTCACAGCCTTTTCCACCAGGCTGGCCTGGGAGTAATAGGGTAGCAGTTCCATACCCTCAGGAAGGGCCCGGTTAACCTGGGCAACCTTCTCCCCTACCTTATCTAGGATTTCTTGGGTATTGGTGTTAATCAACTTCAGGACGAACCCCCCCACCGCCTCCTCACCGTTGGCAGTAAGAGCGCCTCGGCGGATTTCGGGGCCGTAGGTTACTTCCGCAATATCCTGGACATAGATGGGTATCCCGTTGTGCTGAGCTACAATAACCTTCTCGATGTCATCCAGGCCTCTTTTCCCAGACCGGACCCACCCGTAGCCCCGGATGATATACTCTTCCCCGCCACGTTCCAGGAACGATGCGCCTACGTTGCGGTTGTTCCTCACCAGAGCTCTGTTGATGTCCTCAACGCTAAGCCCCCGACTCAGGAGAGCATTCATATCGAGCTTGACTTGATACTGCCGCACGTAGCCACCGATAGAAAGCACCTCCGTTACGCCCGGAACCGTGCGCAACATAGGCTTCACGATCCAGTCCTGGGCCTCGCGCAGTTGCATCAAAGAATGGTTCGCGCCATCCTTGTTCCGGAGGGTGTAAAGAAAGACATTGCCAAGGCCTGTTGTGATCGGCCCGAGCTCAGGTTCGCCCAGGCCCGGAGGAATCTCCCCTCGAGCCTTTGCCAATCGCTCCATCACCAGCCGCCGGGCGAAGTAGACGTCAGTGCCGTCCTTGAAGTACACCGTGACCCGGGACAGGCCGAAGATCGAGGTGCTTTGGACCCGCTCCAATCTCGGGAGCCCATACATGGAGATCTCGATCGGGTAGCTGATCAGCGTTTCCACATCTACAGGCGAAAGTCCGGGGCTGACGGTAAAAACCTGGACCAGGCTTGGAGTCACGTCAGGAAAGGAGTCGATGGGAACCTTCCTGAAGGCCCAGTAACCTGCCATTGCCACCCCTGCGATAAAAACTAAAATCAGCAAACGGTTCTTGAGAGCCGTATCCACCAGCCGGTTGATCATAAAGTCCTTCCTTAGTGTTCGTCAGCGCTGCGACTGCTGGCTGTCAGGGCCGATTTTAGAGAAAACGCGCCCCCTGTTACGATCCGGTCTCCCGGCTTTACTCCGGATACGATTTCTACCATCCCGTCGGACTCCGCACCCAGGATAACCGGAACCGGCTCAAAGCGACCCGCCTTTTTCCCGGGGACAAAAACGATTTTTTCCTTGCCGATAGTCTGCACCGCATCCACGGGTGCAAGAGCAGCATTCCCGCTTTGGCCGGTGTAGATGCGGGCATGGCCGAACACGCCGGCCCGGAGGACACGCCCTGGGTTCTTCACGACGGCGCGAGCCCGCAGGGTGCGTGTCTTTTTTTCCAGTTCTCGCGAGACCCAGTTGATCCTGCCGCGAAAAGTACGGCCCGGCAGGCTGTGCACGGTAAGCTCAATCTTTTGACCCACTTTGACAAGGGGGGCTTCACTCTCGAAGGCATCTACCATAATCCATACCCGGCTCGTGTCGACCACGAGAACCGGGGTCTCGCTCGGCTCTATAGTTTCGCCGGCAGCCAGCTCTCGGCGCTGTATCATTCCATCCATAGGGCTTCTAAGGTAATAATATGAGAGCGGCGTCTTACCTTCTGGCTGCACCTCTTCGATTTCTTCTCTCGACAATCCGTAAACACGCAGGGTTTCTCGGGCCGCTTCAAGGTTTGCCTGGGCCTCGCGGAAACGGGCCCTTGCCTCCAGCATGGAGGCCTCACTGGCAATATGTTTGGCATAAAGTATTTTCTCACGCTCGTAGTTGGCCCGTTCCGTTTCGAGACGGGCCCGCGTTGCCAGATATCGTGTTCGAGCCAGCCCCAACTGAACACTTTCCATAACCGCTACCACCTCTCCTCTCTTCACGATGTCACCCAGGTCCTTGGTCACCCGCACGACCTTCGCGGTAATAAGTGGACCCACTCTAGCAATCCGGTCCAGGTCAAAGGCAACGGTTGCTGGACGGGTGATCGTAGCACGGGCACTGCCCGCTTTGAGACGCCCCACCCGGATGCCCAGTCTTTCGATCTGTTCGGGCTTCAGGTGAACTTTCCCTTCGTTTGTCTTACCTGCATGGAGCGCTCCTTTTTCCTCGCGCTTTTGGTGAATTCCTGCCCCTTTACGCTCCTGGCGTTGGTTACTGGTGCGTGTTTCGGTGGCTGCACTGTCAACCGGAGCCGTGTACCACAGTGCGAGCGCTCCCGATAGGATTCCCGCCACGGCAGCTGAGACGATCGTTATTGTCTGTTTGGTATTCATCATCCACCTCTATATCGCCAGAGAATCACACTCTTTCTTTACAGATCACGTCCAACGGACCGCTCTAATGCGATGCGTGCCAGCCAATAGTTCCAGAGGGAATCGACGTAAGAAAATTGCGCGTTCACCAGGTCGTTCTCCACGACTACGACCCGGAGGAGATCTATCTTACCCTCCTGGTAGGCAGTCTCCATGAGCTGGAAGTTCTCTGCAGCCCGGTCCAGCACCTCTGTCTCAAAAACCTCGACCTCTGTTATAGCCGCCTCGTAGCTCCGCAAAGCGTCTCCTACCTCCTGACGAATGCGGAGCTCGATTCCCCGCTGTTCGCTTCGCACCTGGGCCTTGCGGCCACCCAGCTGGGTGAGCTCAGCCTGCTTTCGGTCAAATACTGGCAGAGGAAAACTCAGGCCGCCACCTACGATCGCGTCGCTCCCCTCTTCCTGACCGTAAAAGAACTGAAGGGTCGGGTTGGGGGCGATCAGCCTGCGGGTAAGAGCGATCTCGGCCTCAACCCGCTTCTGCTCTATCGTTGCGGCCTGCAAGTCCGGCCGGTCTTTCAGAGCCAGGCTGAGCAAGCGGTCTAACTGGAAGGTCTCGGGTATCGCTGAAAGCTGGCCTATCAGCGAGGTCTGTCCCACAGGCTCTAAGCCTAGGAGCCGCTCCAGTTTTCGTAGAGCGTTGCTATAGTCCCGCCCAGCAACAATGGTGTCTTTGCGTGACTGTCCCAGTCGCACCTCAGCCACGTTGACCTCCATTTTGGGAATTTCCCCAGCCTGAAAGCGTATCTTTGCAACGTCCTGGAGGCGGCGATTCAAAGCCTCGACCTCCCGAAAAAGTTTCACCCGTCTTTTACGGTAAAGGGCCCGATAGAAGGCATCCTTGACCTGCGCCAGGACAATTCGCTCTGTGTTTTTCACCTGCTGAGCCACCTTCTCGAGATTCTTCTTAGCTTCCTCAATTCTCTTTCCCCGCTGCCCTGCCACCTCGACCTCTTGAGAGAGCACGATGTCAAAATCTCTGGAACTGCCTGGGCCACCCAAATTACTCCGGCGTGCGGCGCTGCCGCCAATCTCCGGATTGAACTGATTGGGATATTTGGCTCTTACCAGCCGCCCGCGTGCAATTTCCAATTCCTGACGAGCCGCCTTTAAATCCGGATTCTTTTCTCGCGCCAGATCCAGGGCTTCCGCAAGGTTAACCGTTACTTGGCCAAAAACCGTACTCAGACCCACGCACAAGACGGAAACGGCAATAGTTGAAAAAAAAGCCGCTGTTTTCATAGCTGCTTCACCTCCGGGCTGCTGGCAAATTGCAACCCTCTGTCAAAAAAGAACGAGGAATGAAAAGAAAGGAGAGTGTTGGTTAGATCCGGGGAGGATGAGGAATAATCGCGGAAGAGAGTAAAAGTTCAGGAGAGCGAAGGGGTACTGTGAAAACGGAGGGAATAAGTTGGCAAGGTAGCTGTATTACGGTCGCCGTGAAAGGAGCATGAGAGTGGTAACAGCCGTGCTCGTCTTTGTGATCCTCTAAAGGAAGCGGTATGGCTAAAGGAGGAAAAGGTTCATGATCCGTACGTGATACACTCCCTATTTGCCGCCCATTTTCCGTACCACTACCAAAAGAGTCCGGCTCCACCCTACCATGAAAGGAAAAGAGGAAACCAAAGAGAACAAGCCAGTTTATAAAGAGTCTCAAGTTCACTGTGCTTCTTTGTATACAGCCGGCTGGTTAAAGTCAACCAGGACTCACATCTAGAGTGTTGGAGACCCGAAGCCACGGCGCATGAATATTACCACCAGTGGTGGGAGGAATAGCCATTGAAGGACCGGGGTCAACCCCAGTTGAACGACCGGAATAACCGGCATAAGGCTAGAATATTCCCAAAGGTTTCTGTAGTGAACTGCCGTATATTCGCTCCCAACGGCCAGCACGAGGGCAACACCAACGAACGACCACAGATATTTCACCTTCCGTATCACAAACCAGTACCGATCCCTGTATATCGCACTTAAAACCCAATAGGCTGTCAGAGTCATTAATCCGTCCACAAGAGAACAAAACAAGAGACATCCTCCAAGCAAGAATTGTGAGGCTTGCTGTTCAAAAACGAAGAGCGGCGCCTGGACGGCCTCCCACAGGAGATTCAGCAAGAAGGCATACATGAGCAAGTAAAATTCCGGCAGCCTCATCGCCTCGGCTTGCTCTTGTCGATGGCCTCCTGGTACCTTTGCGAGATATCCGCCTGGCTCGCTCGTTGCTCAGCGGTCCACCAGGTCTTGATGAGGAGCAAGATTGCCTCTACGTCTTCGTCCGTAAGATAATTAAACGCTGGCATAACGCTAAATCCCGGCCCCGGTTTGCCCTGGAGAATCCACTCCTTGAGCTGCGGGTCAGGATGATGCCATGTATGCCCATTGTTATTGTGGGGATGGGCTCTGCCGATACTCCCTTTGCCGTCCTGGTCTCCGTGGCATGGCTGGCAGGATGTGGCGTACACTTTGGCTCCCCTCGCCAGCCTGTCAGGTGACCCCACCTGCCCGTAAGCCCTTCCAGCCCAAACACAAACCACGGCCATGGCCGTTATGGCAGCCCACTTAACAGCTATTTTGCGCATAGGCCAGTATCCTCCTCATAGCGCATGATCCACGCCCTCGTGGACAAGGAGGACCATCATCATTATATAAGCAATCAGAAGGCCGAGGGTTATCTCCGCAAATAGGTAAGGGCGAAAATGAACAGCTCTGTGCTCCACCTTGCTGCGAGAGACCTTAAGATACCGGTGAGTCATCGCCAGCATCAATCCGATAACCGCAATTACAAGGGCTTCCTTTACCGTTAGAAAAAGGGTGTAGGTCCAACCGAAGCGCACATGAGATAAAGCAGAAAAATTCCAGATGTAGGGTGTAATATAAAAGGGAGTCCAGCGCCCTACACTTCCGATGCCTGACAGAATTTGAACCATTAGCAAGGTCCACAAGTACCACAGCAACTTTTTGGGAGGCACCCCTCCAAAGGCAACCGCTACCAGCATCCCTCCGAGCCACAGTCCAAAGCCTAGCAGATGAACCCAGCGCAGTGTTATATCTGCCCAGGCTGCGGGACTTACCAGCAATCGGAAGTCATTAGGTGGCGGCGTATCCAAACTGACTACAGCGCGACCCCGTGGGCCCTCTGGCCCCAAAATGCCGCCCAAAGAATGGACTACGGTAGGCCAGAGATCCGCGACCTCATGATAGAAAAGCACAACCGCAGTCGCTAAAACTATCAGTGTACCGAGGGCCGACCCACCCAGCAGGAAAATCTGCCTGAGTCTAGCCTCGGGTACCTGGCGCCGCATGTGGAGAACAGTGATAACGAAAGTGAGCAAGATGGCCAGGCTATAGAGACCTACCTTAACAGCCAGTACAAGAGTATAGGTAACACCATAAGGAATCTGGTCGAGCAGCGGCAGAAGAAACAAGCTTGGAGTTTCGGAGATACCCGCGCTAAACTCCATATTGTAGCTGCCGGTAGCCAGAAGAACCAGGAAAAGGAGCCATGAACTGTAAAGGAGGTGATCCAGGGAGGTTTTTATTCCTAAGAGCAGGGTGCCACCTGTCAAACCCAGCCATAGGGCGAAGGCAATCAAATGCGTCCACTGAAGGCCGAGATGAAGCCAGACGTTCCAGCTAATAAACAGCTCTGGGTCAAGATGCTCAGCTGTCCCATGGGCAAATGCAACATTCGCGGGAAGGAGCAAGAAGCCGCAAAGCAGAAAGAAGAGAAATCCGTTTTTGCAAGGGATCAGCACTTGCGTTGGATCATCGTGTTGATTTCCTCAGGCGAGGAGAAAATGATGAAGGCGCGATCCCCCATCATGGCGGCACGGATCAACGCCGGAGTGCCCTTAGGAGGCCCGTCAGGACTCGAGTCTGTCTTGAACCGAAGATTAAACTCCCAGAAAGGTAACGTCTTTCCCAATTCGGTTGTGACGTAATAGGTATCGCCGCAATATCGGATCGCTTGCACCCGGCGGTTCTTGTCCAACTCTTTCAGACTGCGTATGCGCCCGCCCATCATTCCGCCTCGTCGAGAAGGCTCTGTTACCTTCTTCCCAGTGCCGACCTCCTTGATATACGCGATTAGATCTTCGCGCACACGATCTTCCCGCATACCGGCGAATGTCATGAGATTTCCCGGGACCGTCGTCTGAGGTTCCTTTAGCCAGTTGTTGAGTGTCTTCTCGTCCCACACGATACCGGACTTTTTCAAAGCCTCCGAGTATCGCCGAAAAGTCTTTATGGTTCCTGCCTTCCGCCTCCATATTCGCGCGAGACTTGGGCCTGTGAGATGCCGCCCGGGTTCAAGCGAATGGCAAGCGGCACACTGCCTGAAGGCTCTTTGGCCTCGCTCTGGGTCCCCAGCAGCTTCCGCCTGTGTGAAACCAAGGAAGATGCTAACCCCTATAGCTAACAAACCCACGAGTATAGTCGTCTTTCCTGTTAGCAGTCTTGAATCTAGCTTGTAGTGCCAATACGTTGAATATTTTCCGTCGATAGCCTTCCTTTTATTCACTTCTTCCTCCCTCAAGCCTTTTCGTTAAGCCTTCCCATCCTTCTTCCACTGCCTCCCTGCCTTCCTTTAGTAAAAAGTAAACCATCGCCAGGGCAGCTACCGGGTCGGCCCACCACCAGCCAAAAAGCACGTTGGCCCCGAGACCCAGCAGTAGTGTCAAGGAAAGATAAGAGCAGGCTAGGGTCTCCAAAGCATCCGCTCTTAAAGCACGGCTATTAATCTCTGAAGCGATTCTCTTCTTCCAAACAGCCAACCATGGCATAACAATCAAGGAGACGATAGCCAGTATGATCCCTACCAGGCTCTCCGCCGGCTGCTCCTGAAAGAAAAGCTTCTTCCCGGATTCGTAAATCACATACAAAGCCAATAGAAAAAATGTGGTCCCAACGAAAAAAATCGCCTTTTTCTCGGCTGTCTCTTCGTCTTCCTCGTCGCCGAACCCGTGTTTACGCAATCTCCAGATCAAGACCAACCCTGAGGCCACCTCGATAGTGCTATCCAGGCCAAACCCTACCAAGGCTATGGAACCAGCAACGACTCCAGCTCCAATTGCTATAACGCCCTCAACAACATTCCACCCAACGGTGAAATACTCAGCAACAAGCCCCTTTTGATGACCTATCATACCGGCCTCGGCTAATACGTGATAATCGAAACCCCTACCAGGGCGATCGCTGCACCCATCAGTTCAAAGCGATCTAAAATACTCCAATACTCCCATCCACCACCCGTTGCCAATTAGTGGCCACCTTACACTGCCCTCCTGACCTTTGCTTGATGTTCGATATCAGCTGACTCCACCCTTGAGAAGGGTTTTTAAATCCCGCCGCAGGCGCACCATGGCGTCCATATCAGTCCCTGGATAGTAACCGCGGATCCGCGCCTCACTGTCAACCAATACAAATCGGGAACTGTGAGTAATGAGGCTGCTTACATCTTCGTCTCTAGAAACCGGTACGACGCTTAGGCGGAAACCGTCCTGAGCCAGGCGATGCAACTGCTCTCTACGCCCGGTCAGGAAAAGCCAGCGGTCTGAACTTGTCCCGAATCGTTTTGCGTACTCTGTAAGGACCTTCGGAGTATCTCGGTCAGGGTCAACGGTGATTGAGACCAACCGGAAATCTTTTTCATATGGAAATTCATCCTGAATAAGTTTCATCTGAGCGCTTTGAATAGGGCATGTGTCCTGGCAATTGGTGTACATAAAATTAGCCAACCAGGTACTACCCTTAAGATCCGACAGACTGATTTGCCGCCCACTCCGTTCGATAAGCAAGAACTCCGGGACAGCCCCAAAGACCTTGAGCCCTTCAAGCGGCTTTTCGTCCCACCCACCCTGTCGGATAAGAGACCCCTGCCAGATCCAAACTCCCGTCCCAAGAATCACCGCGAGCAGAAGAGCCAAGATTCCCCACAGGAACCGCAGCCAGATTGGAAGTCCATTTTTCACGATCTATGCTCCATCACCGGACCGAACGGTACTCGCCTCTGCCTTCGTCGGCGCTCACGATCCCCTTGAGGGCCTCATCCAACTTGACCATGATAGTCGGCCTGCTCAAGGCCCCGACCTGTTTATAGGTGATCCGGCCCTCCCGGTCGATGAAAAAAGTCTCCGGGATACCCCAGACACCGTATTCAATGGCTACCTTCCCGCTCGCATCCCGTGCGTTCAAATAAGTAATCCCAAACTCTTTGAGAAATGCGTGGGCGTCTTGCTCCGTATCTTGGATATCGATACCAAGAAACACAACATCTCTGTCCTTGTATTTCTGCCAAACGGCTTCCAGAGTCCTTGCCTCGGCACGGCACGGCGGGCACCAGGAGGCCCAAAAATTCAGAAAGACCACCTTCCCCCGAAGATCTTCGAGCCTGATCGTTCCCCCATCGAAGAGTGGCAAGGTAAAAGGAGAAGCTTGTCGGCCGATCAGGGGAGACGGAATGTAGCGCGGGTCTCGGCTGAAGCCGTAGGCCAATAGCCAAATGATCGGCATTATTACCCCCATTACGATGAAAAGGCGTCGCAGGGCCATTCGCAATCCCGTCTACCAATCACATCGCTTTTGGCTTTTCCGCCCGCTCACTATCGGTTCCAATTTTGCGTTTTACTTGTCGCAGCACGGGAACAATCAGCTCAACATTTTCTCCAAATTTCCTGTCAATCTGCCGGTAGCGAATCCTCCCCATTCGGTCGATTACTACATAACCCATATCTGCCATTTCCATTCCCTCCCCTTTCATCCTGTAAGCCCGGATGGTCTCCATGGCCGGGTCAGAGAGAATAGGGAACGTCAAGCCCAGGCTTGAGCTTAGCCGCCGGGCGACCGGCCGGGTATCGATGCTGATGGCCAACACTGTTGCGCCCTCATCCCTGATCTTACTCAGCCGATTTTGCAGCTTCCCGAGCTGCTTCCGACAGCTCTGTCAGCCCGCGAACATGTAAAAGAAGAGAGCTATCTCCTGTTTCTCCAGGTAGTCCTTCAGTCTGACGGTTCCTCCTGTGGACGCGGGAAGGGAAAACCGAGGGGCCGGTTCCAACATAAGCTCGACAGAACTGGTATCCTGGATGCCTGACGTCCCGTTCCACCACAGGGCCCCGCCACCCACGACCAGTACGAGAAAAATTCCTAGTAACCATTTCCTCCGGTTGCCGCACCTCGATGGCCTAGAAGGATCATGGTGAGTCTGGTTCCTCTTCTTTCTTTTCATTCTCGCCTTCCGTCCCACGAACTTCCCTTTTGGCTAACCACGATCTCATTCAAATCCAAAGAAAGCCATGCGAGCTCGATCTGTCTTAAAAATCACAGTCATTGATTTAACAAGGTCCTGATCAGCCCTTTAGCCTCTGGACTTGACCAGTCTCTTTCTCCCAAAACCTTCCCGACTAAAAAACCTTCCCCGTCAATCAGGAAAGTTGCCGGGTGCCCTCTAAATTCGTACTTACCAGAGACTTTTCCCTGAGGATCAAAAAGAACGGGAAAACTCAACTTGAATTCCTTCTGAAAATCTCTGACCAAGTCCTCCGGCTCTTGAAAGCTGACAGCTAAAATCATCAAATCCTTCTCCTTGAACTCCCCAAACAGCTTATCCTTGGTGGGTAACTCCCGCCGGCAGTTCGGTCAGAAGGTCTTGAAAAATCCCAGGAGAATAACCTTTCCCTTATAATCTGAAAGCCTGACCGTTTTCCCATTGACCTGCGGCAAAGAAAAATCAGGCGCAGATTTTTTTGGAAGCCGCAGCACCGACAGTGCCTGATAAGCGTCCCCTGCGGCTGCATAGGATATTCCCGCTAAACTCGTAAGAATGATAAGAGCTAACGGCCCGGCAAAAGATTTCGACATGAATACTCCCCCCCTTACTTATCTACAGAAACCAGTAGGTCAGCGTATCGTTCATCCCGACCAGGCTAAAATTAGCCTTGAAACTGGCTCGCACGGCGAGATGAACGTTCAGCTACTGTGAAAGGAAGTAGCAGGCTTACCTCTTACTCATCATCCGCATCATGAGGTACATCCCTACCGGGCACGCTAACAGAACGATAAATGGCAGCAAGGCGCCGCCAACCCCAGCCAGGGAGAATCCGAAGAGTGGAATCGCCAAGAGTAGAAGGAGTGGGGCGCCGCAGCACGCTGCCATCATGAGCATTCCCTTGAGCGTCCATTTCTTTTGCGTCTGGCTGCCCTCTGGCCCTTCTATGGCTCCACCCCCTCCTACAGACGAGATTTGCGGACTCTCCGTCCTTTCTTGCAATTGAATCTGATCTGACATAAAGCCTCCTTTTTGATTTAATTGAATAGTCCTTCCAAACGGTTCAGGAATTCTGGATCCGTCCATTTTTTCGGCCCTATTTCTTTAGCAACTACCCTTCCCTTTCGGTCTATTAAGAACGTCGTTGGGATGGCAGTGACACCGTAAAGCTCCATCACATCACCTTTCGTATCCAGAAGAGAATTGAAACTTAGCTTGAATTCCTCCATAAATTTCCGAACATTATTAAGGGCACCGGGACCCTTATCGATGCTGATGGATACAAGCTTGAGACCCTTGGGTCCTAGCAGCTGATGTAACCTTTCAGTTTCCGGCGCTTCCTGACGGCATGCCGGGCACCAAGAGGCCCAGAAGCTCAAAAAGACTGGGTTTTTGCCTCGGTGCTCAGCTAACCGCACGGTTCTACCATCCACATCTTCAAGCTCGAAATCAGGGGCAGTGAAACCGATCCTGGGGGCTTCTTCTCTTGCAGCATGCATCTTAGAGCCTTCCCTCGGTTTTAAAAGAAAAAAGGTGAGTACGAAGATGAGTAGCCCCGTACCGGAAAATATTAAGACCCTCTTCGGCTTGTTCCCTCCGTAAATAAACGCCGTTAAACGGGTCATCTGTTCCGTAACCCCCAGGTCTCTCCTCCATCTTTGGAGCGATAAATCTTCCCGTTTCCGGTCCCAACTAAAATCTTGGAAGGATCACTGGGATGAACAGCAATGGCCACAATTCCCCTTGGACTCTTGGCTAAAAGGGACCACTGCTTTCCCTCGTCGCTGCTCAGATACAGACCGTCTCTCACGGCTGCATACATGATCTTCGGATCCTTAGGATTGTACGCAAAAGCGTAGACTGTTTTTTGGGTGGGCAGACCGCTCACCCGATTCCAACCTCAGAAGCAGTCGGCGTTTCGGAAGAGTCCGACGGCTGTCCCGGCATACAGGAAAATGCCACCCATCCCCGTAGCAATAGGGACTGAGGTCAGAGAGGTTACATTAGGATTCTCCGGACCGTCATCAACTCGGGACCAAGTCTTGGCCCCGTCATCACTCCGATAGAGTCCTTTCCCAACAGCCCATGCATGAAGCCGGTTAGGCCTTGTCGGATCAATGGCAAGGGCGTGAATGTCCCTGGTAGGAAGACCCTTTCCCGCACGCTGCCATGTCGTACCACCGTCTTCGCTTTTAATCACAGCCAGATCATGGCCTCCGGCATA
>JBHHYU010000082.1:0-14422 GCA_046757725.1 Binatia bacterium
TTCCTTGGGCTGCGACCACAGCTTAGGGGCCTTGACTTTTAAGACAGTTGCTCAGCCCTCCAGGTTTCCTCCCTCGAAACCGGATACTGAGTGCACGGCGCAGGGGATAGGCTCCAAAGATGGCGAGACGTCAAACCGTGATCGTGCCTGGTGTCGAACACGAGCCACGAAATGGGTTCACGCTGAGGAGCAAGCCCCTGCGCTTAACTGGACCACATTTACGGTAGTTCCGCCGCTACTTTTTGCTTTCCGGTATTGAGTCATTCAGCGGCACGAGACGTAGGTTTTTTTTAACCACATGTCCTGCCTCAACCAGGATAAATAGACCGGCCGCAGTCAAGACAATGGTGGCAGCCGAGGAGATGTCAAAATAAAAACTCAGATACATCCCCACCGCACCACAAAAGGCCCCGATCAAAGGAGAAATAACGAGTAAGGTCTGAAAACGATGGGTCAGGTACCGTGCGATGACCGGAGGAATCACAATGGCGGCGGCGATAAGGGTCACACCGAGAATCTGGGTCGAAGCAAGTACGGTAATGGCTATTAGGGTGATGAACAAAAAATCGATCCATCCGGTTGAGATACCGTAGGCGACCGCAACCTCCGGATCAAACGTGGAGAAGAGGAGCTGCCGACGTATGAGGAAGAGGCCGAGAAAGACCACCAGAGCGATGATCGTGATAACCCAGAGATCCGTTTGGGTGATCCCCAAAATGTTTCCAAAAAGAGCGGCCTCAATGTTCCGCGTAAACCGGCGGTAGGTGGATACCACGGCTACACCCAGGGCAAAACTGGACGTTGTGACAACTCCAATGGCCGCGTCTGCTCCTACCAACCTGCGGCGGGTAATCAGGTGAATGAGGGCGCCGGAAAGAAGGGCCCAGATACCCGCCCCGATAAAGAAATTGATGTTTACGGCGTAACTGAGGACGGCGCCGCCAAAGATGGCGTGGGCGAGGCCATGACCAACGTAGCTCATTCTTCGTAGCACGACGTAGACGCCGATCAGACCGCACAGGGCGCCGATCAAGATGGAACCCAGAAGACCATGGCGGAAAAACTCGTACTGAAGAGGCAGAAAAAAACTCATGACTCTACCAGTCGGATGTATGAGGTCGTTCACCGATCATAATCATTCCATCGTGTTGAAAGACGGCCATTTCTCCTCGGTAGGTCTCGCTCAGGACTGACGGGGTAAAAACCTGTTGCGGTGGTCCTTCGGCGATGATGCTCCGGTTCAAGCAAACGACCCAGGCAAGGTGAGCTGCCACCCAGTTGAGATCATGGGCGGTAATCATGATAGCTACGCCCTGGTGGTTGATTTCATGAAGGAAATGGATGACGTTGTCGCGTGACCGCATGTCGAGTCCGGCCGTGGGCTCATCCAGCAAAATCAAATCCGGCTCTCCCAACAGGGCCCGGCCGAGGAAAACAGCTTGTTGTTGGCCTCCGGAGAGTTCCCGGATGTGACGTTTGTTGAGCCCGGTCAGGCCCAATCGATCCATGACGGCCTGGAGCTTGATCCGGTCTTCTTTCCTGATGCCCCAGAGGCACTGGTTTTTTGGGAAAAGGCCCATCAGGATTACTTCCTCGACGGAGATGGGAAAAGTCCAGTCAATGGTTTCCAGCTGGGGAACGTAGCCAATTCGTTCCAGGCCTACTCCGTGAATGGGTTTGCCCCTCATGGCGACTTTTCCCTGGATGGGACGAAGCGTGCCCATGATTGCCCGTAATAGAGTCGTTTTCCCTCCTCCGTTAGGGCCTACCACACCAACAAACTGCCCAGACCAGATCTTTATGCTAACGTCTTGAATGGCGGGAATGTCTCCATAGCCACTGGTAACATGTGAAAGCTCAACAACTGGGACCTTTGCAATTGGAGATTCCGGGGGTTCTACGGCCCCATGGGGGTGGAGGCTGCCCTGGGTCTCTTCTTCTTGGACATGTTGGATTTTGTTTGAGCTCATAAGTTTGGTCGTAATTTCTTAATTCTGTAATCGGCGCGGGAGCCGGCAATGGGGGTTGGGTCCACGTGCTCGAGCGCTTCGACCGAGCCACCCAGGGCCCCAATCATGATTCGTACATTTTCAAGCATCATTCCGATGTAGGAATGTTTGGGGTCGCCTGGCGTCCCCGGCAGTTCATCGTCTCTCAAGCTGTCGATATAGCGGGTTTTTGTCTCCTTTGCGATCTGCTCCAATACAGGGCTTGGAAAGACCGCTGACCCAAAGACCGCCGGGACCTTTTCTTTACGGATCTGGTCGATGAGCCGGGCTACTTCACGGGGACTGGGATCGGAGAAATCGGACGGTTGCGCGGCTCCGATAACCGCAAATCCGTACCGCCGGGCAAAATAGGGCCAGGAGTCGTGATAGGTCAAGAGACGGCGATTGCCTTTCGGGGTCGTCTTTACCGCCTCAGCGATAGCCTGATCGAGTTGTTTCAACTTTTCCAGGTACCGGGACGCATTTGCTTCGTAAACAGTACGGTTTTTTGGATCCAGCCGGATAAGCTCTTCTTGGACCCATTTTACGTATTGCATGGCATACCTGGGATCAAGCCACAGGTGAGGGTTGGGATGTCCTCGCTCTTGAGGGAAACTGAAATCAAATATGTAGTCTTTGCCTGTGACAGTTTTTTCGCCCAATAGAAGAATGGAGGCTGCAGGCTTTCGGTTGGTTTTGGCAAGTGTTAAGGTAGGGATTTCGAGATCAAGTCCGTTCAGGATGATAAGGTCGGCCGCGGCCAGAATCTGTGTATCCGACGGAATAGGCTCAAAGGTATGCGAGTTCATTCCTTCAGGAATGATCCCGGTCAGTTGAACTTTATTTCCGGCAACATTTTCAACGATGCTTGTAATGGGGGCGACGGTTGTGACGACTTTCAGGCTCTTGGCTGCGGGGGGAGTAGCTTTTTCCTTCTTCTCCCCACAGGCGTTGGCAAAGAAAACCGCCAACAAAAACATTAAAACCGTTCTTGGGAGACACTTTCGCATTTCAGTCTCCCGTCCCTATTCTCAGAAGCTTAAGCATGTCCATAGTCCGTGTGAGTCCTATGGTAGACCCTGAAAGCCAGTTTAAATATTATCTTTATAGAATTCGTGCTACTAATAGACGAAAAAAAATTACCCCCTTACTTCCGGAGCGGTAATTACGAGCTTGCCGTTTTGTACGCCTTTTGTCGCCATAAGCTTACCAGCGACCGCGTGTACTTTATCCACCTCGCCACGAATAACGATAACTTCAAGGCAGTTGTTTTCATCCAGATGGATGTGCATGCTGGCGTTGACCGTAACGTTGGCCCTGTGTTGCAAATCCGCTAGCACATCGCCTAGCCTGTGAGTCCGGTGATCATAGACAAGGCTTACTACGCCTACGATTTCTCCCTCTCCCCGCGCAACTCTTTTCTGAACCAGATGGTCTCGGATCAGGTCCCGTATGGCCTCAGACCTGTTGGCATAGCCCAACTGTTCAATGCTCTGGTCAAAAGCATGCAGCAGACCCTCCTCCAGGGAGACACCAAAACGAGAAATCCTAGGCATAGGCTTCGCCACTAACTCATATCCTGGTAGCACGAATCTAATATTCATGTCAACCGGGTAGGAGCCCTACCGTAAAAAGTGTGGTGCTCCAGTTAGGCGCAGGGGGCCCGCTCCTCAGTGGGAGCCGATAGACCTGTACTCCTCTGCCCATAAGCACTTAACCTGTGAGATTCATTTCCCTCAAGTCCTTTTAGAGTCGGCCGTTTTCCTCTCTTCGGAGCCTACCCCCTGCGCCGTGCTACGAGGCATCCGGTTCCGAGGGAGGAGACCTGGAGGTTTGAGGCACAGAGACGTGGAGGTTTAAGGCAGGCCCAGGCCGTTGGAGAGCTCAGCCGAAGGGGACGGGAGGGTGGCCATCGAGGCAGTGACCTATTGGCTCAGGCCGGAAGGAGTTCTCCTGAGGAATCACGCTTTTTACCGGGGAGCCGATGGTAGGAGTCACGAGAAAGCCTTGGCAGGTAACGCGGGCCGTGTTAGAAAAAGGAAATGAGCTAAGACGCCCAATAAAGTAGAGTGAGCCGTGTCGATTCTGAAAATAGCCGTACTTATTGCCGCCCTTTTAATGCTGACTGCCTGTGAGCGGAGGGAGCAGATGGAAACCCTTTACGCCCAACGGTGTCTAGGGTGCCACGGCACATCCGGAAGGGGAGATGGGCCCATAGCATCTTCTCCGCTAGTCTCTGTACCAGATTTTCGAGATACGGTCGAAAGTAAGCGAGTTTATCAAATCCGAAAGATTATCAAACGAGGCAAAGGCATCATGCCTGCCTACGGACCGGCATTGAGCAAGGTGGAGCTCCAAGACATGGTTCGCTTTGTCCGAATATTAAGCCAGCAAGGAAGAAAACTGGAGTGGTGGGAGCATTTTGAACCCCTGGTCTGGGCCCATTGCAGCGTGCCCTGGGAAACTGTGCTGGGTTACGACCGACAGCCGAACGGAAATTAAGTTATGATCCGGAAAGGATACATTCGGGTCGTTTTTTCGTTTTTGATTGCGGGGGGTTTAATTGCCGGGACCGAAAATCAGACCTTAGGTCATAATCCGGGTCTCCCTTCAGTACCACGGAAGGCTTTACGCCGTGAGGTCCATGTCCCGGTTCACGATTTTATTTTGACCGATCAGACCGGGAAGCTCTTTAAATTTAAAAAACTAAGGGGCAAAGTTGTTCTTTTAGCGTTCGTGTATACAAGCTGCCCCGATGTTTGTCCTTTAGTCACGGCCGGGATGCGGCTGCTGCAAAAAAAACTGGGCGAGGCCGAGCGGCACTCGGTGTTTCTTGTGTCCGTCACAACGGATCCTGAGGTGGATAGTCCAAAGGTCTTGAGATCCTATGCTGAACGGTACCAGGTGGATTTCTCCAACTGGTCACTCCTCACAGGTGATCCGCAATCCCTAACCCGGGTTTGGAAAAACTTTGGTGTGAAAACCCAAAGAAAGGCCCGTGGCCTCGTGAATCATACCTCCCTTACGGCGTTGGTTGATGGTAAGGGGACCATGCGATTCGCCTACCATGGCGCATCCCCTGATTACAAGACCATACTCAGAGATATGCGTCGCCTCCTTGCCTCCCATTAGGGCTGGGCATCCCTTGCATGATCCCCCGTTTCATTTGTTAGAGACTAACGACTTTGTCCTCTGATCGATCAACGTAATTCAAGGCAATGCAGCAGAACCAAGTCTTGGTCGGTCGCAGCCTTAAAAGGGTTTGGTTCTCGCGGTCTTCCCTAGGCTTTTCCTCTTATCGGTGCTTTGCTATAGTAGTGTTTATGTTGTTCGTTTGATCCTGATTCTGTTTTTTCCGTGCGCCTCAAAAAAATCGCTGCTCTAGTCACCGGCGATTTTAAGGAGACCGCGTAGAAACGAAGACTCTATAAGGCGATTACGTAGTAATTTCAGCAGACGATCCGACCGCGTGTTTGCCGGCTTATCCATGAGTAGATTCTCCAATCTTCGACGGTTAGTAGGAGTAGCTCTTCTACTCCCGATGTTCTTGCTGCCCCTGCACCACCATTTTTTCACTCCCACGCCGCAGGTTACCGCGGAGTGTAACTGCGCTCACGGAGGTCGAACCGATGCCGGCGTACCTCAACCGTACCTGGCTTGGGGCGTGGACTGCGAGTCATTCACCATCGACGCCTGCAAACCTGAAACTCTCCCTTGGGTTTTAGTCAAATCTCAAACCATTCGCGCCCCTCCACCTCCCTATTCCACCTAGCTATCTCAGTTTATCCAAGTCCTAAGAACTCCCAGTTTCTCTCTCGCCTGAGTGGGGAAAGGGACTGGTAATTTTAGTACGTACCCAGGGTAAATCCAAAGGGGGGTATTTATGATTCCATCTAAAAAGACATGGCTCGTATTTTGTTTAGGTTTAATTTCAGTTTTTACATCACCTTTTACCGGGGAGGGCTGGAGTCAGCAAGCCAACATCGATTCCGTGAAAGCACAGCTCAAGGAAATGCGGCTACAGATGCAAAAGATGGCCGATCGAATCGAACAGCTTGAACGGAAAAAAGCTGCCGAGGATATCGAACCAGCGCAACCTGTGCAACCAGCTGTTCAAACCATTGTTCCCGGGGTATTGAATCCGGCCATATCCGTGATCGGAAATTTCGTGGGCCGCGGTGATAGTGACACATTGAAAAACGAAGACGGCAACCGCATTGACAGCAGATTCAATCTTCGTGAAACCGAGATCGATCTGCGGGCTGCGGTGGATCCTTTTGCAGACGCAGTCGTCATTGCTACTTTTGAATCAGAGACCCCTGGAAAATTTTCTGCGGCCATTGAAGAGGGATACGTCAATATCAAAAAGCTACCATTCCTGGATGAGCCTCCCCTGGGATTGAAACTTAAGGTGGGCCGTTTCCGCCCGGCCTTCGGAAGGTTCAATATCCTCCATACCCACGACCTACCCACAACCTTCAGGTCTCTTCCAACGGCGGAGTTCATGGGTGAAGACGGCTTTATCCAAAATGGGGTGTCTGGTAATTTTTTTGTCCCCATACCCTGGGATACTGAATCCAGCTTGGATGCGACCCTACAGGCCTTCAACGGCGGTGATGTGGCTATATCACCGGATTCCCGCGCCCCAATCTCCTATCTGGGACGTCTACATTGGTTTCACACATTTCGGGGCGCTCACAACCTGGAACTGGGATGGTCCAGTTACCTTCACCCAACCGGTAATGGAGTGGGATCCGCAGATTTTCATGGGCTGGATTTTCTTTATCGCTGGAAACCGGTCCGTCGGGGTGAGTGGAAATCCTTTCTCTTTGGAGGTGAGTTCATGTTCGCGCGCCGCTCCTATCCGGGAGCGTCCGAGCCTGCCGCTGTGCATCAGGCCATTATACGGAAAAACCTGAAACCCAAGAGGGGCAAGCCGTTTGGGTATTCGATTTTCGGACAGTGGCAGTTCAACCGACGAACCTATGGCGGATTGCGTTGGGACCAGACCACCACTCTCTTTAACCCAGGGCTCACACGCCTCAGCCTGACGCCTTACGTGTCCTACTATCTCAGCGAATTCCTCCGCGCCCGTGTGAGTTATGAACACCGATGGAGCGACCTGTCTACCGAAAACAATCACAATGCGGCTTTTTTCGAGCTCAACTTTATCTTTGGATCTCACCCCCCCGAGCCTTTTTGGGTCAATAAATAATGACATACGGAATCTGGCATGACTCATGCCCAGGAGGAGTAACATCTTGATATGAACATAAAAGTGAAATGCCTCATCGTGATAAGTATTTTGTCCCTCTGGTTGCAGATACCTGGACTTTCCTCAGGTGCCCAAGGAACAAAGGTACATGTGGTTTGTACCCTTCCCACCCTGAAGGCGCTCACAGAGGAGGTGGGAGGAGATCGAGTAGAAGTGATCGCGCTGGCCAGAGGTGATCAGGACCCCCACTTTGTTACCCCCACGCCGGTGCTCATGCAAAAGACCCGGCGGGCGGACCTGTTCATCGAAAGCGGTTTTTCATTAGAACTGTGGGCCGATCAGGTAGTGAACGGATCCGGCAATCCCAAGATCTTCCGGGGCACACGGAGGCGGATCATCGCCGGCAGCGGCATTGCTCCCCTTGAAGTCCCGTCCGTACTCAGCCGGGAAATGGGGGACATCCACCCCCAGGGCAATCCCCATGTCTGGCTTGACCCGTTGCGAGCAAAGGTTCAGGCAGGGAATATCGCTGAGGCGTTAAAATCCGTAGATCCTGCCGGCGCGGCTTATTACGAATCTCGCAAGGCCGATTTTTTTAAACGTATCGACCGTGCCCTGTTTGGGCCGGAGTTGTTAAAGCTCGTGGGAATTCAAAAATTAACCCGTCTCGCCTGGAGGGGACAGCTCCACTCCTTCCTGGAGGACAATAAGATCGGTGGGCAGCCCCTGAGCACGAAGGCGGGGGGCTGGCTGAAAGCCGCCCGGCCCCTACGTGGCATAAAGGCATTCGAATTTCACCGCGTTTGGGTCTATTTCGTGCAGATATTTGGGTTTCGGTTGGTGGGGACCATCGAGGAGAGACCAGGAATTCCCCCGGGGCCCCGGCATGTTTTGCAGGTAACAGAACAGATCAAAAGTCAGAGAATTCCCCTCATCCTAGTGGATAATTTTTACGATCCGGCGCTCCCCAATCGTATCGCAGAGCAAACGGGGGCAAAGGTTGTCCTGCTCCCGGATCAGGTAAAAGGGGAACCGGAGATAAAGAGCTACTTTGACTTGATCAATCACGTGCTCCGGAAAACGACGGATGCCTTGCAAAAGTAACCCGGTTTGGAAGATGCGACTTGCATTGACCGTATAGCACACGAAGGAGAAAAGATGGCCACACTTGTTGAATTGAAATGGATGCTTGTCCCTTTTTTGGCCTGCCTGGTGCTTTCAATCAATCACGTCTACCTCGGCATTCATGTCATCGCCCGCAAGGTTATCTTCGTTGACCTGGCGTTGGCACAGATTGCGGCCTTGGGAGCAACGTATGCTCTGGTCCTCGGCTACGATCCTAATAAGGAGCCACTACAGGTCTTGTTTTTTTCCCTCGCTTTTACCTTCGTGGGCGCCGGGGCATTCGCCATTGCCCGCATGCGGAGGGAGCGGGTCCCACAGGAAGCCTTCATAGGGATCATCTACGCGGTGGCTTCGGCGGCGGCAGTACTGATCCTGTCAAAGTCGGCTACCGGAGGAGAGGAGCTTAAGCACATGCTGGTGGGGGATGTCTTGTTGGTGTCTTTATCCGATGTGGTTAACATGGCCCTTCTCTACGGTGTCATCGGATTATTCCATCTCCTCTTTCGCAAACAATTCTTTGCCATTTCGCTTGATCCAGAGGCGGCGGAGGCCTTGGGCCTGAACGTTCGCTTCTGGGATATCCTCTTCTACGTATCTTTTGGTGTCGTCATCGTCAAATCTGTGGCCATCGTGGGAGTCCTCCTGGTCTTCTCGTACCTCGTGGTGCCGGCCGTCATCGCGCAGATGTTCCGCGATACCGTCACCGGGAAACTGTTGGTGGGTTGGCTGATTGCGATCTTGGCAAGCATGCTTGGGATTATCTGGTCCTTCTATTCGGATTATCCCACCGGTCCGGCCGTAGTGGTGATGCTGGGTCTGTTTTTGATTTTGTCCGGGGTCATCTATTACATCCGGCATGCGCCACGAACAGGACAAGCCATCGCCAACGTAACTGCCATCACGTTGTTCTCAGTATTGTTTTTCTTAGGTCTGTCCTATTTCAAAAAAACAACTCCGTCGGTTATATCTGCCAGGCGACCCTCCATAGATCTCCTGTTAGATGAACTTAAGAAGGGGGCAGAAGTTCATCAGTTGGACGCACTGGCCCATTTGGGTACTCTACATGATGCCAGAATCGTCCCGGCGTTAACTGATCTGCTATCCGAGACCCATTCAACACGGATAGTAGAGGCTGCGGTGAAGGTGTTAAAAAGGCAGAAAGATCCACGGGCGCTACCAGCGCTTCGGCGTCTCGCTCAGGAGGATTTTGACAACTTTCTGAAACTATCAATCGCCCAGACCCAGTTGGCGCTAGGAGACGGTGAAGGCATTGCCACGTTAATCAAGGTTCTCAAGACGGACGGAGCTAACTTTGCTCGCCGGCAGGCAAGCGAATTACTGGAAGAGGTATCAGGAAAGAAATTTGCCTATGAATCCGAAAAGAGCGTGATGCAAAATAGAGCTGCGTTGCTGAAGGTTGAAAAATGGTGGAAAAACCAGCGGAGCGAACTTACGCGGAAACCGAAAGAAGGCTAATTGCAAAACGGCGAAGACCTTTTGATTCCATGTAACCCCGCCTCATGAGGCGGGCGCAAACCCCGTGTTCGATATAACTTGATTCCTAACATTTCCGTTCATCCGCAGCTCTTCGGCAAAACTTAATCAGGCCCAGAAGGGTGTTGGCAGTCTCGATTTGCCCTTCAAATCATTGTCAAAAGCTCTTTCCTCTTCCGAGTTGCCTCTGCTATAGTACCTTCAGGGATTTCCAGTCAGCTTCATTCTATGTCTTCCGTGCTTATCAAGAATATCGGTGCTCTAGTCACCGGCGATTTGAAGAGGCCACGCCGAAACGCAGACTCTGTTTATGTCGAAGATGGTCTCCTCCGAGCGATCGGAAACGGGATCGCCTACAAGGCGGACACAGTTATAGACGCCCACGGCATCACTGCCATCCCCGGATTGGTCGATTCCCATTCTCACCCGACCTTTGGCGAGTTCACCCCGGCGCAGAATGCCCTTACATGGATCACTCATTACATGCACGGCGGCGTTACCACACTAATCTCCGCTGGCGAGCTCCATCTCCCCGGGCTTCCTTTGCCCCCGGATCCCAAGACAGCCGTTTCTCTTGCTCTTGTCGCTAAGCGCTGTTACGACAACCTTCGCCCCAGCGGAGTTAAGGTCTATGGCGGCACACTCTTGCTGGTCCCTGGTCTAAGGGAGGGAGATTTCAGTGACATCGCTGCTGCCGGTATCCGTCTGGTCAAATTCATATTTTACGATTACAGTCGCCTGCAGGATGGTGAGGCGGAACGCTACGTTACATGGGCTCGGGTGCGGGGAATCAAGGTCAAGATTCACTCCGGCGGTGTCTCCCGCTCGGGCGTGAGCCAGGTGGCGGGATTTGACATCGTTACGAAAATCAAGCCGGATGTCGTCGGCCATATCACCGGGGGACCGATTCCCATGCCGGAAAAGGATATGACACGAATCGTTGCCGAGACCGATTACTGCGTCGAAATGTGCAGCTCCGGCAACTATCGTATGGCCCTTAGTCTCATCCGTACTGTGAAGACGCACAACGCCTTTCATCGGGTACTGATCGGTACTGACACGCCGGGCGGGACCGGCATTATTCCGCGCGGCATGTTGCGTGAGATCGCCTTTCTGTCTTCGGTCGCCGAGGTTCCACCCGAAGCCGCGGTTTGCATGGCAACCGGGAATGTCGGCCGCGCCCACGGACTCTCGATCGGCCTGCTCGAAGAGGGAAAACCCGCGGACATTGTGTTACTCGATAAGATCCAAGGCTCGGTGGCAACGGACGCCCTCGACTCGTTCGCCAAGGGCGATCTGCCAGGCATCTCTATGGTTATGATCGACGGAGAAGTTCGGGTAAGAGGCCGCAGTCAACAGACACCGCCGCCGGAGCGGGCAGCAGTGGTAACAAAATGAGGATAGAAGATGGAAGATCGCGCTAAGCCCGCCAAGGGCGCAAAGAATCAAATTCGGATTTCAAAGTTGGAATTCCAAACTTGTCTTGGCGGCCTTTGCGTCTTTGCGCGAGGCATCTTTTTCCGGTTACCGAGTGCATAAGCTAAAATGAACCTCAAAATTTCAAATATCGTTGGTTAGGAGTCGACGATGGATTTCGGAGTAGGACTTTTCCCAACGGAGCCGCTGGGCAAGATGATCCAACTCGCCAAGCTCTCCGAAGAACTTGGCTTCAGCCACATCTGGGTCGGTGACTCCCATCTCATCTGGCGCGAGGCTTATGTCAACATGGCAGCAGTCGCGCTGAATACGTCGAAGGTCAAGATCGGCACCGGCGTTACCAATCCTCTGACGCGCCATCCTTCGGTCGTCGCCAGCGCCTACGCGACGCTGGAGGAGTTTGCGCCGGGACGCATGATTGTCGGCATCGGCCTAGGCGATAGCTCGCTCGAGACGATGGGGATGAAACCCGCGCGCCTGGCCTACTTTGAGAAAACGTTAGGCCAAATGCGAGATCTTTTTGCCGGCGAAGAGGTTCAGCTGGAGACCGGCAAAATTCACATCAAGCATCCGTGCAAAGGCAAAGTGCCTATTTACGTCGCCGCCAGTGGGCCAAGGATGCTGGAGCTGTCCGGACGTATCGCCGACGGAATTATTGTGCTCGTCGGTGTAGCCGACGATTATCTCCGCCAGGCAAAAGAAAGAATCGAAGCGGGCGCGAAGGCTGCAGGGCGGAAACTCAGCGACATTAATCTTGTCCTATGGGTTCCCTGCGCCGTGTCGGACAAATCGTCTGCTAAAGACGCTGTGAAAGCCCATGTCGCACGGGTCGTAGCCCATCCGCAGCCATACGTGCTCGACA
The DNA here is from genome assembly GCA_046757725.1 of Binatia bacterium. GTDB lineage: Bacteria > Desulfobacterota > Binatia > UBA9968 > UBA9968 > JBHHYU01. The sequence goes on from JBHHYU010000082.1 coordinate 12,122, forward strand.
AAAGAACGCAGAAGGTTTTGGCCGATATTCGAAAGACCTACGATTACTACCACCACATGGAACAAGAGGCCAACCACGCCGAGGTTATTCCGGACTGGCTGGTGGATAAGTTCGCCATTGCCGGCAGTGTCTCTGAATGCCGAACCCAGGTAGAACGGATCAAAAAGAGCGGCATCCAACAGATCGCGATTATTCCTTACGGCGCTCAGGGAGAAGAGAGGGCGGATACACTGAGAGGGTTTGCAAAGGCAACAAGCTAAACCCATCCGAATTTACTTGTTTTCATCTGTTAGATGGCGCTTTGCTTCCTCCTCGGACAGTGACTCCAGCTCTACCAGCAGGCCGGCTAGCTCTTTTTCTCCAACCTTCCTTCCCTTGTTCTGCAAGATCACCATTGCCATGTCTGCTACGGTCGGCGACTCGAACAGAGACTTCAGGGCCAGTTCTAATTGAAAGCCTTTGATTATTCGAGAAATAATCTGAGTAGCTGCCAATGAGTGTCCCCCCAACTCAAAGAAGTCGTCATGGATTCCTACTTGATCCAGGCCCAGCACCGCTGCCCAGATTTTTGCCAACTCCTCCTCCATTGGGGTTCTAGGTGCAACATACGGAGCATTCAATTCCGGTCTGGAGTTACTAGGAGTAGAAAGCGCTTTTCGATCGACCTTGCGGGTTGCCGTTAGAGGTATTGCATCCAGCATCACAAAGGCTGAAGGGATCATATAGTCGGGAAGCTTCTCTTTCAAAAAACTTCGCAATGCACCGGTGTTAGGGGCAGTCTTTCCGGAAGGGACACAGTAGGCTACCAGTCGCACATCGCCTAAGTCGCTCTCTCGTGCCACTACAACGGCCTCCTTCAGGGCAGGAGACTCGACGAGGGCAATCTCAATTTCATCGACTTCGATTCTGTATCCTCTGATTTTTACTTGAAAGTCTTTGCGCCCAAGGTATAGCAAGCACCCGTCTGGCAACATGCGTCCCATGTCTCCAGTACGGTATATCCTTTCATCTCCGCCTGACGGATCAGGCAAAAATACAGCGTCGGTAAGATCAGAACCACGCCAGTACCCTGGAGAAAGGTATCGAGTCTTGACCGCAATTTCACCTTCATTGCCGACAGCGTTTTTTGCCTCGTCATCCAGCAGAAGAATTTCGTTGTCCATAACAGGATAGCCAACCGGCACCGGATTTCCCTTGATTTGAGTTGCTTTGTCCATGAAGGTCCAGCGGATGCTTCCGGTTTCAGAACTTCCTAGTCTGTTGACGAAAATACAGTCTTTATCGAAATGCTTTTTGTACGATTCCACGTCATTCCTGTAGACTGGCTCGCCTCCCAAACGTATTACGCGAAGATCGCGAAACTCCTCCCCACCAGTCAGGTTCTGGAGAAAGTGGCGAAAGACTGTAGGCACAGAATGGTAAATGGTCATTTTCTCTTGTATCAACCAGCTGCTGAGATGAGTAAAGCCTTCCTCCTTGAGGTCGTACGGATAAAGTGTTGCCCCGTTCAATAGCGCGCTGAAAATATCATGGGCCCCACCTTTACGCTGAACGAATAAAGAAGAGTCAACCGGTCGTGTGAGGAGATATGAAGACCATTCGTATGATTCATGATAAAATGGAGCACGTTGCGATGAACATGGATAATGCCCTTAGGGTTTCCAGTTGAACCTGAAGTATAGATGATCCAGCTAAGGTCGTCTGGCTTTACATCGATGCAAGGATTTTCATCGGAAAGATCGTCTAGCTCGTCGATGTTGATCAGATGGTTTACCGTTCCCGCTAGAGATTTGGCTAAGGACAGATTATTAGTGTTTGTCACAATGTGACTTGCCTGGGAATTTTCCAAGATGAACCTGGCGCGTGAATGGGGAAGCGACGGGTCCAGGGGTACATAGATTGCGCCCACCTTCAACACACCTAGAATCGCCGCGATAACTGGAGCATCGTGTTCCATCAACAGCGCCACCGGTTCTTGCCCTGGGCCGCGCCGGCTGAGGATGGCCTGCGCCACACGATTGGAGGCTTTGCTCAGTTCGTTGTAGGTGAAATGATGCTTCCTGGACTTAATAGCCGATCGGTCAGGAAACCTGGCGACTTGTTCCTCAAAACGTTGGGGGATCGACTGTTCGATCTCTTCCTTCTTAAACTCGATGAACGTGCCCGTTGGGTGGAAGCATTTGGCTTGAATGGAACTATCCGGGTTCATTCCAACTTCTTCTTGCTCATTTACCCAGCTTTTAGAGCACTAGCAACTATTCTTAAATTGTATGTTTGCCTCAGGCACAAAGAATTAGCAAA
>JBHHYU010000083.1:0-14369 GCA_046757725.1 Binatia bacterium
CTGAGGAGCGGACCCCCTGCGCCCAACTGGAACACCATACATTTTACGGTAGAGCATCCGGTGGCTTGACATCCGAAAGTGAAAATGAAAAATATGATTGAACCGCATCCACAGGGATCCGGAGCCATAGTTAGGTGGACGAGGTAAAGTTGTTTTGTGGTTCCAACACACCTCTCACTTCCTGCAGGCAATCCAGGAATCGGGCATTTGACAGAAAAACGGTCCGGATATGGACCAGGCGTTTTGGGGTTAAAAATGGTAAGAAGGGACATAATGGTTTACTTAGATTGTTAGTTTAGAAGGGAAAAACATGGCTAAAACTACTGTTCAACTCAAGGGCAGAGCAGAGCCCATCCAGGTGGGAAAAATCATCTGCATCGGCAGGAATTACGTCGATCATATCGAGGAACTCAACAACGAGCGCCCCTCGGCGCCTATGTTTTTCATCAAGCCGGCAACGGCTTTGACCCCTATTGAGAAGCCGATTCGCATCCCCTCCTATTCCAAGAAAGCGCGGCATGAGCTCGAGTTAGCCTTGATCATGAAAAAGACGCTGTTTCACTGCAAAGAGAAAGAGGTGCTTCCCGCCATTGACGGCTACGCGGTAGCGATTGATGTCACCCTGCAGGATGTCCAGGAACGCTGCAAAGAGAAAGGACATCCCTGGGAGATTGCTAAAGGCTTTGACGGTGCCTGCCCTATCTCTGAATTCGTGCCGGCGGCTGATGTTCCTGATCCTCAAGACCTCATGGTCACCATGCGTGTCAACGGGAAGTTGCGCCACAATGACAGCACCAAATTGATGATCTGGCAGATCCCGGCCATTGTGGCTGCGGCATCACAATATTTCACCATTGAGCCGGGAGATATCGTGCTCACGGGAACCCCTGCGGGAGTAGGTCCTCTAGAGGCGGGGGACGATCTGGAAATGGAGATCGCGCACGTGGGGAGATATAAAAGCTCAGTAGCACGGTAAGCGGGATTATCCTGCGCCAATAGTGTAGGTTCAACGCTTCGTCTTTCCTGGTTTGTCTGCGCGAGTTTTTTTAGCCCAATCGAGAGTAAGGAGGTACCCATATAACCTTCGCTAGAGATCTTGCCTGTCCCCAGTGTCGGCGGAGCTTCCCGGTAGGAAAAATCATCAATCTGTGTCCTTGCGGGTCGCCTCTCCTGGTCCGTTACGACCTGGAGAAGGTGAAAAGAGCCGTTAGCAAGTCTTCACTAGTAGGCCGCCGGCCGGTCCTGTGGCGTTACGGAGAATGGCTTCCCCTCCAAGACCCCAGAAACCGGATCTCTCTGGGCGAGGGCTTCTCCCCATTAATCGAGACTCCTCAATTGGCCCAGGATATGGGACTGGAAAGATTGTGGCTCAAGGACGAGTCCCGCAACCCCACGGGATCTTTCAAGGACAGGGGTCTTTCGGTAGCAGTCTCGATGGCCCATGAGATGGGGATTAAGAAGGTGGCTATCCCCTCAGCTGGGAATGCGGCTGGTTCTCTTGCGGCTTATGCCACGAGGGCTGGAATGGTGGCGCATGTTTTTATGCCTCAAGACGCTCCACGTGCCAATCAGATGGAGGTCAACAGATGTGGTGCCAAGTTGACCCTGATTCATGGACTCATCAGTGATTGTGCCAAAATAGTTACCGATGGCAAGGAACGTGAAGGATGGTTTGATCTATCCACGTTAAAGGAACCCTACCGGCTCGAGGGAAAAAAGACCATGGGTCTCGAGATCGCCGAGCAGCTCGACTGGGCGCTGCCGGACGTAATCCTCTATCCTACGGGTGGTGGGACCGGCCTCATCGGGATGTGCAAGGCATTCGACGAGTTGCAGGAGATGGATTGGATCGGCCCGAAAAGACCCCGCATGGTATCAGTTCAAGCAGAGGGCTGCGCCCCTATTGTGCGTGCCTTGTCCGATGGAAAAAAACATGCAGAAACCTGGTCCAATGCCCGAACGATCGCCTCAGGACTGCGTGTGCCAAAATCAGCAGGAGATTTTCTGATCCTTGATGCTATCCGCCGTAGCCATGGGACTGCGGTGTCGGTGAGTGATGGCGAGATGATCGCGGAAATCGACAGGATTTCCCGTCTTGAGGGGCTGTGGTTGTGTCCCGAGAGCGGCGCGTCGGCGGCTGCCCTTCGATGTCTGGTTCGAGAAGGATGGATCAAGCGAGAAGAAACGGTTCTTCTTTTTAATACCGCTTCAGCTCTAAAATACGTGGATGTTTTTTCTCAGGAATAACCCAGGTCGCTCTCACGGAAACCGTGGTGCCCGGTATCGGTAAGGGGATCTGACTTGAGGTGGTGCGATCGTGCGTAGAAGCCGCCGCATAAGGGAGGTTAACTCAGTTATCCGAACGCCATGACTCCGGGTGAGTTCGCCCCAACTGGAGCCGCGTTGATAGTTAGCCAGGACCCTACGCATAGAAGTTCGTCCAAAATAGGTAACCCCTCTTAATGCGGCGTATTGTCCATAGCCCAGTTGGGCTTTCTGTCTCTCCTGGTATAGAAAAGAAGGATTCATTCGAAGAAAACTGCCCAGGGCTTCGACCACTCTCTTTTCGTTCTGTGGATCCTGAGTTTTTGCATTAACCAGTTGCATCCCCTTGAGCAGCTCTCTTGTTGCTCTGGCCATAGCAGAATCCAATGCCTGGGGAGAGGGAAGCTGGGCTAGCCTCTCACCGCCACGATGATAATAGGTGAGCGCCTTAGGAATAAAGGCACGAAGCTGCGCGGTGCGTGTCTTATAGCCTGGATGGGTGGATAGAAACTCCGGGGGAGACCCGCTACCTTGCTTGCCGGCTTCCTGTTTGCGCATTCGCTCCCATACCGCCAGGGCTGCCCTCGGATCGTAACCTGCCTTTGCCATCAGGATGAGACCGATACGATCCGCCTCTGACTCCTGCGCCCGGCCAAAAGGGAGGATAAGTCCCACGCCTGTACCCAGGCCATAAGCCTGCAAGACTTGATTACCAAGCTGGGACCTGCTGCCCAGAGCCGCAGAAAGGCCCACCCCTCCCAACTGAACGAGCATCCCCTGGCTCATCCTTTCTCCAGCATGGCGAGCTAAGGCATGGGCCACTTCATGGCCGAGGACCACGGCTAGGCCGGCCTCATCTCGTGCCGCCTTGAAGATCCCCGTATAGACCGCCACCTTGCCCCCCGGTACCGCAAAGGCGTTCACCGTCTCCGGATCATTGACAACGTTGAACTCCCATTTGTAAATAGGTTTATTTGCCGCCCGTGCAATTCTTCGTCCGACTCTACGGACAATCCTGAGCGCCTCACGATCATGGGATAAGACACTATCCCGCAGGATCTGGCGGTAGGCTTCTTTCCCCATCTCAATTTCCTGGCTCTCAGAAACAAGCATAACTTGACTTCTCTGCGTGTAGGGCGTTGTCACACAACCCATCAGCAGACTCAGGAAGAGTACCAAGGGTAAAGAACCTTTTTTCACCATGAGAAGTTTAAAGATTAGCTGTTTTGCAAGGCCATAGCAAGAAAAAGGCGTAGCCCCTCAGGCCGGTGCCTGCCGTCCCGACTATGTGCCCCTGCCTGAGAATTCTTTCCCTGACGCGGCTAAGAACAGGCGCAGATGGATTTACTTAACGGCCTACAAACCGAGCTTACCTGGATTCATGATATGATTCGGATCAAGGACTCTTTTAATTTGGCGCATAACCTCGAGGCCGTAACCATGCTCTCCAGCCATGAGCGAAGCAAGCTTCACTCCTACGCCGTGGCAGTACTCCATAGAGCCGCCCATCCTTTGGACTAACTGCAGTAGCTCATCGATAGCCTCTTCAAGCCGTTTCTGGGGTTGATCCACCTCCTGATTTTCGACGGCCAAACGCATAGAGAATAGCTCGGGTTGGGTCCAAAGACCGCTCTCTTGCAAAACTACTCCGTGCATCCCAACAGTTTCCATCGCTGCTTTCCTGAAGGGTAAAACCTGTGATGCCGGTAAGGCCACATGGATCCAGTCTCTGCAGAGCGTATCCTTGCCTCGTTCCCTCCTGTAACGTCGGTTATGCATAAAGCGGTACGCGATGGCGTGACGCTGGCGCCAAAAGTCTTGTGCTTCTTCTTCAGGCAGCCTTTCTCCTTTTTCCTCTTTGCAAATTGTCAATGCGAGGTGCTCCTCAGCTTCAACCATTGCCTTGGCCCCCTCAAAGGCTAAGTAGAGCACGGCACCCCGATCGGCATCGGTGCCCGCATCGCCGAAGTCCATGAGAGCTGGCCTCAGCCCGCGGGCGAAGATCTTTTGCACCGCAGAAAACCCCTCCTCGAACGATGCAAAGCGAAGACTGTGCAAGGAACGCTTTGCGGGAAGGGGAAAAGCTTTAACCGTTGCCTCTGTGATGATGCCAAAACAACCTTCTCCACCGATGAAAAGTTGCTTCAGATCAATTCCCGTAGAAGATTTCGGGACCGCCCTCGTTCGAAGGATCTCCCCGTTTGGTAGAACCGCCACCAGGCTTAGGATCTGATCGCCCATAGAGCCATACTTGCCGCCGCGATACCCCATGCTATCAGTGGAGATAGCGCCGCCCACGGTAGCCACCGGAAGGGTCCACGGATCATGGCCAAGAATAAGGCCGTTTTCATTCAGTGCCTTCTCCAGCGACTCCAGAACCACACCCGCTTGAACGCGAGATGTGCGCGCCTCCTTGTCTATCTCCAAGATGCTGTCCATTTGCCTCAGGTCTAAGACAAGCCCCGGCTGGATCGATAATGCTCCACCCATGAGCCCCGAGCCCCCGCCATAGGGGACAATGGGCACTTTCTCAGTGTTGGCCAGAAGGACGACCTCTCGAACCTCCACCGTCGAGATGGGAAGAACCACGCATCGTGGAAGGGTAACTTGGGGTCTCCTGAGTGGATGGATCCTGCCGTCGCTGAGGGCATCCCAGGAAACCTCGTCTAAATAGGATCGGTCTGTGCGTATGCGTCTTGGCTCAACGATGCGCGATAATTTTTCTTCCAAGGTTTTTTCATGCGTCATAAACTGTGCCTTGGGCTAGGTTCTACTCGAATGAAATTGCGGTCAAGCTTCTGGGTCTAAACGCGGGGATCTGGCAGGGAGAGTCGAAGAGGCACTTAATGGAGGGTCGGCTTGGAGTCATCATCGTCATTATCGCTTTTACCGCCGGTTACAATATGGAATCTTTGCTTGCGGCGGGCGAGACGGACCCGGTCAAGGTAGATCTTCACCCAGGGCCAGGGGTTCCCCCAGCGAAGGTAACAGTAACCAAAGCCCATCCCTCCCAGGTGAGCGAGGTGAGCAATTCCGGATTGTGTTGATACGATCGATGAGTAGAGAGTGATGGCTGCGATGATCATCACGAAGTGCTTCATTTTGATTGGAAAGACGAAGTAGAAGTATATGATGCTATTTGGATAGATAAGCCCATAGGCAAGGAGAATTCCAAATATGCCTCCTGAGGCCCCGATACTGGGTACTGTTTGATTAGGGATAAAAACGGCATTCAAGACCGCTCCTCCCACCGCGCACACAAAGTAATATTTCAGGAAAAACTCAGTATCCCACCGCCGCTCCAGATCACAGCCGAACATCCAAAGAGCGAGCATGTTAAATAAGATGTGGAGGATCCCGCCATGGAGAAACTGATAGGTAAAGAGTTGCCAGACGTAAAATTCTCGCCATACCAGGTAAGGGACCAGGCCAAAAATGATAGTGAAGTTGTATCCCACCAGTTGCTGAAAAATAAAGACGCCGACGTTTATGATAAGCAGTCCCTTGACTGCTGGGGTCATCGAGCCTCCACCGAACATCATCCGCCTAGGCTGGTAATACATCGTCATTTTAATCTATCCCAGTGATGTCTCCACTCAAGGTCTTTCAGGGGCGGTGTGGAACGTCATCCGAGGTTCCCGGCCGGCCATCTTTTCCCGCACTGAAGAGGTCAAACCCCTTTTCAGTCTGCCGATACACGTACAAGTTCCCCCATGGATCCAGGGCTCGTTTTTTTTCTATAGGATCTTCAGGGTCGATGATGGATTGCAGAGATTCAGGATACGAGCCCGTTTGGGCTTTATAGTTTTCGATCTCCTTCGTCAGCCTACGAAGGTTGTTTTCCAAACTGCTGTCTTTCCAGAGACCTGAGCGGAACGTCACAATGGTTGCAACGAGAATAACTAGAAGGACGAAACCCAATGGAACCCCGACGTAAGGTAAGGCTCGCCTCAGTTCCACTTTGGGAAGACGAAACCTACTGACATCAATAACGGGGCCTTCACCCGTATGGCTATAACCTTGCGCCGCCTTGGCGATCCGATAAGCATCCATGATTCCCCATACCCAAACACCGGCTGAGAGCAGCGTTCCGAGAGGGGGAGCAAGAAACGCTAGGAAGAATGCGCTGAAGAGGAATAGGAGTCCCCGGACCCACTGTCGGCAGTAAAACTGTCCCAGGCCGGGGATGATCACCGAAAGGATGGCCGCCAGGATAGGGTCTTTAGAATGAAAGTCCACGGCTCCTATCCAACCATTTTTAAAACTTTACTTTTGGGAGCTCTTTCTTTTCCTTGGGCACCTCATAGTACGGATAGGTGCTTATGCCCATCGAGGAAGCAATGAGGTTCCCTGGAAATCGCCGCAGGCTGGTGTTGTATTGACGTACTCGATCGTTGTAGCGTTTTCTTTCTACTGCAATGCGGTTCTCCGTACCCGCCAGTTCGTCCTGTAGTGCCATGAAGTTTTTGTTGGATTTTAAGTCGGGGTACCGCTCCACAACGACGAGCAGCCGTCCCAGAGCAGACGACATAGAGTTGGCGGCGGTGATCTTATCCCCTATGGTCTTTGCGCCAGCCATCTTAGCCCTCGACTCTGCGATGCCGAGGAAGATCTGTTTTTCCTGAGACGCAACTCCCTTGACGGTATTGACGAGGTTGGGGATCAGATCGCTGCGTCGCTGAAGAACATTTTCGACCTGGGCCCATTGGCCCGTGATGTTTTCTTCCATGGTCACAAACCCGTTACGCACGGAGATCACGTAACTGCAACTCCCGATAGCCAGAAGAAGAATAACCCCGATGGTAATGGCTATAATGGTTAAGCCTTTTTTCATCTTAATTTCCTTTCTAAGTATTGGCTTTAATTACCAACTTCCGCCGGCGCCTCCTCCTCCAAATCCGCCACCTAAACCGCCGCCGAATCCGCCGCCAAATCCACCGCCACCAAAACCCCCACCGAAGCTACCTCCCCGCATCCCGCTGCCTAGGAGAAAGAAAGGGAGAAAGCCAAAGAAGCGGCCACGTAACAGCAACGGTAAGAAGAGAAACAACAGCAGTGGCAACCCACCCGCGAATCCTCGGGAACGTCTTTGGGACCGACGGGACGGAGTTTGGCTCACCCCGAGGTCCTTCAAAGAAAGCCCTTCGGCCTGAGCGACCTCCTGAGCGATTGCCAGGGTACCGTTGACGATCCCGTTGCCCATCTCCCCCTTGCGAAAAAAGGGGATGATAAACTGGTCTCGGATTCTCCCCACCTTTCCGTCCGGCAAAATAGGTTCGACCCCATAACCCGTGGCGATAAACATCTTACGATCCTGAACTGCCACGAGAAAAACCACTCCGTTGTCCTTCCCGCTTTTACCTACACCCCATTTCTGTCCGAACTCCACTGCATAGTCTCCCGGTGGGATACCCTCAGTGGAAGGGATAACAACAACCGCGATCTGGGCTCCGGTCTTTTGTTGGAGTCCCTTTAGGAGCAGATTCAGCTTCTGTTCGGCACTGTCCGGGACAATCCCGGCGTAGTCATTGATGTAATTTTTGAGGGGGACGACATTGATCTGGGCATAGGCCGCCACGCTCATGACCCAGATCAGGAGAACGGTTACACCCAAACTTCTTCTGACCGGTTGGATAGATCGAAGTATCTGCGCTGGGAAAGTTCTGATCAATGATTTAAGGTGCATCACAAGCTCAGGATTTCGGCTTATCTTGGAGTTTTGAACTTATTGGATCACTAACTCGTCGACGTACCGCGTCAGGGCCATAGCATCGTTCAGATAGGTCTCGAAAAGACCCGCTATTTCACTACGAGCCGGTTTCAATGACCCGCTCTTGGTTTTCCACGCGGCCTCGAGCCCCTGAAGCGGCAGAGTGGAGACACGGCGCAATGCCTCGATGACCTCCTGACTTTGGGGTTTAACTTGCTCGTCTTTCAGAAGGAGAATATAGCGGCCGATCCGTAGAAACGACGGCACGGAGAGAACCATGGCCTCGCGAAGCCATCGTGGCTTCAAATGCGTCTCTAAGAGGATTTCACGGAGGTGCAGCAGCTTGCCTCTGACATCCTGTTCACATTGTCGCCTGATTGCCTGTCTGGGAGGGTTAATCTCTTTCAAGATGTCTTCGCCGAACAAGACTCGCCTGCCCAGTTGCATATCTAAAAACTCCAGCGGGTAGGCGTCCAGAGCCGTTGAGACGTATTTTGGACTCAGGACCAGGGGGGTAGCGATTCGTTGTCGGTGCCACTTGCGGGTATAGGGCGCGAGGAGGGCGAGCTGGCGGTAGTCTACTTCGTTTAGGACCAGTAAGAGCTCAAGCTTTGATCGTCTCGTGTCGAACTCTCCCCGGACGGCACTTCCATATAGAATAATACTCTTCAGGTCTTCCCCCTGGAGATCTCGCACAGTCCGGACGAACTCGGACAGCCGTTTTTCAAATTTCGGTGGTAGTTTATCAGTTAACATAATCTTTCTCTAAAGGAAGGTATTTTCAAACCGTAGCCGATCCTTATTAAGGATGCAACATGGACCCAGGAGTCTGAGACATGAGCAGCAGCTAACTCCAGGAATCACTTTTAGACCTAAAAGGACGTATCCAGCTTTTTTACCCGAATCATCGTGCCGTACGTTCTCGCAGTAACTCAACAACGATACCGAACTATTTGTCACAAGACAATTCATGAGGCCGAATGAACTACCCCGCAGCAAGCTGCGGGGTATTAACCCGTGGCGATTAAAGCGGGGGATTTATAAGAGTCGAAACTGCTTTATGGCGAAGATGATGATGGTGAGGAATAGGCCTCGGCCACCTGATCACCGCGGTCCTCCAAGAGGGCTAAACGCTGATCACGCAACACATGAAACGGAATTAATTCATTCTTGTTTAATCGCTTCATGGCAGGGAAGCGCAATGCGAGAAAATTAATTTTTTTTCCTCTGCGCAGGAGTTCAAAATGCAGATGGGGGCCCGTCGCATGTCCGGATTGCCCCACATACCCGACAACTTGACCCTGGCCTACCTTTTTCCCTTTCCGAATACCGGAAGCAATACGGGAAAAATGGGCGTAGCGAGTAACGTAGCCGTTCGAATGGCGGAGCTCTACGAGACGACCATAGCCGGATCGCCAACCAGCAAAGTTGACGCGACCGCGTCCGATGGCGACCACTGGTGTTCCCTTTGGTGCGGCGTAGTCAATGGCCCGGTGAGGGCGGAGGGTTCTGGAAATAGGATGTCTTCGCCTGAGGCTATAGCGTGATGAAATTCGTCGGTAACTGAGCGGAGCACGTAGAAAAGCTCTACGTACCGACCTTCCGTCGCTATCGTAATAGGATCCTTTGCCGTTCTTCCCAGCGTAGTAAAAGGCACGAAACGGCTTATGATTGGCTGCTACCTCAGCGGCGAGGACCCGACCTACCTCGCGATACCCGTTTGCATAGTGATTCTCCTCAAAAACCACGGAAAACGTGTCCCCTCGGCGAAAATCGGAGAAGAAGTCGATATCGTACTGAAAGATGGTAGCAAGATGTAAGATTTGTAACGGGGTAAGCCCAGCCTCGGTGCCGTTCAGGTAAAAATTCTCGGTTACACGGCCCCGCACAACTCTCGTCTCACGTACCGAGGGTATTTCAGCACGTTCCGCCGACCACCCGTCGGGTGTTGACACGACCCGCACCACCGTATGCCTCAGGGTATACACAAGTCCTTGTACCGAACTGCTTTGAGGGTCAAGAATCAGTTGAAAGCTTTGTCCCGCAGGGATCTTTTTGGGGTTGAGGAAGGGTCGGGCGGTTTTGATCAAGGCACGAGCGGCTTCTCCGTCGAGGCCAAAGCGGGCCAAGACGGACAGCAAGTTGTCTCCCCGCCGGAAAGTTACACCTACCTTACGGGGTGGTGCGGGACGGGGTTCCGGAACTTCCGGAGGTTCCAAATTTTCCGGTTCCTCGGGGGCAGGTATAAGGGTTACTTTCGCCGGGCTGGTGTAGGGACGTGTTGTCAGAAGAATGACCATCGGGGCTAGCAAGATCGCTAGAGGGAGGACAATAAGTGCGCCCCATCGCCCGCAACTACGAAGGATCGTAACGTAGAAAGCCCTGTAGTTTCGCCATTGTTGATTCATCCATTAGGCCTCATCTTACGCATAGTTTGCGAATTTTAAGACATTTTGCCCCCTGGGTCAAAGAAGTAAGCTCATTAAAGGAGGACAGACCTCAAAATCAACTTCCGTAGCTTCTGAAAAATGATTTTCGTGACCGATCCAGAACTATCGTTTGTCCCTAGCGCAAAAGGCTCGAGTTCCAGCTGTGTCAGGTTGCAATGGGTTATGGATCTGTGGGAAAGAAATGGGAGAGTTGGAAGCTCTAATCTATTAGGGAGGAAAACCATGATTATTGAAATGCGAACCTATCAACTCAGGCCGAGAACCACCCCGGCGTTTGAAGCACGATTTACCGAGGGGCTGCCGGCCCGGTCTAAGTTCTCGAAGCTGGGGGCATTCTGGCGCTCGGAGATCGGCCCATTGAACCAGGTCATCCACGTCTGGCCCTACGAGAGCTTTGAGGCGCGGGAGCACATCCATCAGGAGGCCAGAAAGACCGGAAAATGGCCGCCAAACACCCATGAATTTATTATCAACCAGGAAAACAAGATCCTCCAGCCCGCACCCTTTTCACCACCGCTGGAAGAGAGAAAGCTCGGAAAATTTTACGAGATTCGGACCTATACCTACCGCCCCGGTACCATGCCAGAAGTACTGGAAATATGGTCGAAGGTGATCGAAGAACGCGTTAAGTTGTCACCTTTGGCCGCTTGCTGGCACTCGACGTACGGGCCGCTCAATCAATTCATCCATATCTGGCCCTATAAGGATCTTGCCGAGCGCCAACGAGTGCGTGCCGAGACCTCAAAGATTAGTGGCTGGCCCCCGCCGACCAGCGAGTTCTTGCTTAAGCAGGAAAACGCCATTGTCGTTCCCGCGCCATTCTCGCCGCTGCATTAAGATGTGGCGGCGCGCTCTCTTTGCTCCACTATGTTTTACAAGAACATCCTGCGTCCACTTCTTTTCCTCAGAGAGCCGGAGCGAGCACACGAACAGACTCTGAACTTGCTTGCCCGGTTGGCGTTCGTTGAGGGCGCGCTGGAACGTTTTTATTCCGTTGAGGATAGGCGCCTTCAAGTTCAGATTGGTTCCCTTACCTTCCCAAACCCCGTTGGTTTGGCGGCGGGCTTCGATAAAAACGGAATTGCCATAGGGACATGGCCGGGCTTTGGCTTTGGTTTTGTTGAGATCGGTGCCGTCACAGGACGTGCACAGTCAGGTAATCCGAAGCCGCGACTCTTCCGCTTACCTAAGGACCATGCCCTGATCAATCGGTTAGGATTTAATAACGAGGGCGCTGAGGCCATAGCCCACCGGCTAGAAACGTCGCGAATCAGGGGAAAACCGCTTCGAATCCCTCTCGGAATAAACATCGGTAGAACCAAAGCTGTTGAGAACAAAGATGCGGCAGCAGACTATCTCTTTACCTTTGAAAAGCTCTATCCCTTTGGGGACTATTTCACTCTCAATGTCAGTTCTCCCAACACACCGAATCTGCGCCAGCTTCAGGAAAAAAGCCATCTAGTCGAGTTGCTCTATGTGATTCAAGAGAAAAACCATGAGCTGGCAAAACAATTAAATGCTGAGGAAAAACCCGTTTGGGTGAAAATTGCCCCGGACATGGAGTTCTCCCAAGTGGACGATATTGTCGAGGTGGCACAGTCTCAAAAGGTAGCCGGAATTATCGCGACTAATGCCACGGCATTCCTAAGAGAGCAGCTGGTTACCCAGATTAACGAGCCCGGTGGTCTCAGTGGAAAGCCGCTGAAGGCCAAAGCCACTTCCTTTATCCGACACCTCTACAAAACAACTCAAGGGTGTCTGCCCATTATCGGATCAGGAGGAATCTTCACGGCGGAAGACGCCTACGAAAAGATTAAAGCTGGCGCTTCGGCGGTTCAGATACTGACAGGCTTTGTTTATGAGGGGCCGGCTGCGGTGAAGCGGATCAATCTGGGGCTGCTGCGATTGGTCGAGCGAGACGGGTTCAGAAATATTTCGGAGGCCGTAGGGAAGGGAGTGGAAGCGTAATAGGAATCACTCAATAATATACTTTTCACTCCGGCAACCCGGCCTTGAGTAGATGGCCGATCAGTTGCTCCTTGAGTTCTTGGTTCTTGAGCTGGCCCCAAAACCTGCTTCTCGTCACATGTCTCCTGGCAGAGTAATTTGGCTTTAGTTCGAGTACTTTCTCGGCTTCGGCTCGGGCCTCCCCCTCCCGTCCTGCAGCAACGAGGCTTGCGACTAGCATTCTACGGTTACTTCCCTGCCCCCTTTTCCTGTTAAGCGCGAGATATTTTCTGGCTGCGGTTATGGCGTCTTCGTAACGTCCCACAAGGTAATAAAGCCTCGGGAGATACCTACGTCTGTGCGGCGCATGCAAAGGATCAAGACGCAACGCTTTTTCCATCATCCTGACGGCTTCCTCATACCTTCCTATAAACGCCACCTTACTCGCATAACCTGTAAGTATCGCGGGGCTATTGGGGGCAAGGGCAAGGCTTCGGTTGGCCTCAGCGAGAGCCTTATCATACTGCTTTTTCCCCACATAAATCCGGCCCAGCAAGGAATGAGCTTCTGCAATGGAATCATCCAAAGTAAGGGCCTTTTTCGCTAGTTCTTCCGCCTTTGCGAAGGATAATCCAGGGTCCTTGCTCCATCTTTTATTCCAATCCCAAAAATGAGTCTTCCCTATTTTCGCATACATAAGCGCGAAGTTAGGATCCAATTCCAGCGCCTTCTGGTACAACCTTCGCGCCCGGGCATTGCTTTCTCTCATTATCAATCTAGCGTGCCACGAGCCTTGCACGGCGGCCTCCCACGCCCGCACATTGCTTGTCCCTTTACTGGTAAGGAGTGAAACCTGCCCGCGACTGAGCTTCACGAGCAGGAACTTTTCGATCTTAAGCGTGATGTGATCCTGTACGGCAAATACGCCTTTCAGCTCGCGGTCGTAGCTTTCCACCCACACGTGTTTTCCCGTACTGGTGTTTACGAGCTGGGCGTTAATGCGGATGTGGTCTCCGGCCTTTTGAGCGCTTCCCTCCAGCACATAGCGCACCCCTAGCTCCCGACCTACCTGCTGTACATTCACAGCTTTCCCTTTGTATGTGAACGAGGAGTTCCGCGCGATGACCTCCACATCAGGGATCCGGGCGAGGCGGGTGATGATGTCGTCGGAGATTCCGTCGCTGAAATAGTCCTGTGCCGGGTCTCCGGTCATGTTGTCGAAGGGCAGCACGGCAATGGATGGTTTTTCTGGTGTGGACCATGGCGGGCCTCGATGCGAGGTTACGGCTTTGGGCACGAGGGGGGGAATATCTGTAAAAGTTCCAAACCAACACCCCTACCCCCACCAACAGCACGGCTGCTGTAATCAGGACCGGTTTGCCCCAAACTCTCGTCACCATAGCCATTCCGGGAATGGCCCTCGCAGACGACGCCGAGGCGTTTTCTTGACTTAATTCTATATTACTTATCGATGGCTCGGAAGCGGGGGAATCCCCCAATGGGAGACTTTCAGCGGTTGGTTCTGAATGCTGGGTTGGAACCTGCTCAGCACCAATAGTAACAGGGGCGATGAAACGATAACCCCGCCGGTGCACGGTTTGGATGAATTTTGGTTCTTTGGGATCGTCGCCGAGGGCTTTCCGAAGTTCTGTAATACACACCGTCAAGGCCGATTCGGTGACATGCACGCCTGGCCATAGAGTGTCCAGTAAACTCTCTTTGGTCACTAATTGGTCGGCGTGTTCCACGAGGTACGCGAGAATCCCAAAGGCCTTGGGGGTCAGCCGAATCTCGTGGTTTTCTTGCCATAAACGCTCCTTCCCCAGGTCCAGGCGAAAGGGTCTAAAAACAAAAGACTTTTTAGCTTCCATCTTGGCCTCCAGCGCTCTAGGAGAATGCTTGCAAAAACCTTCGAGAACTCTTGGCCTTTTCTAAAGACTTTTCCAGGTTAGTGCTTGTATCCCTAATCGCACCATAATTCAAGAGGGGAAACCGTA
>JBHHYU010000084.1:0-14345 GCA_046757725.1 Binatia bacterium
GTTAAACTCTGCTCCAGTGTCTCCGGCACCTGGACTTTCTCTAGCTTGATCTCCCGCGTTATGGCCTGAATCCGATTTGGGATCTTGTCTATGTTCTCAAGCAGCCCCAGGATGTCGCCCCGTGTGTCCGGCAGGAGCCTGCGCCCATAAATCTCCGCCTCGATGTCGCGGCGTAACTTGTCCAGACGGTGCTCTCTGTTGTCGATCTGCTGAGAAAGGTGCAGGAATTCGCTCATCTCCCGGTTGAGATAGGCACCCATGGCACCGCGCATATCCAAGGCGATGGTGTTCAGATCGTCGAGGTATTTATCCAGCTCTACCTGAATCTGGCGCTGGACCCCAAACAGGCCTTTAAAATAGTTCTTCATGGTGAAGCTCCTCTCTAACTTGTCCTTCCCTCGGTTACCTCAGGGTAGGGTCCAGGCGATCCCGGAGCCAGTCACCGACGATGCTTACCGAAAGGGTTGTAAAAAAGATGGTGAAACCGGGAAATATGGCGATCCACCATGCAAAAATTAAGTAGGCTCTTCCGGCGCCCAGCATCTGCCCGAGGCTGGTTAGCGGTGGCTGAACGCCTAAACCGAGAAAGCTAAGCGAGGTCTCAAGAAGAATCGTCTGCGGAAAGTTTAGCGTGAATTGGACGATTAAGACGCTCGCGATATTAGGCAGAATATGACGGCCGTAAATTCTGAGCGGCCGAGCTCCCAGCGAACATACCGCGACCGCAAATCCATGGGTCGTGGCTTGCAGTACCATTCCCCGAGTCAGCCGGGCATACCGTTCCCAACCGTTCACCCCCATAATGGCGACGAAGAGGACGAAGCTGTTGCCGAAAAACGCCAGCACTGCCAGTGCGATCAATAAGAAGGGCAAGGAGGCCTGCACGTCCACTAGCATCATAATGGTTTCCTCGACCCAGCCACGGAGGTGTGCTGCGACGAAACCGATAAAGGTACCCAGAATTGCCCCGATTAGGGTTCCAAGAATGGCAACAAAAACACTGAAGCGCGTGCCGTAGAGCAACCGGCTTAAGACATCGCGACCTAGCTCATCGGTTCCCAGGATGTACTGCGCGGGCCCTCCTAGAAAGGCCGGCGCTTGTAAGCGATTGGCTAGGTCCTGCGTCCGGTAGTGAAAAGGGGCAAGGCGATCGGCAGAGAGAAAAACGATGAATACAACGATCAAAAAGGAGATCGCGGTCAGCACCAGGGGCGGGTATTTTTTTCTGCTTCGCTGATAACTCAACGTCCGGGGGCCCAAGTCCGGCAGTCCGACCTTTGGTCCGGCTCCTTCGCGATTCTCCTGGGGTTGCACAGCCATCGGCTACTCCTCTTCCGCCGTGGAGCTATGCCGGATTCTTGGGTCGATCCAGCTATATATCAAGTCCACGGACAGATTTGCGAGTGTCATCGTCGTTCCGACGATTAATAAGATTGCCTGAACGACCGCGAGATCACGATTGGAGACCGAAGTGACCAGCAGCCGGCCTACGCCAGGCCAGGCGAAGACTGTTTCAGTAATAATGGAACCCGCAACGAGATCACCGAGCCGAAAACCAACGATCGTGACGATTGGAATTGCCGCGTTGGGTAAGGCATGCCATCGGACCCGCCGGCCTTTGGGAACACCCTTGGCGTTTGCTGTACGCATATAGGACTTGTTCAGAACCTCAAGCATGGCTGACCGCGCGAAACGGGCAATGGAGCCAGCGCTTGAGGTTCCGAGTGTAATCGCTGGCATGATCAGGTGAAGGAAACCGCCAGCCCCGGAGCTCGGAAGCAACCGGAGCCATAGGGAAAACAGGAGAATCATCAGAATCCCTTGAAAGAAATTTGGAATACTGAACCCAAACACCGCAAACCCCATGGTGAACCGGTCAATCAGCTTGTTCCGATTGAGCGCAGCCACCACCCCGAGCGGGATCCCGATTGCAAGACCGAGCAAGAAGGCAGTAAACCCGAGCTGGAGCGTACGGGGTATCGCCTCCACCACGACCTCGAGAGCGTCACGCTCGTCCTGAAAAGTGATTCCGAGATCGCCGTTCATAATATTGACGAAGTACGAAAGGTACTGCACGTAAAGCGGTTTATCCAGACCATATTTATGGTGATAGTAGGCGATAACCTCGGGGTCAGCGTCGTCACCGAGAAGCGCCTCCATCGGGTCGCCGGAAAGACGCAAAATGATAAAGGCGAACGTGACAACAAGCCAGAGCGTGATAAGCGCTCGCAGGATTTTAGTCGCGACGAAGTGAAAATTCATGACCGTTCCTTAGCCTTGTCTTTTTTCCCTCTCGGTTGATGCTGATGCCCTTTCTGATGCCGGGGGCCTATCCCGTATCGTTCCATCGACTAGGTGACATGCAACATAGCGTGATGGGCCTGCTGGTTTCAAATCTGGCTCCTGCTCTCGGCATCCCATCTGGGCATGGGGACACCTAGTATGGAAGCGGCAGCCTGCCGGAGGATTCACCGGGCTCGGTGGCTCCCCTTGCAGTAAAATCCGCTGGTGTTTGAAAGATGGATCCGGGACGGGTATGGCCGAAATCAGGGCCTGCGTATAGGGGTGGAGTGGGTTGTCTAAAATTGTCTTCCGTTCGCCGATCTCAACGATCTTTCCCAGATACATCACCGCAACGCGGTTCGATATGTGCCGCACGACCTTCAGATCATGGGAGATGAACAGATAGGTCAGCCTGAACTTGTTCCGTAGATCGGCAAGCAGGTTGAGCACCTGGGCCTGGATCGAGACATCCAACGCCGATACCGGCTCGTCGCAGACGATGAGCTTGGGGCGCAAAATCAGGGCACGGGCGACGACGACGCGCTGCTGTTGTCCCCCGCTGAGTTCGTGGGGATACCGGGTCTTGGTTTCCCGCGGTAGACTAACGGCTTCGAGCATCTGGTCCACTTGCTTAGCGCGTTCCTGTGTTAACCCGATTCCATGAATGTCCAGCGGCTCACGAATCTGTGATTGAACATCCATGCGCGGATCAAGCGCGCCTAGCGGATCTTGAAAGATCATCTGCATTTCACGACAGAGGGTACGCCGTTCCTCGATCGGGAGCCTCCCGATGTCGCGGCCTTGGAAGCGAACGTCACCAGATGAGGGCTGGTCGATACCCAGCACGAGGCGGCCCACAGTTGACTTGCCACAGCCACTTTCTCCGACAAGCCCCAAAGTTTCGCCCATTCGCATATCAAAGCTTACTCCATCCACGGCCCTAACGATCTGGTGCGAAGAAAATAGAAAGCCGCGTTGTTTTCGGAAATGACGGACAACGTTCTTAACACTGACAAGGGTGTTATCCTGTTCGGGAAGGGACGATAAGTCAGTCATGGCAGCCCCTGGGGATGGAAACAGGCGGCTGTCTGGCCTGTTCCGACGGGTGCCAGTAGGGGAACGAGATCCTTACAGCGCTGCGATACAAAGCGACAACGGGGCGCAAAATGGCAACCCTCAGGCAAGTCATAAGGTGACGGTACAGAGCCTTTAATGAGTGTCAATTCGTCAATGTCTCGGTCAAGACGGGGAAGAGACTCAAGGAGGCCGATCGTATAGGGATGGGCCGGCCGTTTGAAGACATCGTCCGTACTGGCTTCTTCCACGACCCTGCCTGAGTACATAACCACGACGCGGTTTGCCATTTCGGCTACCACACCAAGATCGTGAGTGACGAGAATGATTGACATCCCATATTCACCTTGAAGCTGGCCCAGCAGGTCAAGGATCTGGGCCTGGATCGTCATGTCCAGCGCCGTGGTCGGCTCGTCAGCGATCAACAATTTTGGACGGCAGGAAAGCGCCATGGCAATCATGGCACGCTGGTTCATACCGCCAGAGAGTTGATGAGGATATTCCACCAGGCGCTGCCTGGCTTCGGGGATTCCGACGATCTCCAAGAGCCTTAGCGCTTCGGTCCTAGCAGCCGGGCTCGCCATTCCCTGGTGCAGCATCAGACTTTCCACAATCTGGCTCCCGATCGTATGCACCGGATTGAGTGCACTCATTGGGTCCTGAAAAATCATTGCAATCTCATGTCCTCGAATCGCGTCGAGACGTGAAGTTTCCAGTGATAACAGGTCCTTTTCTTCGAATAGAATCTGTCCTCCGACAATGCGTCCGTTTGGAGGGTGCAGTCTTAGGATGGAGTGACAGGTGACGGTCTTGCCACAGCCGCTCTCGCCGACGAGCCCAAGTGTCATGCCCCGTTCGACTCGAAGCGAGACCCGGTCGACGGCCTGCACGATACCTTCTTCAGTATCGAAACGCACACTCAGATTGCGGATTTCGAGGAGAGGGGTCATTGCACGGAAAGGAATGGAGCCGCTGCACGACACAACCATGCAGCGGCCGGTTCCCTTCAGCCTATTTGATCTTCAGGTTATCCGGACGGAAGTCCATATACAGGATTGTATACGGTGTCCATTGGATGTTCTTCCGCACCCCGTAGGTTACGAGCGGATTGTAAAGCATTGTCATCGGCATTTCGTCTTCGAAGATGTCAAGCATCTTTTGGAAGTTTTTATAACGTACTTTCATATCCGGGCTCGTCAACACGATCTTCGCGGCTTTGTCGAAAGCCTTCGACTTCCAATACTTGTACTTCCGTTGGATCGCGGCTCTCTTCCCCCAGAGAATATAGATGGACCCGGTTGGATCGGGCAGCCTGAACGTGTTCGACCACGCATAGATAGCGGCGTCCTTGGTGCGCATCTGTTTGAAGCTTTCGGCCATCTGGAGCACGGCGTTGAAGCCGACCTTCTTCCACATCTCCTGGACAATCTGCGCCGCCTCCAGGCCGTTCAGATAGTACCCCGGGATCAGTCGATAAGTAACCTCTTGCCCCTTGTATCCAGCTTCCTTAAGCAGTTTCTTTGCCTTTTCGGGATCGTAGACGTAACCCGCACGGTCCTTGTTGTACATCGCGCCGAAGATGGGGATCTGATGCCCGTTCGGGGTGTAGTTCCTCCCGAGCCAAAGCGACTTCCTCAGCAGCTCCCTATCTATGGCGAGGCTCAGAGCCTGCCGGATGCGCTTGTCCTTAAGGATCGGGTGGGTTGTGTTAAAGACCAGAACGTGGGTGTTCTCGATCACGACCGAGCGCGCGTCGATGTCTTTGTAGCGATTAAGCAGTGCGATTTGATCCGGGGGAACATCAACGATGATATCAAACTCACCGCTGATCAGACCGGCGACACGCGTTGCAACTTCCGGCACAGCCTTGAAGGTAATAGTCTTTGCCGCCGGCTTGCCCATGAAGTAATCATCATTTGCCTCGAGCTTGATAAACTCGTTCTTTTTCCATGACTTAAACCTGTAGGGGCCGGTCCCTACCGGATTCCACCGAACTGCTTTTAGCGCTTTTTGCATCCATTTAGATTTGTTCTCCCCCTTCTCCTTGTGCTGTAGCCACGACCGGGCACTTACGACCCACGACGCGTAGGTTGCAAGCCGCTGTTCGAAAACCACGTCAGGTTTTTTCGTCACGAACCGGACAGTGTACTTGTCGATCTTTTCGACCCTCTTCAGATGGCCAAAATAGGTACGTCCTTTCCGAACGACAGCTTTCTTTCCCCATAGTCTCTCCGGGGAAAACGTGAAAAGGACATCGTCGGCCGTCAGCTCGTCGCCATTGTGAAACTTGACCCCTTTGCGCAGTTTCACCTCGACAGTGGTGGGATTCAGCCGCTTCCACGATTCCGCGAGGTGCGGCACGAGGCGGACGGTGCCATCGGGCATGGGGTGGAGAAAGTCGCGGCGAATGAGGGTATCGAAGATCGAGTACGTCACACGTACGTCGACATTCCCCGTCCGCTCAGCCGGTTCCAGACCGCGAGCAAGCTTGTTGACCGCTACGACGAGGTCCGGGCGCTTTTGGGCATACGCGCGGACGCCACAAAGGGCTACAAGTGTCAAGATAATAGGGATGCCAAAAATTCTATGAGCCCCACAAACAAATTTAGAGTTCATTCTCCACCTCCTTAAGTTTGAGAGTAGCTTCAAAAGAATCCTTTCACGATGCCGTCTTATCACCTCAGGGGCGGCACATCACTGCTGGCACGACCGGTGCTCATGGGCGAACTTTCCTCTCCTCTATGTCCCGCGTCAACCGGGTAAGAACATCTGGTAAATCTGTCAAAATACCATTGACCCCGACCTTGATAAGCTCCAAAAGTCCTTCCCGAGGAGTCACATTTGCCGTTGTCCACACCGGTTTGCCCAATTTATGGACTTTGTCTACTAGCCCCGGATCCGCATGAATCCAACTAGGCCAAAGACGAATTATATCTGCTCCCGCTTTTACGAAATGCTCGATGTCGTTTGGGCTCTTAATGAAACCGAGGATACGGATATTGGGATTTAGCGAGCGGAATAGGCGAACATCGGTGACGGTTCTGGCACCGATGATGACATTTAAGACCGCCTTATATCTTTCCGTAAGCTTAACTACCGAATGGTAATCGAGAGAACTGCTTAGCTTGATGTCCAAAAGCAATTTTACGCCGGTTCCTGAAACGACTTCCAACGTCTCTTGATAGGTGGGCACACGCTCACCCACAAACTTTCTGCCTATATAACTTCCCGCATCCAGCTTTTTCATCTCAGACAGAGTAAAGTCTTCCACCCATCCTTCTCCATTGGTCGTTCGATCTACAGTTTTGTCGTGCATGACCACAGGAATACCATCTTTTGTGCCTCGCAAGTCCAGCTCGATCACCTCGACACCCATAGCAACAGAATTTTTAAAAGCAGCTAACGTATTTTCCGGATAACCAGGGGAAAGGCCTCGATGATTGACTAAAACAATGCGCCCATTAGGCCATTTCTTCGCTTCGTCACCCATGGCTAAGTCAGCGAGGCTAAAAAGCAGCACACCTTCCATGAAAATGATCAATAAAGACCATTTCACACCCTTGCATTCACGCTCCTGAAACCAACTTGTCAATACTCTGCTCCCCACGCCTTAGGTTATTTCTGGGGGCCTTAGATTTCGGCCAGCCGTTTACCGAGGAAACAGGCAGACTTCTCAACCATTCCCCTTTCATCTTCCGGATGCCACCCCTCAATGACTAAAGGACCGTCGTACTTTTCCTTGAGAGCCCGCAGTACAGGACCAAAGGCTATCTCGCCCTGTCCCATGAGGGCATGGGTCTTCCCTGATTTGGTATCGCTGATGTGGACATGAATGATGTTGTGGAGAGAACTGATAAACTCGACTACGTTCGTTACCGTGTGAGCATGAGAGATGTCGAAAGTCACTCCAAGGTTGTCCATGTTAATGGTATGAATAATTCGGTTGGCGATCTCGGGATCGATCACTACCTCTTTGCTGCGTTTCTCCATTGTCTCCATACCCACCAAAATCCCTACCTCTTTTCCCCTCGTAGCGATCTGTGCCAACGCTTCGATGTTAGCATCCCAGATGCTTTCTGGCAGGTCTTTTTTACCCGTCATGTGACCAGGGTGCACCGTGATTACCTTGGCACCTATCCTTGCGGCTTCCTCCACTGCCCGAAGGACTTGCTTTAATGACTCCTTGCAGATCCCTGGATTGGCCGATGTAATATTGAGATCCGCAATCGGGCCATGGACCGAAATTTCTAGTCCTGACTTGCGCAGTGCTTGTGACAGCTGGCCGTTATCGTCTCTCCAGAAGTGTTCCGACCACACTTCCAGCCACGAAATCCCGAACTCTCGAGCTAGATCGATAACTTGTCCTAGAGAGTAAGACTTAAAGAGTAAGCTGGATATTGCAACTTGCATAATATATTTTCCGCCGCTCCAAGTTATATATAGTCTTCAACTAGTCTTGTAGTCTTGCAGATATAGTCTCCCAGCCGCGTCACGTCAACAGGGTGTGGGTTGTCTCGACGAACAGCCTGTTGACACAGATACTTGTCGGTCATATAAGAAATTCCTAGTCTTATTTTTGAAGGGAGTTGGATCAGGCGATGGAAAAAGTGGATTTGGTCGTGAAGGGGGGAGAGGTTTGGACACCTGGAGGTATTGTCGAATCCGACATCGCCATACACCAGGGCAAGGTTGTGGGCCTGGGCAGGTCACCGGCCTTTCTCGATTCCTCCGCTAATGCTGTTATAGAAGCAAAGGGTAAGGTGGTTATTCCTGGACTCATTGACACACATACGCACCACAGGGAACCTGGGTTTACGCACAAGGAGGACCTTACGACTGCGACTCAAGCCGCCGCCGCCGGTGGTGTCACACTCTCCGTGGGTATGCCGAATGTCAACCCACCGACAACGACTCTGGACCGTTACCGAAAGGTTATTGCAATCAGCAATAAAAAGGCTGTTGTTGATTTCAATCACAATCCATCCGCGACAGTACCCGATGAGGTCCCCAGACTCGCTGAGGCCGGTTGTCTGGCCTTCAAGATCTTCATGGTAAAGGACACGGGCAGGGACTATCCCCACATGCCAGGTATCGGGCTCAGTCACCACGGTGAGCTCTTCCGCAGCTTTGAGGCCGTGGCCAAAACCGGTGTACCGCTAATGGTCCATCCCCACGACCAGGATTTGATGGACGTCCTCGAACAAAGGTACTGGCAGCGGGGGGATCGAAGCCCTCAGGCCTATGCAAAGGCCTATCGGGACTTTGATGGGATCATTTGGGACACGGCGATTGCTACGCTGTTACGATTTCAGCGGGCGGCAGGTACAAAACTCCATATCCTCCACACGAGCACTCCTGGAGCCATTGAAATGATCCGCCGTGCCAAGGCCGATGGGCGAACCGTCACTAGTGAAATCAATCCATGGGCACTCTTCCTAGGTAACTCGTGGAAAAACATCGAGAGGCTGGGACCCTACTGTTTGGGATTTTGGGTGCCCGATGAACACGCACAGGCGTTATGGGATGCCATTAACGACGGGACGATCGATGTCGTGGGTTCGGACCACGCACCCCACACAAGGGAGGAGAAGGAGATCGGCTGGAAGGATATGTGGAAGTCCCCTGGCGGAGAACCTCAGATTCAGGACTACTTACGACTCTTTTTAGACGCTGTCAATGCAGGAAAACTAAGCCTGGATCGCGTTGTACGTCTGACCTCGTATAACCCCGCCCGCATATTTGGCGTTTATCCTAGGAAAGGGGTGATTCAAGTTGGTTCGGACGCAGATCTGGTGATCGTGGATTTGCACAAAGAAGAAACGATCCTTAATGAGACGACCTATACAAGGGTAGGTTGGACCCCCTACCATGGCCAAAAAATCAAAGGTGCTCCTATCTGTACTCTCGTCAGAGGCAAGGTAGTCATGGAAAACGGGAAAGTCAGCGGAAAGCCGGGAGATGGGGTGTGTGTCAGTCCCGTGCGGAGGTGAGGGGATCCCGACCCGTGCTCCTCGTTGGCTCTTGAGAATGATCCTAAGTAGTTGGGACCTTTATCTCCCGACTACCTCGTCTGAGATCTCTTCGTTGGGATCAATCCTGTTGATAACCAAGCCGGTCACGAGTTTGGGGTAGAAATAGGTGGACTTTTGAGGCATCTTCTCTCCGCTCGCGCTTATGGTAAGAATCTCTTCGGGTCGGGGCGGGTTTAGGATAAATGCAGCCTGGTAGTCATCCCTATCAACAGACCTAAGCACCTTCTTTGCGTCCTGTGAATAACTTATGACGCTATCGCTTGTCTGGTCTCCGGCGGTAAGACCCAAGATATGCCCGAAGATTAGGAGGTGAACAGTTGTAACGTCTAGTTCTCGCAATGGTGCACTCATTTCCTTGGCCAACCGCTGCATGATCCTCTTACTCTTCAGGCGTAGGATTAGATATCTCGGGTCTCGTTTAAAAGATGCGCCAATGAGGCGCCGTTTCTTGCCACCACTTCTCAGGGCACGGAGAAACCACTGTTGCCCTTCCGGTGTCTTCGGATAGGGCTCCAGATAGAAATATCGCTGAAGGGCCTCTTCGAGATTTTGGAAGGGGATCGGAGGAAAATTCCGCACGAGGCGATGCGTGGGAAGGATGACCAAGTTCTCATCGTTCATATTGGCGAAATACATCATCACGTAATGGGACCGCTCCCGTCCGGTGCTTTTTCCCCCTTCCTTCAATAGGCGGTTCCGGTAATTCAGAGCGGCCTCATAACGGTGATGTCCGTCCGCGATCAATAGGGGTTGGCCCTTTATCTCTTGTTGCACCAAGTGAATCAACTCGAGATCGGTGACACGCCACAGGCGACACGACTCCTGACTATTTACCTTGACTTCTATGAGGGGAGAAACTCCCAGCACTTGTTCCGCAAGCCTTCGATTGATGATTGGTTTTGGCTGGGAATAGAGGGCGAAGATGGGACTGAAGTTTGCATGACAGGCAAGCATAAGTTGAAGACGATCCTCTTTGGGTGCCTCTAATGTCTGTTCATGGGGACGGATCGTCCCGGTCGATAAGTCTTCAAGCCGAGACAGTGCAATAAAACCCTGCCTATCTCTTTCCCGGCCCTCCCCGTCAGGAAAGCGGTGGACGAGAAAATAAATGGCGGGTGTCTCATCCTGCTCAAAAACTCCCTCTGATTGCCACTCTTCAAAGAGGCGAGCTACGCTTTCATAGGAATCCGGCTCTTGGTTTAGAATGAGCCGCACGATGTTGTACGGAGATCTCCGACTGAGCCTCTCTCGCTCTTCCTCCGAGATCACGTCATAAGGAGGAGCAATGACCCTTGAAACGTCCCGTATCTTCTTTTGGTTGTAGCGAATACCGCGAAACGGAGAAATATCTACCATAGGAAAAGGGTGCGCTTCCTTTTTACTAGAAACTCTTTGATTTGTTTTAGCCCAGGGAGGATTCTTGGTCAAGCAGGTAAGAGTCGTCGTTTGTACCCAGGACCGCTCTATGGCATAAGCAAAGGGTGGTCGTCTCGTGGTTGCAACTCTCCGTTAAAGCCCCTCCATCGGCCCTAGACGCAATTTCAAACTTTCTTATTGAGAAGGGCTCTCCCGGTGTTATCCTCAAGAGAGATGAAGTCCAGGCCTTCTTTGTACGCCCCACCCAGACCTCGCTCCTCAAGCGAGACATCCAACGTTTCCTTAAAGGCATTAGGCAGATTCATCCAGGTCTCGGGCAGTACGCGCTACGTTGGAAGATCCTTAAAGACAAAAATTGGAATAGCTCGTGGCGCAGGTTCTTTACTCCGCAAAAGGTAGGCAAGAGTCTTTGGATAACTCCTCCGTGGCTTAACCCACCTCAGACGGGGGGCCGAATCATCATTAGGATCGAGCCGGGGATGGCTTTTGGTACCGGCACGCACGTCACCACTCGCTGCTGTTTGGAGTTTCTTGAGAAGGTGACATCCTCTTTGAGGAGAGAAAAGTTCACTGCCCTTGATGTAGGAACCGGGTCAGGAATCCTGTCCATTGCACTGGCCCGGATGGGTGCTAAAACGGTATTGGCTTTAGATAATGATCCTATCGCCCTCAAGACAGCTTGGACCAATGTTCGGCGTAACGGGGTTGAACGAATCGTTACCTTATCTCGCTCCGGGCTCAGACGTATCCGGGCATCCTTTACGGTTGTCGTTGCCAATCTCACTGCCGAAACCATTATAGGCCTTGCCACTGCGCTGCAACAAAGGGTCTTGCCGAAAGGATATCTTGTTCTCTCGGGAATCCTGCAGTCAAAGGCGGGCGAGGTGTTGCGCCATCTGGGACCTGAGTCCTTCAAGCTGGCGCAACGATCAACTGAAAAAGAGTGGGTAACGCTGCTCCTGAGAAAAAATAGCTGATCATGCCGCGCTTTTTTGTTCCAAAGAAAGATATACAAGACGAAAAGGGAACCGTCACCGGCCAAGAGCTTGAACATCTGAGAAAGGTTCTCCGCTTACGACCCGGAGATCGAATTACTCTCTTCGATGATGAGGGATGGGAGCACGAGGGAATTATTCAATCCTATACCGGTCGAGCCGGAAAGGTCGAAATTTTCAAGTCGTATCAGCCGGAGCGAGAGTCGTCGGTGAATATCACTTTGGCGCAAGCGCTGGGCAAGGGGGAAAAGATGGACCTAGTGGTGGAGAAGGCAACGGAACTGGGAGTCCGGAGGATTGTCCCTTTTTCTTCTCAGTATACCGTACCTAAGCTCAATGGCAAAAAGCTTGAGAGACGATACAACCGATGGAAGAAGATTGCTCTGAGTGCCGCTAAACAATCGGGTCGCACCCAAATTCCAGAGATTCTGAATCTCAGTAGGTTTGAGGATCTGCTGCGCAGACCTTGGCCATGTGAGCTCAAGGTACTCTTTTGGGAGCAGGAGTCTCGGCAGAGTCTGACTCAGCTCCACATGGAAAAACTCCATCTCGGATCTCTCTTGCTGGCCATTGGACCAGAAGGCGGTTTTAGCCGGGCCGAGGTATTCGAAGCGAGGCACCACGGATTTCGATCTGTCCGTGTGGGGAGAAGGACTTTACGGACGGATACCGCTGCCTTCGCAGCCCTGTCTATCGCCCAGTTTTTATGGGGTGATATGGGCTAAGGTGGCCTTGCCTCTTTTAGAGAGTTTCTTTACAATTCCTATTCTATGAAGTGTCCTAGTTGTGGTTCCATTATTTCCGAGGTTGCTGACCGGTGTGACCTGTGCGGCGCTTCTGTGAGCCGAGAGGAGGCATCTTCTGGAATGGAGCTGGAGTTTACCGTTGGTAACGAGAGAAGGGAATCTGGTGCCATCAGCAATGGTACTAAAGACAAGGTGGATTTGGGGCATGTGCTGGATCAGGAAGTGGATCGATACCTGGAAGCCTTTCAGGATAGCGAAGAGGAAATAGAAAAAGAAGAAAGAGTAGTTCAGTGGGGAGGTTTTTTTCGACGCACCTGTGCTTTTTTTGTTGATCTTCTTATGCTGGGCTTGTTTTCATTTTTCCTTTTTTATGTTGTCTACGTGGGCTATAGCGTTGGATTAGCGGCCCATGATCAGAGGCTCTCGTTGAATCAATTCGTTGGCCTTTTGCGCATCCTTATTCCGGCGTGGCTTCTCCTGGTATCCGGGTATTTTGTTCTCTTCCACGGCATGGAGGGTAAAACTGTTGGGAAATGGCTCCTCGGTTTGAGGGTCATTGGCGTGAATCAGGAGCCTATCACTTACGGCCAAGCGCTTGTTCGCTGGCTCGGTACTATCCTCTGTACTGCGGTTGGGGCGGGGTTCTTTTGGATTCTCTGGAACCAGGAAAGAAGAGGCTGGCACGATCTTTTAGCTCGCACCTGGGTTATCCGAGAACCGTCCTCAACACCTTCCACGGGTTAGAGAGAATTCATGGAAATCCTGAAGATAGGGGTCGTCATGGATCCCATCGAAACAATCAACATCCACAAAGATACCACCTTTGTTCTTATGCTTGAGGCGGAGAGAAGGGAACATGAGGTCTATTACATGGAGCTTGGCGATCTCTTCGTCCGCGGTGCCATACCCGAGGCCCATTGTCGCCGCGTCAGCGTTGTACGGGGTACGCCTCACTATCGGTTTGGTGCAGCATTTTTGAAAACCCTCAGTTGGTTTGATGTTATTCTGATGCGTAAAGACCCGCCATTCGACATGAATTTTTTCTTTGCCACACATCTCCTCAGTCTCGTGAACAAGCGGTGTCTGGTGGCGAATCATCCGAGAAGCCTTCGTGAAGCCAGTGAGAAACTGTACATCCTAAACTTCCCGGAGATGATCCCGGAGACGCTGGTAAGTAGCGACAGGAGGCAGCTTAAGCAGTTTATGGAGGAGCTGGGTGGGGAAATGATCATTAAGCCGTTGGACGGCCATGGCGGGAGCGGGGTTTTTTATCTTCACCATCAAGACAAAAATACTAACGCCCTCCTGGAGACGGCTACTATGGACGGGAGAAAACCCATCATGGCTCAACGCTACCTGCCGGAGATACGCGAGGGAGACAAGCGTATCCTTGTCCTCAACGGCGA
The DNA here is from genome assembly GCA_046757725.1 of Binatia bacterium. Taxonomy (GTDB): domain Bacteria; phylum Desulfobacterota; class Binatia; order UBA9968; family UBA9968; genus JBHHYU01. Next base: position 13,914 of record JBHHYU010000084.1, read on the forward strand.
GCCCATCGGGGCTGTTTTACGCGTACCCCGCGATGATGAAATTCGCGGCAACATTCATGTTGGGGGCCAGTGCGTCAAGACCGAATTAACTTCAAGGGACCGGGAAATCTGCCGTGTGCTGTCGCGCCATTTAAAAGCATTGGGTCTTTATTTTGTCGGGCTGGATGTGATCGGAGATTACCTGACAGAAGTTAACGTCACGAGTCCCACAGGCGTGCAGGAAATTAACGCTCTTGAGCACGTCCGACTCGAAAGCCGGATTATTGATTTTATCGAGCAGAAAGTAGCCGAGTTACGAAAAACTTAAGTGTGCGATCTTGACTCTCCGCGGTTTTTAAGCAATATTCCAAACTTCTGGCCAGGTAGCTCAGTCGGTAGAGCAGAGGACTGAAAATCCTCGTGTCGGCAGTTCGATTCTGTCCCTGGCCACCA
>JBHHYU010000085.1:0-13809 GCA_046757725.1 Binatia bacterium
GCTGCGGGGTAGTTCATTCGATAAAAATTGGCTATCGAAAACCTGACGCCACGAGCTGGAATTTGCCTCCGAAACAACCCGTCAGGTCGCCTTCCGGGCCCTAGACCGATACCGTGGGGTCAAACTGACGTTTTCTTTGTCCAGAGAATATCGGATAACAGGGCATGAGTTCAACACGACACACAAAGGGGCTATTGATGGGAACTGTAGGCTCCACCACGGCCAAGGCTTGTTTCACAGTGAAGGAGCCTGATCTCTTCCCAGACACAGACACAGAAAGCTGTTTGGTCGCATCGTGGCAGTAATTCTCGACCTGCGGATTTTTTGATTCCGACCGTGGTGATGAGTTTGGGCTTATTGTTTCTTTCGGGGAAGGCCTAGTCCCTCTTTGGAATCCTTTCTTGCACTATTTTTTTCTACTTTCGTCGATTCACGCGGCGCCGATTTCGCCAACCCCTCCGGTATCTCCGTCGGTTTTGCTCCCATCTCCTTTGCAGCCTGGGCAGCGGTTCCTGCCTCGGCACGGCTTTCCTGCGCTCTTTGGGACGCCTTATTCGCAAGCATCTTCGCCTGATCAAATGCCCTTTCGGCGTCTGCCTTCTCATTTGGCTCGGCGTCGGAGGCTGAGGTGACCTGTAGCTCGCGCAATTTTTCCTCAGCCGACTTAGATAGCGCATCTGCCTCCTGCTCTGCCTTCAATGCCTTTTGCTCTGCATCTTGAGCAGCGTCAAAGACTTTGGCGATCTCTGCTGGTTTGCCTTCATCCGGCTCAGCGCTGATATCAATGTCCTTCGCGGCAAGGGTCAGGGCAACGGGCGGTAATCGATCGAGGAGATCGTCAAGGCTTCCATCCAAGAAACCCAACAGCTGCAATTCCTTGAAGCGAAGGGGAAGAAAAACCAACGCAGACTCTGCAGAGCGTTCTACGACAGTGTCGGGGCCAATATCCAACACCACCACCGGCTCGGCATCAATACGGACCTCTCCTAGAGTAGACCGCAGACTCTCCAGGGTCTTTTCTGATCCCTCCTCAGAGCTGGGGGCTAGAACCCGAATCTTCGCCGAGCCCCAAGCTTCTCCTCGGGTCATCAGATAGGCAAGGAGTAATGCCAGTTGGCTTGTCCTGTCTCCCCACCACCAGATATCGATTCGCCGCTCTTCGGTCGCTAACTTTTCAAGGGTAGCCCATTCGGCCGTTTCGGAATCAAGGACAACGACATTACATCCGAGTCGGATGGCCTCTTGGAGCTGGCGACCGTATCGGACCTGCCCTTCGTTTTTCTTTGTCCTGGAGAGTTGTTCCACCCTGTTCAGTAGGACCATGTTTGCCCGGATTCCCCCGATACCGAAGGATTGGAGCAGACTCTCAACTCCCACTCGGAAATCCGGAGCAGCCATCACCCTAGCAAACATGCTTAGCCCACGTTCCTGAATAAAATTCTGCAACTCCTTCTCCGACTTATCTCGATGCTGCAACGTTATTGCATCTTCGCCTTCTAAAATTCTGACGGCGGTCGTGAGCCCGCTACCACCTTCAATCCACGAGGCAAAACGTAAAAGCCGGTCGAGCCTTTCCGGATCGTCACAAAAGGCAAGGATGCAGGGACGCCAGTCCCGGGGGTGCTCCGGCTCACCCGCCATGGCAAGAAGATTCTCGCGAATGCGTTGAAAGCAGTAGGAACGGTGGCTATCCGCCCAGCGTGCAGGTCCGGCGCTACGCTTCAGGTACTGGTAGATGGCAAACAGGACTGCAAGGGCGACAGCACCAGCCGCTAGATCGATGGTCAGCATGACCGCCAGGCAACTCATTGCTCCCAGAAGACTTAGTCGAGCGTCGAAAAAGCGGAACCGTGGTCGAAACGACGGGCTGGCCGTACGGGCCTCATAGAAGGTTGCGTAATTCAACAGGCCGTAAGAGATCAAGAAAAACATCGAAACCACGGATGCGATAACGTTCAGTGTACCCAGGCCGACAGTCGCCAATGCGATCCCGGCAGATAGCAAGACTCCCCTCCGAGGGTTTCCAGTGGGACCAACCCCTTCAGCAAAAGGTAAAAGAAATGGGAAAATTCGATCCCCTGCGATGGACTGCAATATGCGGGGCGCACCCAGGAAGGAGGCCATAGCCGAAGATAGAGTCGCAGCTATCACACCCGCTTCGATCAGCCAACCGACCTGGGCTACTCGCTTCATCGCGCCATAGTCGCCCACCAGATGTTCCCGAGGCAAGGTGCCGGCCAACACAATCCCTGCGGCCAGATAAACGATGATGGATATCCCCACAGCTAAGAAAGTGCCCACCTGTATGCTCCTCCCCGGATCTTTGAGATCTCCGGACATACTGACTCCCTGGGTGAATCCCGTGACCGCAGGGAAAAAAATGGCGAAGAGAATCCAGAAGTCAGGCCCGCTGACGGGAGCAGACCAGTTCTGGGTTAATACCCCAGCGTTCCAGTGGCCGACTCCACCGACAAAGAAAGAGAGAAGAGCTGCTCCCAGGATGCTCATAACCAGGTATTGAAGGCGAGTTGCCCAATCGGTGCCAAGCCAGGCGAAAAGAAGAAGAATCAAGACCGCCACACCAGCAATTCCCTGCGATAGTATTTGGCCTCCTTCAATCGGTAGCATCTCAGTGACTGTCTCAGCAAAACCGATGCAGTAAAACGCGATGGATACCGACTGTGCAAGGAATAGGACGGCACCGATGGCGCCGCCAAATTCCAGTCCGAGCGTGCGCGAGATCAAATAATAAGGGCCACCTCCTTTGACCTTCAGGTTCGTGGCTATGGCAGAAAGGGAAAGGCTGGTTAGAATTGCGAGAACACTGCATAGTGCTAGGATCCCCAGCGCACGTTCTAGGCCCGCACTGCCGACCACGTACCCCAACCGTCTGAAAAGAATAATTCCAAGAATGGTAAGGATGCTTGGTGTAAAAACACCTGCGAACGTCCCAAGCCCACCCCGTAAAGATTTAGGATCCAAATTCTCCTGTCTATCAGCTTTCCACATGTGGTCCGTACACCAGCCCAATAGATAGGTTATGATGTTGAGTAAGCATTGAGTCCGAAACCCTGCCGGTCCGGGAACCGCTGAGATGTTGAAAATGTTATCACCTTTTCTCTCCTATACGAAACCGAGGTTACGATCTGCCGGCTTTTTCCTCTGATTTAACGAGGGCTGCGTTAGCGGCATTTCCCCAAAAAAACTGGGGCAGTTATGGGACCAGGCGGGGAGGGATATTTCAGATCGGGCATCTTATGACCAGGCCCAACGGTGAGAGATAAAAAAAGTGAGCCGCACATTGAGTAGACCCTGATCGCTCAGTGCGGCTTGTTGACAGTGAAATCAGAGTGAGGATGCAGACGAGAAGATATGAGATGTCAGAATGGGATACCGGGGGATTACGAAAGTCTGCGAGGGGCGGGGCAATGTCTTCCTAGGTTGATTCAGAGTTATCCGCCTCCGACACTTGCTGATAGAGACCATTGAGACCCGCAAGCTGTGATTCCAGCCTTTCCAATATTAATGACCTAAGCTTATTAGTCTGCTCCAAAAGTTGGGAGTTCTTCTCCCTTAGCTCGGTAACCTGCCCCTCCACCTCACGCATTCTGTCCTGCTCATGCTCCAACTGCGTGGCTTTCTCCTGACCGGTATCTCGCTCCTTGCCCAGTTCGGCCGCCTGTTCCAAAAGCCGGGAGTTTTCCTCCTTTAACTCAGCAACTTGCCCCTCCACCTCACGCATTCTGTCCTGCTCACGCTCCAACTGCCGGATTCTCTCCTGACCGGCATCTCGCTCCTTGCCCAGTTCAGCCGCCTGTTCCGAAAGCCGGGAGTTTTCCTCCTTTAACTCAGCAACTTGCCCCTCCACCTCACGCATTCTGTCCTGCTCACGCTCCAACTGCCGGATTCTCTCCTGACCGGCATCTCGCTCCTTGCCCAGTTCAGCCGCCTGTTCCGAAAGCCGGGAGTTTTCCTCCTTTAACTCAGCAACCTTTACCTCCGGAAACTTCTGATGAATCTGGTCCTCTGTATGGATCTCCGAATCAGATGCTGCCACGGGCTTTGATTGCAATTCCTCAATACGCCGCCGTTTTTCTTTGAGTTCCCGCTCGGCCAGGATAAGATAGGCAATAAGTACGCCCAAAGTTGCTGCACCGCCAAAAAGGAAAAGTCCAATAAGCATGTTTCGTTTAACCTAAACGTGAGATCAAAGTTTTCCCTGAGATCTAAGTCCCTCGATGCGTTCTACGACGATATCCGCCAGGTTGGTTGTTGACAGAAATTCGGGTACCGGGAGGGTTCCTGAGCCAAGTCTTGAAACTCGATCGTTGAGCGCATTCAAATCGGTTTGAATACGATTATACTCCGTTAGATCTAGTCGGCATTCGAGTATCTTTTGGTCGATCTTGCCGAGGCAATCCATGAGCGCAACTTTTTTCTGCTCAAACAGATTCTTTAAGTAATCCACCTCAGCCTGGACGATCTGTTCTTCCACGGGGCGAATCCGATCTTCTATCTCCTTATGCATATCTCGGAGTGCCTGTAACAGCCGCTCATAGGATTGCTCTTCCCTCATTAGATCCTCCTTTATGGCAATCTTCTCTTCTGATGTTGTGACATATTGTTGCACCAAAGACTCTGAAATTTTCTTCTTGACTTGCGATAGAGCTGTCTGTACCTCCGCCACCTTTCCTCCCAGCCGTTTCTTCTCGGTCAGGAGCCGGTGCAGTTCTTCAATAGTTTCTGTATGGATCATGGGAGATTCCCTCTTCGCATCTGCTTCCAGCTACTTCACTGATGATACAGTTAACTTCACCCTCTAGTGAATCTCTTGGAGCCATAGGAGCCTTCGATAGGATTCGGCCATTGCTTGCCCTTGTCGGTTACCAAACTCAGAATATCACTTCTACCGAAGCGCCAACTCCTTCCAATTCGACTCCCGGGGATGATTCCCTTTTCCGCCAGTTTATAGACGGTTTTAACATGAATTTTGAGAAGTGCTGCCACCTCAGTCGGGGTCATTATTTCTTCCACTCGTTATCGCCCCTCTCTTATTATTAACTCATTTTTTTCAGTAAACTCCATACAGGGTAGCAGAATAAGCATACAACATGCCAAATAGTGATAAGTGACCCTGGTTGGGTAAAAAGGCCTTGTTTTTCTTAAGAATTACCTCCCTAGATAGACCATTCTTTCAAAGCACTCTGAGGGATAAGCCGGTTACTGAATTGGACAAATGTGGTCTCAACTGACAAGTCTTGTCCCTTTGCTACCTGTTTCCACTTATCACGTTTTCTCCGCGGAATCACCAAGCCACGCTAAAGATTCTCACGAAATTGCTCGAAGATTTTGCTAAACTCAGTTGCGTTTTGTCCATCGCGGTTTTTTTAAACTGCGGGTGACCCCGAGTCCGGGGCGCGACAAGAGAGGCGTGAGGGCTACATGACTGTTCCCCCGGTCTCGCTATGCCTCTGGTACCTTGGGAAACGCTAGAACTCAGCGGCTATGACAGCTACGCTTCGAGCTGCCTGGAGGTTATCTTACCCTATGCCAACTTTACTAGTGCAGTGTCTCACGCTGTTGGTACTCTATCCGAAGTACACCACCACGAAGGACACGAAGAGCACGAAGGAAGACAATAGCCTCTTGAAATCCGGTTGCTCTTCTAATCCGGTTGTCCGTTCTTCGTGTCCTTGGTGCGCTTCGTGGTGAATAGAGAAACATGGGTCGACCATCATGGCTACGGATAGGCACCATGCCGGCGGGATGAGAACCTGCAGTGATGTCTTGGGAACTAGGGTGTTTCGCACGAGATTTCATTCCCTGATGCTAAACTGTTACGTGGGAGAATAAATGCCTTCATTTAAGAGGCACTACAATAGTGTCGGTGGAAGGACCGAGGGCTTACGGATCAGGTTTGAGGAGAGTACTTTCCCGGTATTATTCTGAAAGGCTGGCAAAGAGGACAAGAGATTCCACCGGATCTCAGGGAAGCTACCTTCCGATTGTCAGGTATGAGATAACCACTGTCGGATCAGACCGGAACGATGGCTTCACGCAGCAGATCGAACAGATCGAGTTACTGGATGGTTAACTTGGGTCCAGCACTGTTTTTGATGTCACGCCACACCGGCAGAAATTTGCCTAGCCGTATCCAGCCATTCAAGCTCCGTAGTCACACCTAGAAAAAAACGACGGAATGTGTCATCCACCAACCGTCGAGCCGCCTTTCCACGGGAGGAAGCGACCAGCGAGGTTGCCTCCTGATAGGACTCCAGATTAATGGGATCCTCGGTGAACTTGTTGAGCTCGCCCATCAGCTTGTCGAACGCTCTGTCCAGTATCATCATGCCGCCACGGTTTCGAACGTAGCCGCATGCGGCGATAAAACCCAGCAAGAAGCTGCTCTCACACAAGATCAAATAGCGCTTATTAGGATCGCCCGCGTAAACCTGCATGATCTTCGGGTGGATCTCCATGGTGATCCGTCTCAATGTCTTAATCACATCTGAGACATCTCCAACGTTATCCAAATAGGGCTGGTTTTCGTCGAGGAAGCGCTCTGTCTCAGCCCCGGCCGTGACATGCGCGTTGTTGGTGATAAAGGCCTGCGTGGCCAGCACTAGGACCGACGCAGGAAATTTTTCCCTAGGTTTCTGTTCTCTCGGCATTTTGCCGATATCTTCCCAAATGGGAATTCCGTCGCTCTTTAACTGCTCGATCAATGGCCTTTGCATAATCTCCAGTTGGACTCGGAGGCTCATGCGGCGCTGGCTTGTGTTAAAGGTAACCATATAGTGCAACAACCCCGCAAGACTGATTCCGTAGAAGATTTCGAACCTGATGGTTCGCCGAAGGAGGTCTTCGGTTGCCTTGCGTGGGTTGTCCTGCCTGCCGACGGATTCTGCGAAGAACTTCCATGCCTCTTGTGGAATGATGCCGTCCTTCACAAGTTCATCACGCCGCCATACCAACAAGATTGCGATGAGGAAGCAGTAGAGCCTCTGAAGGCCATCGATGATCGAGTACTGAATCTCTCCCTCTTGTAGAGAGTGGGCCCGATCCCCGCTGCTGCTCAGTGCGGCTATTTTACTCTCCGGCATTGCCGCCCCATCAATAAAATCACGGATCAGTCTTCGATAGATGGCGTCGGTTACGTGGTCAAAGGGTGGGCGTTGAAAAAAGTTATCCTGAACCGAGACGCGCCGGATGTAGCGACCGAGGGGCTCCATGGCATGCCCAATCTTACCCTCTGTCTTGGGATCCTCTACCTCGGGTCCCACCAGTAGAACGGGAGGAGGCGGTAGTAACAAGGAAGCAAAGCCCTCCCCCTCCAGTTCTTCTACTAGGTGAAATACCCGGTCGTGGAGTCGTTTTGTACGTTCTAATCTTGTAAGTTTCTTAGCCCGTTTTGGTCTCTTGCCCCGCGTTACTTTCATTTCCTCCTCAAGAGACCTGATCTCACTGGAAATGCTGGCCGCATCAAACCCCTTCGCCGTGATGTCAGGAAGGGTTCCTTTGATCTCTTCGTTTACCGACATGGTTTGTCCCCCTTTCTTGTGTTAGCTTCGGGCTCGGTTTCTGGTTAATTTCTAGTTTTTACGCAAGTTTGGTTTTAAGGCCTTAATTGGCTAAACACGGTAGGGCGCTTTCCATGCCCTACGGGGAATCCTAACTTTTTCCTTACCTCGTAGGCAAGCGGCAACCGAGGTTGTTCGAGCGGAATGTCTAGATGTGAGCTTCTAGAAGGACAACGGAACGGCTCATATCGCCCTTACCCAAGATTTCCTCAAGGAGTCTCTCCTTCACGGGGCTAACACGAACATCTCGCTGTTGTAGTTTCGTACTCGTCGTGGGATTGGATGATGGCAAGTTGTTGAATATTTAATCCGACTTAACCGGTTTAGGTCTCGACATCACCCTAGATAGAATTATACCACTTCGTATGTCCAATGTCCAAAAAAAATAGGATAGGGTCTTTTTTTTTATTGGCTAGACGGATATGAGTGCCAAAGGAAAACCAAGCCTCATGTTTTTGCTTTACCAATGGTCCCGAAACTCGTTTATTCGATAAAGGGGAGTCAAAAGGAGGAAGGTACCATGAGCAAAGTAGCGGTCTTCGTATATGGGGTTTTCGCCTACGTTGTTTTCTTCACAACTTTCCTGTACGCCATCGGCTTTGTGGGCAACATCATAGTTCCCAAGTCCATTGATTCGGGCGCCAAAGGGTCTTTCAGCCAGGCCTTGCTTATCAACCTTGTTCTACTCACCCTGTTTGCGATCCAGCACAGCGGGATGGCACGCCAGGGATTCAAAAGATGGTGGACCAGAGTTATACCGCAACCGATAGAACGCAGTACCTTTGTCCTTATTGCCAGTCTGTTGTTATGTTTTATCTTTTGGCAATGGCAACCCTTACCCGGTGTGGTTTGGGACGTTGAAAATGACGCCGGCTGGTTTGCTCTTCAAGGGCTTTTCTGGATCGGTTGGTTTCTCGTACTCCTGGCTACTTTTATGATCGGTCATTTTGAGCTCTTCGGATTGGAGCAAGTCTTTTTGCACTTGCGCGGCAAGGAAACGCCGCCTGTCATGTTCAAGATGCCTGGGCTCTACAGGTGTGTCCGCCACCCGATCATGCTGGGTTTTATTATTGCTTTTTGGGCAGCACCGGTGATGACAGTTGGTCACCTCCTTTTTGCAACCGTAACCACAATCTATATTCTCATCGCTATACAATTGGAGGAGCGTGACCTCATGGGCTTTTTTGGGGAGGCGTACAAGCAGTATCGACAGCACGTATCGATGCTCATACCCATAAGGAAAAAATAGAATTTGACCAGCAATCCGGGCAGGTAGAAGCGCCAGACCATAAAGGGTCGCCCCTGCCAAAGGGAGCGGCCCAACGCTTTTGAAGTTCAGTCCAAAGTGGAAGGGGCTATCCTTCGCAATTGCATGAGGAGCCAAAAATCGTACATGTTGGGAAAGTTGAATACCTCGAGCTTACGGTGGCCTTCCGCCGTCTCATACACAATGTCTATGGACTGTTCTTGCCACGAAATCCCAAGCAGCTTGGCTTTCTTTTGGTCGACATAGTCACCGGCCGCCCGCAGAAGCTCTGACATCTTGTGGCCATTCGGTATTCCGTACCCTTCCCGCCGTCTCTGCCGCGCCTCCTGGTCTAAACGCTTTAGTTCTTCAGATGTGTAACGCAGTTCGAAACCCGTGGGATGAGGTTCCGTACCAGAAGTTCCTTTCTTCTGAAAGAGCTTCCTTAGCAAACCTTCCTCCGCAGCTTGGGGCCGACCATGTTCGAGAACCCATGAAGGTAATCCATTCCGATCCAGCCTCCCGGTTTGAACTCGTACGAAATAGTCGTCGCCTTTTCTCTCTAACTCAAAGGCTTCAATACACAGCACCTCTAGTGCTTGCCCGATGACCCGCAGGGGCAGGGCATAGCAAGCGCTCTTAACCTGTGCCGTTTGGAAATTTGAAGCGCAAAAGCTCATGGATACCCAATAAAGCAACATTTATGCCAAAACACGGTTCTAAGAGGTAGTCGATACAAATAGGTTATTTTTCGATGACCGGGCTCTAGTGGTTGCCAAGAAAATGACATCAAGCGGGATAGCGGCCAAGCACAACACCAAAATCTGTCACTTTGAGGCATCAAAACCTGGGAACGATGTCTACCGGAGATTGTTTTGTGACATGCTCACACGTAGTCTTATATTTGCTCCCGACATCTTGAAATCGGTTCCTTGATGTCCAAAAATTTCAATAGTTACCGCAGAGTTATCGAGACATTCGTAATACCTTCACCCCCAATCCTCGCTCCAGGGATTCAATAAAAGAGAGCTGAGGCCAACAAACCGATCAATCGGCGCCGATTCTTTCAAATGCTAGAGGCGTATGGGGTTTTGAGATATGGCGGTGACGGAACTATCTTACGGGCTTGGTCTAGGGCTCAATCGTAGGCCCACGCATGGTAACAAATTCCTCAGCCGCCGTTGGATGGACACCCACTGTGGCATCGAACTGGGCCTTGGTTGCCCGACACTTTAGGGCGATGGCGAGACCCTGAATAATTTCCCCGGCGTCCGGCCCAACCATGTGGCAACCGACTACTCTGTCGGTGGCACGCTCGACGATGAGCTTCATCATGGTCTTCTCGTCGCGCCCGGAGAGGGTATGCTTCAGGGGTCGAAAGATCGATTTGTAAATGTCAACCGGGCCGCACCGTTCACATGCCGTCTCTTCGGTGTAACCGACACTCCCCACCGGAGGCTGGCTGAATACGGCAGTGGGGACGTTTTCATAATCCATTATGGACGATTCACCGGCAAACAGTGTCCGGGCAAAGACCATACCCTCTGCAATTGCTACCGGCGTTAACTTCAATCGATCCGTTACATCTCCTATGGCGTAGATGGAGGAAACACTGGTGCGAAAATGACCGTCGATGGCGATGGCGCCGTTTCGTGTCATTTTTACTCCGACTTTTTCGAGCGCGAGCCCCGCTGTGTTGGGCGCCCTCCCAGTGGCGAACAAAATGGCGCCGGCCCCGACGGATGTGCCATCCTTCAGGGTGGCAACCACGCTCTCACCCGCTCTGTCGATCCGTGTCACCGCGGAGTCAAATCTGAGGTCAATTCCTTTTTTGATCATTTCTGTAGCGAGTGTCCGGCGCACGTCGATGTCAAATCCTCTCATGAAAAGCGGACCGCGATAAAGCTGGACCACTTCCATACCCAATCCGTGGAAGATCCCGGCGAACTCAACCGCAATATAACCGCCGCCAACGATGATGACACGACTGGGGAGTTCCTTGAGAAAAAACGCTTCATTTGAGGTAATCACATGCTCCTTCCCCGGCACGTCGGGTACCACTGGCCAGCCCCCGGTTGCAACGAGAATATTTGCAGCCGTGATCCTCTTCCCACCAACCTCCACGGTATGGGGATCCAAAATGTGTGCGCGAGCGTCAAAAATTCTGACACCGCTCTTTTCTAGGAGGTTGCGATAAACTCCGTTGAGCCGCGCGATTTCCCTGTTCTTTCTGTCAATCAAAGCCGTCCAGTCCGCGTGGGGACTACCAACGGTCCACCCGAATCCTGCTGCGTCCTCGAAATCATCTGCGAAATGCGCGGCGTAGACTAAAAGCTTTTTGGGGATACATCCGACGTTCACGCAGGTCCCGCCAAGGTAGCGCTCCTCGGCAATCGCCACACTCGCGCCATAGCCCGCCGACATGCGGCTTGCCCGCACGCCACCCGAACCTGCTCCGATGGTAAACAGGTCGTAATCGTAGTGGTGGGAATCAGCTTTCAGGGTAACTTCACCGAAAATTTGATTGCATTTAGCGACAGCCTGACTAAGAAAAAACCGGAAGGCTCCACGAAAAAACTCACCTCGAAGCGCTGTTAGAGCAAGAGAACGCTATCAAATTCTGCCACGTTTGGGCCGAAACCAATAGACGTAGCCTATGGTGCGCTTTTTTCCTGGCTGATCTTTTGTCCAGGCAGGTCCCTGCTGACCGCTCCAACCTATCTCACACCTAACAATTGACGTAGATGTGAACAGCATCCTCCTCTATCCGGTGCCCGCGCGTAATCAGTTTTACGATGCTACAGACGTTGCGTCCAACATTATCGATGTCACACAACGGAAAGCCGTCCTTGAGAAACCTTCCAATAAATTTCGCTTCCCCCAGAGTCACAATCTGGAGGTATTCCAGATTGTCCTTTTCAAAGTAGCGCTCGGTACCAGGGGCGCAGTGGTCCAATTCGATCTGTAGCTTCGGAGAAATTTTTATCCCCACAAATAATCGTTTATCCGTCTCATCCATCCCCAATCACCGGTTATCCTCTACTTCATTCAGTACTGTATCTCCATCCAAACACTTACAGCCTCCAGCTTCCAGGAGCCACTCTCTTTAACCCAGCGACTTCTACGCCGAAAACAACCACAGGCTACTGTAACCACAATCTCCCCGGAGACATTACACTCATCATCCCTTGCTCATGGACAGCATTGAAAGATACCGGCGAGCGGGTCGAGGTTTAGCGCAATAATATACCGCGGCATGCAGCCCCTAAAACACCCGTTCGGAGTTAGTGATTCCACTAAAACTCCTACTTAGTCACTCCCACCCCCCAACCCCTCTCGGATAATCCTGTCTACGTCGAAGATTCGCATCTCCAGGTTGTATAGATAGCGGTAAGCTATAGCCTGCTTCCATTTAGGCCATTTGTCCAGGATCCCACGGACCTCATCTTCCGCTTGTTTGAGCCGTTCTAAATCAACTACACTAGCCATATTTTCATAGTGCCACCGGGATCGTCCGGTTGCAAGCAGATGGAGGCTTCAACAGCAACCGGTACGGGATGAGTACAATGAGTTGACGTTGGCCTTGGATATGGTTAAGGGTGGCCTGGCCACAGAGCCGGCTTGATACGCCGCCAGGCGGGCACGTGAGAGTTCGGCTACTTATTCGCGCAATGCACTGGATTACCCTGGTTAGGGTATCGTCTCCGGCAACGGCTTTTCCAGAGCCACCGGTCGCGGAAAGCTGGTACCTGTGGGCATCGTTTCACCGAACGAGCAGCGCGACAGTGATTTTCCGATGATCCTCAATGACCGCGCGCGAGCTTGAGCATTGGCATACGGGGGCGATTACAAGGCAAGATACCCGAGTTCAATTGCTACGCCGGCCCTGTGGAAAAAGTAACACCGACCTCCACCTGTTTCTTTCCCTAATCGGTATTGAGCTCTTTTCTCGTTTTGGTACAGATATCGAGAGCCGCAAGAGCATAAACTTTGCTACAATTGATCATATTGTTGATACCCACACCCCGCCTCTTACCGGAAGGGTTATCCCAGTCCAGAGCCTCTTTTTCTTCCGGGTCTACCAGATGCGTGCCGAATCCGGCACCGTATGTGATGGCAGGAACCCCATACTGGGCTATCCGTGAGCCGTCGCTTGTAATGCCATAACGTACGGGTTCTGAATACTGCACCTCCCGCCCAAACACACCTTTGTGTGCCTCTTCCATGGCACGTGCAACATATTCTTTTTTGGAGATCTCGTAACCGCCGGTAGAGAGATAGATCTCCACACGGGTCTTGATATCTCCCTCCTTCTTTTCAACCCTGGCGCAAACCCCTTCCAGCTCCCTCTGGATTTTCAAGGGCGGCGTGCCGGGCAGCGTCTTCACAATGACATAGATACTGGTCACCGGTAGCGTCCCAGGCTTGAAGGGGTTACCGCCTTCAATGGCTCCTATCTGTACCGTCGGCAGCATGAAGGGGTGGGTGAATTTTTTTTGGTACTCTGTCTCCCAGTCCTGGATCGCTCGGGCTACTGCCAGTGCCTTCAAAACAAAGGTCTTCGCACTACCCTCTACACGGACTTGCGCCCAGACGAGCCCCGCATTTCCAACCTGCAATCTCAGCCCGGTAGGTTCTCCGATGATGCACATGTCCGCCGTCACACCGTGGTCCATCAGGTATCTCGCCCCGACACCTCCCCCCCGGTAGCTCTTGCCATGGAATCTTCCCACCGGAGCCTTTTCGATCTCGCCGACCACACCGGAGATGACGATGTTGCCCTTTCTCTCTACCTGCGCCTTCAAAATCATATCCACTGCTGTGATATAGCAGGGAAAGGCACACTTCATATTGACGAGGCCTCGCCCATAAATGCGATCCTCGGTGACGCGAGTCGGTTCAGGATTATCAAAATGGTCCATGTGACCGTTGAACATCAGGGTAGGCCCTTCCCCTGTCCCCCTGAGGGTACCGATTACATTG
>JBHHYU010000086.1:0-13583 GCA_046757725.1 Binatia bacterium
CACTAGCAACTATTCTTAAATTGTATGTTTGCCTCAGGCACAAAGAATTAGCAAAACCTTGTATGGGTAGCAAACGGAATACCACTTGGAGGGGGAAAAGACCCTCTAGCCTAAATTTTCTAGTTTGCTTCAGGAATCACTAAGTGACATCTTCTTTTTTTGGTCGTTGACAGAAAATTCTCTGTCCCGTTTTTTTTCGAAACATTCTTCCCATCCCCATGCTGCCATTCTTCTTTACGACTATCTTCTCTCGAAGAATGCCAGAAAATTGTAGCAACCAAGATTGGACGGGGTCCGGTAAGAGTCGGGGTGAAGGAAAAGTACCCGGAGCTTCATCGTAAGCAATATTAAATCGTCAATCCGGAAACATTCGGCCCCAAGCTCCGCCCGCTACGCGAGTTCTTCAACAAGACTTTCGGTGTGACCGGGTAGCCCGTACTCAACAGATCTGATCAAGCTCTTAGAGGGCATTTTTCGTAAGGGGCAGCAGGTCATTTCGATCGTTTCCTTTATTTAAGCTGAGTAACGCTAGCGTTGGCTCCTTCTAGAGCAGAATGGAAAGCAGATAATTCGCTGCCCCGGATTGGATATAAGGAGAATACGATTTGATCCTGAGCGGGGTGTTTCCCTGCCCCGATGCGAAGGGAGGCCTGCGATGTAAACTCCTCCTGGTCCGTGACCCTCCAAAAAAGGCAGCCAGAGATCGTGAAAGGAGTGAGAGTCGTTGACTGAGGTTGGACCGACAGTCTTTTCCTTTTTGGGACAATCTACTATAGTATGCATTCAGCCTTATCTGTGGTCATCAGTAGATGTTGGAATACCTATGAAAGTAACAAAAGGTAAAATAAAAGTTGATCGATTCCTGGTGCCTTACAGGATCTATGGTCAAGGGTGCCAATTCATCGTTTGCGTGAACGGTGCTCAGCAAACGATGGCGGCGTGGAGATCGGTTGTATCCTTTTTTTCAAAAGATTACAGGCTGTTGCTTTTCGATATGCCAGGCCAGGGGCGGGCCCAGATCCTTTCAGGCTCTGCTGACGTGACCGTCGATGAACAAGTCCAAGTGGTACAACAAATTCTATTAAGACAGAGTGCTCCTGGAAAATCGATCATGGTTGGCGCCTCTTGGGGTGGCATCGTGGTTGCGGTCTTTGCCTCACGGTTTCCACATTTAATAGATAAAATCATATTGGCCAGTTTTGGTATCCGAGCAAGCGAGAAATTGTTGATGGTGATAAGAAAAGGAATTCAACTATACGAAAATGGACAAGAGCATAAAGTTGCCGACCTCATTATTAAAAACTTTGGGCAACATCTAAGCGATGCCTATAAAAAGAGGGTCTATGATCAATTTAGTAGTATCAATAAAGAGCAGTTTCAGACCTTTTATGAGCACGGTAAATTACTGATAAGCTCCCAGCACATCAATGAAGTCGTGGATTTGCGTAGTATCAAAGCGCAGACATTAATCATTAATGGCGCAAACGATACGATCATGAATTTGAAAGATATAAAAAAGGCGTCGGCTCAGATACCGAATTGCGAGGTGAGACTTATCCCAGGGGTGGGACATTTTTTGCACAATGAATGCGAAGATGTTTTGCGTATTTATAAGGACTTTCTCTCTTCACCTTCTCTCAGCGGAGCAGAAGTGGTTCCTGTCTGATGGAGAATGTTGGCGGGTTCCAAGTACCAGTTCGTTGGACAATAATCAGCAAACAATCTAAATAGCAATAGGGGCACCTCAAGGTGACCCTAATTCGGCTCATTCAGGCAAATCAACTTACTGCGCCGGTACTCTCCCGCATACTGCCCAGGCCAGAGCAGGGAGCGTGAACGACCTATCAGGGGCATTGCCAAGGAGCTTTTCCCGCAGCTTCTTTCGCAAGGCCTCTTGACGATGCGAGGGGAGGCCTACGACGAAAGCGCCTGCTGGTCCCTGACCCTGCAAAAAAGGCAGCCAGAGATCGTCAAATGAGGTGAAGTCCAACGGTACTTCCAAGCCCTTTACCTCCACGCTCTGGAGACCGCTGGAAACCCATAAGTCTACAAGCTTCTCCCTGTGGCCGTACGACCTATGCCTATCGGCCAGGGGCCCAGCCGCCGGGTCCAGCACGACCGCCGTCTTCCAAAAGATGCGCTGTAGCTCCATGCCTCCACCTCTGTCCCACATGCACGCGGCTACTGTTCCGCCTGGGCGTGTGACACGTAGCATCTCACCTACGGCCTTCGGGGCCTCAGGAATATAATCGAGCGTCAGCGAGGCGAGACTCTTGTCGAAAAAGGCATTGGGATAGGGAAGGGCCAGGGCATCCCCGACCTCGAACCTCATCCGTGGATCAGCGTTTCGAGAGCGTGCATAGGTAACAAAAGGTCCGGTGGGATCGATGCCGACAATCTCTGAGCGTCGGGTGACACTGGCAACCGCGAAGCAAAGGGACCCGGTGCCACAGCCGACATCGAGCACGCGGTCCCCTTCTCGGATACCGACAAAGTCGACAAACAATGGGGCCAGGCGTTGACTCCATCGACCCATCTGCCTTTCATACGCCTCGGCATTGGAAAACCTGCTATCCATAAGGTACAACCCTCCGCGCAACTAGCCTGAAGCGGTTATACCGCGATACAGACTCACCCTGTTTCAAAAGGGCTCCTGATACCTGTTTCGGTTTACCTTTATGGCAGATCAATCACACAGTTCCCTACCTTGTCCACAGGATCTCCTTCGACCGTAAAGGATCCTGTGCTAATCGTCTTTATAATGTCTTCATCGGCGACATCATTTCCTACTTTAAGGTGATGGCGGACTATAATAGTGATTTTTTTCAAGTCGGCAACATCAAAATCATTCACGTCAAATACCGCGTGCCCCCTTAGAATAACGGTCTTGCCAGCGGCCAAGGTCCCATCGAGATTAGGTGTACTACCACCGGGAATTCCATTCGTGAACTCGTGCTTCTGCCAAGCAGTATACGCATGGCCTTTTTTACCCTTGAGAAAATTAAGGGTCACAAATGTCTTATTTCCGACAAGGTCGATCTCGGCTTTGCATGTTGCCACAACCTTACCTTCATCGTTTCTTAGAAGCCCCCAAATGTTTTCGCCTTTCGCTGTAAGGGGAAAACTGAGAGCAAACATCAAAGCTGCTGCGAATGTAATTGAACTTGCGTTTTTCATTTTAATCCCTCTTTTTTCACACATTTAGTTTGCTTTTAAAGAACATTCATCTCCTGCTTGAGACAGATTCCTGACACCTTTTCACATCATAGCATTGGAGAACAAGTTGACTATCCTACCCATCGGACCAACCCCAACCTTGTTGTTTAAAAGACAAACATCGCTTCATACATCGCACATGGACCACCATTGCACTACGATATTTTCTTTGGCTACTTGGTTACCAAGAACTAGACATCGCTTTCGCCGCTGGAGAAATTCCTAAAATCTCATCAACAAACTTCTCAATTTCTTCCCCGGACACATAGTTGATGAGGAGCTTAGACTTCTTGGCCTCGGCCAGGAATGTCGGGTCTTTTATAGCGGCCCTGAAGGCCTTCCGCAGAATCTCTAGGCGGTCTTTAGGTGTACCTGGGGGGAGTGACCATGGGCGCATAAACTCCTGAGTCGCATGCCACGCGCGAAACATGGCCAGCTTGTCCTCACCCTTGATGACATTCGTCATTTGGGGAAGATCCTTGACCTCCGCGGCGTTGTCCTTGCCTTGAATGAGAAATGGAATTAGTTTGTCATCCCCCTTTGCGTCCAGCATAGACCTAGCTGTGACCTTCATGGACTCCCAGCCCCAGCAGGAGCCGTCGATTTCTCTTTTCTGCATGGCGATGCGGATCCCAGGGGTTCCCCTGAGGCCAGAGATCACTTTGAAGTTGGTTCCCATGTTTTTGTTTAGGATTCTGGGCAGGTCTACGGTAGGCGATCCCGCCCTGGTGCCGCCCATCTTTAGGACTTTCTTGGAATTGAGAACATCCGTGAGTGTTTTTAGGCCAGTAAAGCCCATGACTGCGCAAGAGGGCAACCCGACGCTTGGAGCACCGATCCAATCGACGTTTCGGGCATCGAATCTCACCTTTCTATCACCGAGTGCTTGGCTTAAAACCAGCCCGCTGTTCCAGATCCAAACCGTTAAGCCCTCCGGCTTGGCCTTGTTGTACATGTGGTTAGCAGCGATGAGGCTTCCGGCCCCGGGCATGTTCTGCACTATGGATGTGGGGTTTCCCGGGATGTACTTGCCGATGTGGCGTGCAACTGCCCGGGTGTACGTGTCGTATCCGCCCCCGGGCGGAAAACCTACCACGACACGGATCGTTTTTCCGGCGTAGAATTCTTCAGCCAGGGCCTGAGGTAGGGCAACGGTTATGAAGGCAAGGCCAATGACCAGACTAACCGCGCACAGGAATTTCTTACTCATAGTTTTCATCTTAGTGTCCTCCTTTTTTCTGCAAATCTAAGAAACAAACCAGCCAGCACACCCTGACGACTGGATCTGCCAGAGGGCTGGCTTCAGACTTTTCTGTTCATGTTTCCCCCGTGAGGAACATCTAATTTCTTACTCATGGTTTCCTCCTCCTTCCGTGAGTTTTAGTCTCTGTCCCCGATTATAATGGGTGGCCGTCAAGGTTTCGTCATAGAATCGTAAAAAAAGACGACAAATCTGCTGCTTGGCTGTTCAAGGCAAGGGTGATATGGGTGATATATAGTCACCTGCACGCTGAGGCTCGTATGGGACTACTCACACTTCGCCTTTTTGGAGGGTTTGAAGCCCGACTCTCGACGGGTCCGCCCCTGATCCTCCCCACGAAGAAGGCCCAGGGGCTCCTGGCCTATCTCGCGCTCAAGCCGGGACAGCCCCATCCTCGGGATAAAGTTACGGCGCTACTCTGGGGAGACAAAGAGGAGGAGCAGGCCCGACATAGTCTCCGGCAAGCCATTTCCGCCATCAGAAAGACCTTGTCTCATGCGAGCCCGAGATGGCTGGTCCTTGAGGGGGACACCATGGCTCTTGCCCCAGCAGCCGTAGAAGTGGATGTCGTGCTGTTCGAACGGTTCGTCAGCGACGGCTCCCCGTCTGCCCTTGAGCAGGCCACAGCGCTCTACAGAGGCGACTTTCTCGAAGGTCTCGACGTAAAAGAGGAGATGTTCGAGGAGTGGCTCATGGCTGAGCGTGAGCGACTTCGCGAGCTCGCGTTGGACGCCTCAGCGAAGCTTCTTGCGCATCAGCTGAAGAACAATCTGGACGAAGCAGCCATTCAGGCTGCGCTGCGACTCCTCGGGTTGGATCCCCTGCAAGAGGGTGTACACCAAATTCTCATGGGACTCTATGTCAAAAACGGCCGTCGAGGTGCGGCACTCATGCAATATCAGCGTTGCGTTGAGATATTGCAGCGAGAGCTTGGAGTAGAGCCCGAGCCGGAGACGAAGCAGCTCTATCAAGATATTCTTCAACGGTCATCCCGCACACCTCCGGCGGCCATACCACGAATTCATCAGACAGGTCGGCGGCGCCGCAAGTCCACTACGGCTCGTCTTGAGCTCCATGCCCCCGAGACCCCACTGATCGGACGGAGGCCGGAACACCTCCGATTGCGGGAGGCTATGGGGGAAGCCCGTAAAGGCCGTGGCCAGACCATAGCTATCTTAGGAGAAGCGGGCATCGGGAAAAGCCGCCTCTTACAGGAACTCAGTGGCGAGGCGATGCGGGGAGGCGGCCTTGCTCTGGTGGGCCACTCGTACGAGATCGAACAGGTCCTTCCATTTGGACCTTGGATCAACGCGTTGCGCGACCGCAAAGTGATCGAGGACCCGGAGATTGTTCAGAGCCTCAGTGCTGTCTGGAGAGTCGAACTCGCCCGGCTGTTTCCGGAAGTCGGGGCCCCGGGGCTTGAAGTGTCCACTGCCCCTGAAAACGCGGTTCGGCTCTTTGAGGCTGTGGCTCATCTCTTAGACTGCTTGGTTTCAAGGCAGCCCCTGCTCTTGATTCTCGAAGATCTGCACTGGGCCGACGAAATGAGCCTGAGACTCTTTTCCTTCCTGAGCCACCGGATCCAGGATCGGTCAGTGTTGCTGGTGGGCACCGCACGAGAGGAAGAGGTGTCTCAAACTCCGCTCCTTTCCCAGCTTCTTCAGGAACTGGACCGAAATCGGCGGGTGGTCTCATTTACTCTTTCGCCGCTCTCTCGGGCAGACACAGGGAATCTGGTCAGACGGCTGAGACAGGCGCGCGTTGAGGAGTCGTTGTTGACGAGGCTCGAACAGGGAGTCTGGGCGTCGAGTGAAGGAAACCCATTCATCGTTGTGGAGACGATGCGCGCACTCCAGGAGGGTGACGGCCTTCAGGTGCAGGGTAGCGTGCCCCTCCCCAAACGGGTTCGTGCGGTCGTCGCCCAACGCCTGGAACGGCTGAGTAAGCGTGCCAAACAACTCGTGGCGGTAGCTGCGGTGATTGGGCGTGAGTCCGATTTCGCCGTCCTCGAGCGTGCCTCAGGTCTTGGAGAAGCTGAGACGGCGGAAGGCGTGGAAGAGCTGGTGCGGCGGCGCGTGCTCCACGGGGTGGAAGAGCGCTTCGACTTCAACCACGATCGGATCCGGGAAGTGGCCTATGACCAACTCCTTTTGCCGCAGCGGAGGCGGTTACATGCACAAGTCGCCAGGGCGCTGGAAGGGGTCTACGCCCAGAACCTGGAGTCGCACTATGCGGCATTAGGGGTTCACTATTGTGCGGGCGAGGTGTGGAAAAAGGCTGTCACCTACCTTCGCCAGGCAGGGACTCAGGCAGTGACCCGCTCGGCCAATCGGGAGGCAACCCAGTACTTCCAGCAGGCGCTGGAAGCTCTCAAGCATCTCCCGGAGAATCGCCAGACCATCGAGCAGGCCATCGCAATCCGGGTTGATCTCGGACCAGCGCTGATAACAACTAAGGGCTATCATACCCCGGAAGTGGAACGGATCTACACGCAGGCACGAGAGCTGTGTGAGCGCTTCGGAGAACCACGACGATTGTTTCCGGCGCCCTGGGGACTATGGCTGCTAAATCAGTCGCGAGGACAACACGAGACGGCCCAAACACTAGGAGAGCGCCTGCTGGCCGTGGCCGATCGCGAACGAGACAGCTCGCTACGGTTACAAGCTCACCATGCGCTGTGGGCCACCTTGTTCACGATGGGGGAACTGGCTGGCGCGGAAAAGCACTTGCAAAGAGGTCTGGCGTTGTACAACCCTGAACAGCACTGCTCCCAAGCATTTATGTATGGAGGACATGACACTCGGGTGTGCTGCCGAGGACACCGTGCGTGGACACTATGGATGCTCGGCTACCCTGGTCAAGCACTAGAAAGTGCTCAAGCGGCGGTGAAACTGGCCCGAGAACTGTCGCATCCGTTCAGCATTACGCATGCATATTTCTACGCCGCGTGGACATACTGCCACAGAGGCGAGCGGCAAGACGCCGCGCACCATGCGAAAGCCGCTCTGGAGCTGGCATCGGATCAAGGGTTTTTGTTCTTCTTTGCATACGCGTCCGCTATCCTAGGACGCTTGGCGGTCGAGGAGGGGCACGTTGAAGAAGGTATTGCACAGCTGCACACCGCACTGGCTGGCATGAAGCCCAGAAGGACTGGGAGAGCAATTTTCTTCGTTTCTTTCTTGGCGGACGCGTATAGAAAAACTCGGCGCACTGAGGAGGGCTTGCAGGCATTGGCCATGGCGAAACAAAATATAATGCCTTGCTACAAGCCGGAGCTTCTTCGAATCAAAGGCGAATTGCTGCTGGCGCGAGAAGGTAAAAATCAAAAGGCAAAAGGCAAAAGGGAAGAGATATCGGAAGCGGAGGGGTGTTTTCAAAAGGCGCTTGAGGTTGCCCGCAGCCAGAGCGCCAAGTCGCTGGAGCTGCGGGCCGTAATGAGTTTGAGTCGGCTTTGGCAGAGGCAGGGGAAGCAGAAGGATGCCCGGCAACTGCTGGCCGAGATTTACGGCTGGTTTACCGAGGGGTTTGACACAGCGGATCTAAGGGAGGCAAAGACACTGCTCGAAGAACTATCATGAATTGAGTGTTAACGGGGAAACCCGCAGGATTGGATTGATCGGGCAGATTGTATCTCCGATGCCTGACGCGGAGCGCCGGGTTCATTCCATCCTGGTTACGCCTTTGCCCCTACTGCGCGGCAGCTCCGGGGTCAGACTCTGCAAGCCGGGCAATCTTGATTGCCCTCGCGAATCGAACGCTTTGAAATCACGCTGTTAGAGAAAACTTCTATAGCCCCTTATACTACGATCTCCAGCCGCAGCTGATCGGCTACCCGAGGGGCCTTTTTCCGGCCGTTATCTTTGGCCAGCTCCACTAGGCCCGCTTCGCTTAGGCTCATGATGTCTTCGTAGACCCTCTTAAAGTCGCGCCGGGCGAAACCTGCAAGCTCATTGATGGAGCTCGGTCGACGTTTGCGCACAAGGCGGATAAGCTCCAGCCTCTTAGGCGTCAGGAACCGGCGCAGGGCCTCGGGGCTTGTGAAAAAGAGGCGACGGCCTTTGGGTCTGACCTTTTTGCCTCGCGCCACGCTCTTCATAGTTTCGGCTGCCTCCCTCAGCACCTCATCGGTGCTGCGGATGCCAATCTTGACCCTCTTAACTTTCATGACCTTTTCCTCCTACCCCTTAAAACATCAGCTCTAAAGTCGGCGACTAAGTCGTCAATGCCGCTGTACGTGTACGGACCTTCCGCGATTAAGACATGACGGTGGTGACCCTTCGGCCAATGGTTATCGTAACCCACCACCCTTTTCCCTTCGGGTGAAATGAGAGAGAGGGAATAGGCGATACCATCAGGGCTCGTTCGGCTCGTCGGGACTTGCCAAATCTTGATGACCATCCGCCAGCCCTCTTCATCGTAAATATCGTCATGTTGGATCAGGATCGCACGTGGCTTCTCTGCCATTATGGCAGTAAATGCCATAATTGGGGAGACGAGTCAAGCAACAGCCAGCACCATAGAATCAATCAAAAGGGGGAAACAGGTCCCTTCGCCGCAGGATTCAATCGTACGACGCATCTAACCCATCCTGGTCATGCCCTTGTTTCTACTGCGCAGTGGAATGGGTGTGCAATGAGGAAG
Organism: Binatia bacterium; assembly: GCA_046757725.1. Taxonomy (GTDB): domain Bacteria; phylum Desulfobacterota; class Binatia; order UBA9968; family UBA9968; genus JBHHYU01. Next base: position 9,119 of record JBHHYU010000086.1, read on the forward strand.
CCGAAGGCTGTTTTCAAAAGGCTATCGACTTGTCCCGGCGGCAGAGCGCGAAGTCACTGGAGCTGCGGGCCGCAATGAGTTTGAGTCGGCTTTGGCAGAGGCAGGGCATGCAGAAGGATGCCCGGCAACTGTTAGCCGACATTTACGGCTGGTTTACTGAGGGGTTTGACACCGCCGACTTGAAAGAGGCGAAGGTACTACTCGACAAACTATCATGAATTGAGTCTTAACGGGGAAACCCGCAGGATTAGATTGATCCGACGCTACAGTAAGATGTCAGTGAACTTCAACCCAGTACTTGCAGCCGTGACCTTCTAACTTCTGTTCAGATAGTTTTCTCCGGGTACGGACAAAGGGATCGGATCGTGCATTCGGGGCAGTGGGGCTTTTTAGCAAAGCAGACGCGGCGGCCGTGATATTGGAGCAGGTGGCAAAAGCGGACTCTCCGGTTCTCAGGTACTACAGCAATTAGGTCGAACTCGACCTTGTCGGGGTTGGTATTCGTCGTCAGGCCCAATCTTTCGGACAGACGCATGACGTGGGTATCCACGCCAATGGCTTGTTGGCCAAAGGCGTTTCCAAGAAGGATGTTTGCTGTTTTCCTACCTACACCCGGAAGAGTTAGGAGATCCTCCAAATTTTCAGTTACCTTACCTTGGAATCGTTCGACTATTTCCCTGCAACAGTTCTGGATCGATCGGGCTTTGTTGCGATAAAAGTTGATCCTGCGAATGCATTCTTCAAGTTTCGATAGTGGGGTTTTAGCGTAGTCTTCAGGGGTGCGATAGGTCTTAAAGAGCTGTAAGGTTATCTGGTTGACCATTTCGTCCCGGGCTTGAGCGGCCAAAATCAGAGCAACAAGAAGTTCAATCGGCTTGGAGAAATCGAGATCGAGTTTGGCATCGGGGTGAGCGCGATCCAGTTTCTCGATGAGTTTTATTATCCTGCCTTTATCCGGCCGAGTCGCTGCTCTTTTTTTTGGACCTCGCGGCATTTTGTTCATGCGGAGATTATGATAACAGTAAAGGCTAGAAGTCAAAGGGAGGACGTTGGTATGGATATAGAAGATCTAAAAAAAATGACTCTACCTAAGCTAAAAGAAGAAGCTAAGAAAATTACGGAGCTTAAAGGCGTGTCGGGGATGAAGAAAGAAGATCTTGTCAATGCCATTGCCAAGGCTGGAGGGATCTCTGACAAAGCTTCGGCAAAAGAACATACCAGCATCAGTTCTGTCAAACATGAAATCCAGGCCCTAAAAAAGCAGAAGGGAGAGATTCAAGCCTCTCCTCAAGATCACCATAAGCTCAAGAAGATAAAGAGAAAAATAAAGAGACTCAGACGTCTGACCCGCGAGCTTGCACTTAAGGCGAGCAAAGAGACTAAGGCGGCAAGTCCCGCAGAGCCTGAAAGTTCGCCTGCGCCTGAAGGTGCTGCGCCGCCGGAGACTCCAGCAGTACCGGAGAGCCCACCGGCGGCTTCGAGCTAAGACTACTTCTATGCAAAAACCACCTGCCGTACACGGCCGTGGATCCGGTTCCAACCCTATCAATCGGTTCGAGACCGTTGAGTTGGTTCCAGAGCCACCGGATAGCGATGAGGTCTCCTCTCCGATAACACAGTTTCTAACCGATTCTTCAAAGACTATCATCGCATATAACGACAGCCCTGATGTTGGCTTTGACGCCAGTATTAATCCCTACCGGGGGTGTGAACACGGATGTATCTATTGTTATGCGCGACCTACTCATGAATATCTCGGTTTCTCGGCCGGGTTGGATTTTGAAACGAAGATCATGGTGAAAGGGGATGCGCCGGAACTACTTCGCCGGGAACTATCCAGTTTGAAGTGGAAGCCACAGATCCTTGCGATGAGTGGGGTAACAGATTGCTACCAACCGGCGGAGAAAAAGCTTGAGCTCACCCGCCGTTGTCTGGAAGTCTTACTGGAATTCCGCAATCCGGTGACCATTGTTACAAAAAACCATTTGATCACGCGCGACATTGATGTTTTAAAAAAGCTCGTCCGTTTTCAGTGCGCCGCTGTGATGATCTCTCTCACCACACTGGATCCGAAACTTTCGGCAACCATGGAACCGCGCGCCTCCAGGCCTGCTCGCCGCATCGCCGCGATTCGTACTCTCTCGGAGGCAGGTATTCCAGTAGGGTATCTGCAAGCGCCTATGATCCCCGCTTTGACCGATTCGGAGGCTCCAGCCATCGCCCAAGCAGCAAAAAAATCCGGCGCTTCCTTCGCTGGGTATGTTCCCTTGCGCCTACCCTTTGTCGTGAAGTCGCTGTTTGAGTCCTGGTTGGAACAGCACTATCCGGATAAGAAAACAAAAGTCTTAAACCGGATACGCGCGATCAGGGGAGGAAAACTCAACGATGCTAATTTTGACAGTCGAATGAAAGGGGAAGGGATTTTCGCCGAGCAGATGCGTGATCTATTTCAGTTGGCGTGCACGAAAGCAGGGATTCATGACCGCCACCCTTATCTTACGACAGAACATTTCCGCCGTCTTTCCAGCCCTCAATTAGGCCTTTTTGAAGCTTCGGCCTCGCACTCTTAATCGCAGCCTTTTCATTCCACTTATTTTCCTCTGAGCCGAGGGCAATGGCGACTGCGCCGCCCTGCCCTTTAGTTATAGAAGAGAGTTAGAAACCTTCTATTCTAACGAAACCTCTCAACAATAGGGAATAACTTTAAGTACGGATGATGGTCAGACTACGGAGATCTCGTACTGTTCGTGGTGCAGTTCCTTGCTCACTTTAATGGCGATCTTCTGATTGATCTCCCGCTCAAGCAAATCTAAGCTATGGGTTTCCTCATCGTAGAGAAAGTTGGCGATATCCGGGTGTAGCCGTACCATGATCCGCTTTCCTTCCTCAAGGTGCATCGTCTCCCTTTTAATCGCTCTTAGGAGCTCATACGCAACCGTTATATGTGATTTTATTCGACCTCGACCCTCACAGTAGGGGCACGGGCTCAGGAGCATATGTTCCAAGCTTTCACGAGAGCGCTGACGAGTCATTTCCACCAGGCCTAGCTCGGATATCTTCAAGATGTTGGTGCGGGCCTTGTCTTTTTTGATCGCCTCTTTCAACGCTTCATAAACCTTTTTGCGATTGGCCTCTTTCTCCATATCGATAAAGTCAATAATGATGAGGCCACCAGCATTTCGGAGGCGCAGCTGGTGCACGATCTCTTTGGTTGCCTCCAAGTTGGTTTTTAGAATAGTTTCTTCCTGGTTTTTCTTCCCTACAAAACGCCCCGTGTTGACATCTATGGCAGTCAGCGCTTCGGTTCGCTCTATGATAATGTAGCCTCCCGAGGGAAGCCAAACGTTACGGTCTAGCGCTTTGGTCACCATTTCCTCGACACGGTAGTGGTCCATGATTGGCGCTTTCTGGTTATAGAGCGTTATCTTGGTCTTCAAGCGAGGCATAAAATGGCGTACGAAATCTACGATTCGGCGGTGTTCCTTGACGTTATCCATAACGACTTGATTCGTGTCTGTGTTAAAGAAATCACGTATGGTACGGGAAATCAGATCTAGGTCCTGGTGAACGATAGATGGAGCAGTTGCCGACTTGGCCTTCTTTTGGATCCCCTGCCAAAGTTTGATCAGAAACCTAAGGTCTCGCTGGACTTCCCTTTTGCTCCGTCCTTCGCAGGCGGTCCGCAAGATAAAACCCCCTTTATCCGTCAGGAGAGACTGGGAAATGTCTCTCAGCCGCTTTCGTTCCTTATCGCCTTCGATACGGCGAGAGATCCCGATGTGGTTAGTATTCGGCATGAAGACCAGGTAACGACCCGGCAGAGAAACATGAGAAGTAATGCGGGCCCCCTTCGTTCCCATGGGATCCTTGGCGGCTTGGACCAATATCTCTTGTCCACGAGTTAGTTGTCGTTCTATCGGCAAACGACGGTGAGAGGATGGTTTCGTGCCCTCAAAGATAAATTCTTCTTCAGATCCGGTAAGGAGGTCCGATACATCTTCAGGTCTGGTGGAAAAATCCGATACATGAAGAAACGCCGCTTTATCCAGACCAATGTCAACAAACGCGGCCTGCATTCCAGGCAGTACTCGGGCTACTTTGGCCTTGTAGATATTCCCGACAATACCTCTCTCTGCTTTCCTTTCGATTAGGAAATCATGCAGGGATCCGTCTCCGACGATGGCAATCCGGCTTTCCTGAGGCGTACAATTAATGATGATATCTTGCTTCATGGGTCGTGTCTTTGGCCTAGGTACTTTATTATTCGGAGAGGAATTGAATGGCAAAGGGACGGATCTCTCTGCAATAGCGGAGATCCATGTGGTTCACTAAAGGAGACTCGGCACAGGGTCACTTATAGTCCAAAGTTCTCAGAATATCAAGCATAGAATAGCGAACTGCACCGTGTCTCACTGTTGACATTCCCCTCCTGCGTGGCTATCCTGGGAACTGGCTCTATATTTAA
>JBHHYU010000087.1:0-12809 GCA_046757725.1 Binatia bacterium
GCGGGGAATTAACCCGTAGCGATTAAACTCTAGAGTTGAAAGCTTGAGCACCTTCCGACCGTCGCTTGGCTATGCTCTATTACCTATTCGGATCTTTAAACCCGTATCGCTCCCACTTGCCGAGCACCTTCTCCCGGATCTCTTTTGGCCATAGGTTTTCCAATGTCGCTTTTACGGGTATCGTCTCAGACGGCCAATCTTTCGGCCAAGTGCAGTCGAAAATAACGCCCGCCGCATCGCCTATGAGACGCTCTTTGGGAGGAAGAAACGGGAGCAGAACAGGAAACCCAGGGATGTGGGGAACTGCATGAATCCCATTCACCGGGTGACACTTAGTGGTGATGGCGTGGAGAACTTCATTCATATCGGTGGGATCCACATCAGCATCCACAACGACGATGTAATAGGTAAACAGACCTGGCTTGGTAGCCCACACCGTGTGAGCCACGCGCTTAGCAAAATTAACAAAGGGGGTCTCCGTAGAGATCACGGCCATATGACCTACTCCATAAGGAGGAATAAAAACGCCTTTAACTGGCAACCCTTGTCTTTTCAATTCCGCTTGGATCTCCGCGGTCTTGATGACGGCTACCACTGTCTGTGACTCATGGACAGGCATGCCCATATTGGAAAAGGTAAGAATGGGTTCATGCCGGTGGGTAATAGCGTTGACCCGAAAAACCGGTTTAGGAGACGCCTTGCCCGCTTCGTAACCCATATACTCGCCGAAAGGTCCTTCCACCTTGCGCTCATGGGGAAGTACTTCCCCTTCGAGAATGATCTCTGCAGTGGCTGGAACATCTAAATCAACCGTCTCACATCTCACGCGGGGAACGGGCTCACCTTGAAGCCCACCGGCTATATCGGCCTCACTAATAAAAGGGGGCAGCTGAGCACAGCTCACCATAGGAATGATGGGCTGACCTCCGATGGCAACAGCCGCCGGCATTGGTAGATTCATTGCCTCATACTTTTGATACATCTGACCGATATGCTGCTGCATCGGGAAGAGGCATCCCATGGTATTGCGGTCATGAACCATAAGGCGGTACATTCCCCAGTTTACCCATGAGCTATCCGGATCTTTCGTGATCACCGTGTGCCAGGTCCCAATGTACCTCCCTCCATCGCCTCGGTGGATTAGCGGGACAGGAAACTTGAGCAGGTCCACATCCTTGCCTAGTAAAATCGTTTCTTTGCACGGACCGCTTTTTACCACGGTGGGCTTGATGGGCCTGTTCTTACGCTCGAGGTAGAAATTCATGATTTCTTTGACGGGAGTATCCGGCTCAAGCCCTAAAGCTAAGGCCGTACGCGCATAAAGAGAATGGTCTGGCTTGTTGCTCGGGCCTATCGCCGCTCCAAGCGATCTGTACCCTTTGGGATAACCCTTTACCGTTTCAAAAAGCGCTGCGGGTGCGCCGAGATCATAGCATCGCCGGATGATGGCACCCATCTCGAGATTCCAGTCGACTTCTTCTTTGATCCGCTGGAGCTCTCCATGTCGTTCCAGAAGGTCAAGAAAATCCCTCAGATCCCGTATCTTCATAGACCTTTTCATTGTTTCTAATCGTGGGGCGAGATTAAAAGATTAGCGCTTTAAGATTTGCGTTTCCGTTACTTATATGTAAATGTTTGACATGTCAAACAATGTCGGATTATCGTTTGGTAAGAATGATTTCCCTTATTTTTTTTGTTTTTCCGGGATTAGTGTGGACAAGTAGTCACCACGAAGAGCACGAAGGAAAAACGATTTGCTCCCGCCAAGACGCCAAGTTCGAAACCGGTTTTTTCCTTGGTGCCTTTGCGTCTTTGCGCGAGATTTTCTGAGTATTGGTTACGGTCACGCTAGGATTTTCGTCGTGAAAGCCAACGAGGGATTGGCCAGGTTATCCACACAAAAGCCTGAAGAAACATTTTTTAAATGATCTGTAGCACTTCCGAATCGCAATCGGGCAGTGTTGACAAGAAAAACCAAAGTAGCTAGAGGGAAAATAAACTCATGGTAGAGGTTTCTGGACTGACAAAATACTACGGCGAGGTTCGGGCCATCCACGACGTTTCCTTCACGGCACAGAGAGGGGAAATCCTAGGTTTTTTGGGTCCCAATGGAGCTGGCAAAACCACCACCATGCGAATCCTCGCAGGATTTATGCAGGCCACTGATGGGATGGCCACCGTGGAAGGGTACGATGTTTTTAAAGAAGCCCATGAGGTACGTCGACGCATAGGCTACCTACCCGAGAATCCGCCCCTTTACCTCAACATGACGGTCAGCTCCTATTTGAAGTTCGTGGGACGCATTAAGGGGGTTACGCGAAAGGCAATATCGGGGGCTTTGGAAGAGGTGCTGGAACGCTGCTCCCTCACTGAAGTGGCCACACGTCTTCTGGGCCATCTCTCTAGGGGGTATCGTCAAAGGGTAGGACTCGCCCAGGCCCTGATCCATAACCCGCCGGTTCTGATTATGGACGAACCCACTATAGGACTCGATCCCAAACAGATCATCGAGATCCGAAGCTTGATCAAGGCGCTGGCAGGAGAGCGAACCGTCATACTCTCTACCCACATACTGCCGGAAGTTTCGCAGATCTGTGATAAGTTCATTATCATCAATGAGGGACAGGTTGTTGCGGAAAAAAACATGGCGGACCTGGCTGAAGATTCAACTCTGGAAGAGGTATTTCTTCGTTACATCTCTGCGGAAACTGAAACAGAAGAACCAAACAGCCCAAAGAATTGGTCACTATGAAAAATATCTTCCTGATTGCCAGCAAAGAGATTCGATCCTTCTTCGTTTCGCCGATGGCCTATGTGGTGTTGACGGGTTTTCTCCTTCTAGCCGGGTGGTTCTTTTTTAACCTGCTTTATCGATTCAATTATCTCCTTACGCTTTATACAAACTTTCGAAGCGCTCAGGGTATGCAGGGGTTGAACCTCAACGACCATGTGATTGCTCCCCTGCTCCACAATCTTACCATTCTCCTTGTCATTATGGTTCCCATCATCACCATGCACACCTTTGCCGAAGAGAAAAAAAGCGGGACTTACGAGTTACTCCTGACTTCTCCGCTTACTGTCACCCAGATCGTTTTCGGCAAATTTCTAGGATCTCTTTTTTTTATCCTTGTCATGGTCGCGTTAACCGGTATCTACCCTGCGATTCTTCTATTCTATGGAAACCCCGAGTTGGGAGTATTGGCATCGGGTTACCTGGGCCTTTTTCTTCTCGGAGTCACTTTTGTGTCGGTAGGACTCTTGACGTCGTCTCTAACCGAAAACCAAATTGTCGCAGCCGTCACTTGTTTTGTCATCCTGTTGCTCCTCTATATTCTCTCCTGGCCTGCAGAGACCACTGGGGCAACGCTAGGTCGACTCCTCAAATACCTCTCGGTGATCGAACACTTCAGCGAGATGGTCAAAGGGCTCGTGGATACTAAAGATCTCGTCTATTTCTTTTCGTTAACCTTCGCAAGTCTCTTCCTTACCCACCGGTGCGTAGAGGCCTCCCGCTGGAAATAAATGACTAGATATCTGCAGATCTCCGGCATCTCCGGTATCGTTCTCATCCTTTTCGGTTTGGTGGCCTACTTTTTTACCCACAATATCCAGGATCCCTACGTCCTCGTCCATCTGGGGCTCGGCATCCTGGGTCTACTCGTTTACATTGCCACTCAAGGCGGCAACTTGGCACGCTCTTTAACTCGCCGCTCTAGTCGCTTTGGATTTCACTCGAGTATCTATACGTTGCTTTTTATCGGCATTATAATCATGCTTAACTTTCTTAACACGCGATACCACTATCGATGGGACCTGACGGAAAACAAAGCCTACAGTCTGTCATCGCAATCGATCAAAGTGATCGGACAAATCAAGCAGGAACTCGAAATTTACGGTTTTTTCCAGCGCGGGAAAAACCCGGCGGTTGCAGACCTTATCCAGAGTTATACCTATCAATCTCCCAAGATCACTTTCCATCCTATCGATCCCGACCGTCACCCTGAAATGGCAAAACGCTTCAAGATCCGCCAGTTTAACACCGTCCATATCCGCTATGGAAAAGAGTCCACGAATGTTACCGAGATTACCGAGGAGGCCATCACAAACGCCATCGTTAAACTGACCAAGTCAAGCAAAAAACATGTCTACTTTCTCACAGGTCATGGGGAACCAAAGATCGGGGACCAAAAGAGCACGGCAGGATATGCTGCGGCCAAAGAGGCGTTGGAGAACGAGAACTACAGCGTCAAAGAGTTGCTCCTCTCCACCCGAGAGAAAGTCCCTAAGACAACCTCGCTGTTGATCATTGCCGGACCAAAAAAACCGCTTTTCGATCATGAAATCAAAGCGATTGAAACATATGCGAAAGCCGGTGGAAGACTGCTGGTCATGCTTCCCCTCCAAGGGAACGAGAAGCTCAGCGAGTTCCTCAAAGGTTGGGGAATCGAGGTTGGAAAGAACCTGGTGGTGGATAAGGTTATTCGTCTCTTCACGGGGCCTTCCCTCGGGCTGGAGCCTATAATCAACAACTATAGTCCTATCCATCCTATCACGAGAGACTTCAAAGAGCGCACCCTCTTTTCCATGGTCCGCTCGGTAGACGCCAACGGAACACCGAAGGATGGACTCAAGGTGACTTCACTGCTTAAGACGAGCCCTACGAGCTGGGCGGAAACGGACCTTGATGGCGTCTTCAAGCGTGGTAAAGCAGCCTTTGGGCGTAAAGATAAGAAAGGGCCGATTTCCGTAGGTGTCGCCGTCACGGCGAATCTAAAGAAACTTGGCATGAAGAAGGATGGTGGTGAAGCTAAAATCGTGGCTCTAGGCACGGCGAGTGTGGCTAACAATCGATTTATCAGGATCTACTTTAATCGCGATCTTTTCCTCAATGTCATCAACTGGCTTGTCGGTGAGGAGGAATTTATATCTATTCGCCCGCGGTCGGTACGCACATCTCGGATCCAGCTTACAGAAAGAGAAGGTAATATCGTCTTTTACCTTTCCTTTCTGATCTTTCCGGAAATTCTCTTCCTTATTGGGCTTGGCGTATGGTGGAGGAGAAGATAAAAGGTGCGTTTGCGCAATACTCTTCTCTTAGCTCTCGCCTTCGTCTTTCTCGGTGCCTACCTATACTTTATTGAACTCCCAAGAAGCAAGAAAGATAAATCGGAAACCCTTCTGGCTTTCAAGCAAGAGGATGTGAAGAGCATCGTCTTCACTTACCCGACGCAAGAGATCCATCTTGAGAGACAGCTTCTAGGGCGATGGATGATCACCCAACCTTTGCGGGCATCAGCAGATGCATCCACTATCAGCAATATCCTTTCCATCCTCGATACAAGCAAAATAAAACGAACGGTCGAGGAGCACCCCACCCGGGCAGATCTTAAGGCCTTTGGGCTTGATAGGCCCACAGTTAGGGTTCTGATCACTCTTAAAGGCGACCAGCCTCCCCTCACCATCCGTGTAGGCGGACGAACGCCGGTCGGCAAATCGGCGTATATCAGACGGGGAACCCAGCCCGGTGTTCTTTTAGCTAGTGCCTCGCTTTTATCCAGTCTGAAGAAGAAGCTGTACGACTTCAGAGATAAAACCATCATAACCGTCAAAGATGACCAGGTAAAGCAGCTAGTCCTTAATGGCAACAAAGGTGATTTTCTTTTAGTAAAAAAAGGGAAAGCCTGGTTTATTCACCGGCCCAAGTCCTACCGAGCCGACCAGGTTGAGATCAAAGGGATGCTCTCGACAATCAATAATATGTCCGCCCGGAGTTTTCTCAAAGCATCCCCTTCCAACTTACGGAAAACTGGCCTTGACCGGCCGCGTCTTAAAGTTACCGTTTCTGTGGCTGACGAGGAATCACAAAGGGAAATCCTCTTCGGGGGCAAGAGGGGTACGAAAGATGAGGTGTACCTCACCCTTGGTTCCGGAGAAACGATCTACACCGTTTACGAGAGTGTTTTTAAGGAGCTCAACAAAGACCTTGTTGCTCTTAGAGACAAAGAGATTCTACCGTTTGCCAAGGATCAGGTTGTTCAGTTGCAGATTCATACCTCAAAAGAGTCCTTGAGTTTTACCAGAAGGGGAAAAAAAGAATGGACCCTGGAAAGACCCAAAGAAGGGAAGCTCACACAATCAGCCGTCACCGACTACCTCACGAACCTTCGTTATCTAAGAGCCAAGGGATTTGCTGACGATAACCCTCGGAGTACCAAACCATATGGTTTGGCCTCCCCCTCCGTCAAAGTCGTTCTCAACAGCGCTGAGAGTAAAGGGCTCGGGACTCTTCTGGTAGGAAATAAAACTGGCAACGATTATTACGCTAAACGAGCGGGAGATCCGACCGTTTTTAAGATCGACGCATTTTCTTATAACCAACTCAGCAAACGGCTGGCCGACTTTCTGAAAAAGCAAAAATAAATTGGACGTTCTTATTAAACCGGACCAGCCAAAGAAAGATATCTCCCTCAGAGCACTATGATTTCGAAAACAGTCGCCCTTGAGAATCAGCCGGTTTTTTATAAACAACTTGTTGAGGTTTGCAACGAGACTGTCCATCCACCCACAAGGAAAATGAGGAACACACGATCCCGATTCGCTTAAAATGAAACACACAAGCAAGATAACAACGGAAGGGGGAAATTAGCCCCGTGAATGCCAATCCAGGTTTAATCCACGCCGTCCTGCCAGCAACTGTAGATCTTCGCGTAACTATTCCGGAGAGTCACCCTTCCACCCGTAATCTCGGGTCGGAACGAATGGGCTCGGGAACCCTAGTTGACCCCGAAGGGTATATTTTGACCGTTCATTACGTTACGTCAGGAGCCGATTCAATTACCGTCACGTTGGCTGATGGGAATCAGTTTCCCGGAGAGTTGGCTGCGCAGGATTCGGAAACGGGCCTAGCCTTAGTCAAGATTCCAAGCCGAGGTCTCTCCTTCTTACGCCCCGCTCCACCAGAAGCGCTGTCGCTGGGTCAACCCACGCTTCTCGCAGCAAGTAGCGGAGAGGCCAAGAGGAGGGTAAGTGGAGGTTATGTTACGTCGCTGGCCTGCTACGATGGTCATTGGGAGTATCTGCTGGAGAAGACCATCCGGCTCAATGCGGTCAATCCTGGATTTGGAGGCGGAACTGTAACCGATTTCAAGGGACGTCTCCTAGGCGTCGTGTCGCTTAACTTAAACGAAATCGCGAAGTTTACCATGGCCATACCCATTGAATACTACACACAAAATGAGCAGGAGCTGAAGAAATATGGACGCGTGCGTAGCCGTCCCCGACGACCGTGGTTCGGTTTCTACCCGCAAACCCTCGCAGGTCATATTGTGATTGCCGGAGTGACTCCCGGCGGCCCTGCCGAAACAAGCGGGCTTCGGGAGGGGGATATCATCGTCGGCGTAGAAAAAAAAGAGATCCGTTCCCGCCCGGATCTTTACCGCGAAATCTGGAAAAAGAAACCAGGTGAGCGAATCTCTTTTCGTATATTAAGAGAAGAAGAGTCTCTTAATTTAGAGGTGGTCGGCGGTGATCGCTCAGAGTTCTACCGGTCGTAGAACTCTATCCCACTCTCAGCCCCAAACAAACTTTCTCAGAAACTCTTGCCATGGTGCCGGCCTCATAACTTTGTTTTTTACCCGGTCTGCCTCTTCAGGAGAAACCAGCAGCGGGGCTAACTTCTGGCCAAAGATCTTTTCCCACTCGGCAACAAATCTGGGATCCTTCGCCATGCGTTTTATGCCCTTACGCAGAGTTGCCACACGGTCTGAGGGGGTCCCAGGAGGCAAGACAAGCGTGCGGTTCAATTTGGCCATGCCTAAGCTAATCGCTGACCAGGCTTCCCACATGGGGCCCGAAGGGGGCTTCCCGCGTAGATCTTTGTAAACTTCGTAGAAGGTAGGGACATCCGCTCTCACACTGGGTGCGTGAATGATCTTTCCATCTGCCTTAAGGATGCCCGCGTGCCACATGGGATAAACCAGACCTCTTTGATGCAAATCGACAAAGGCACCGCTCCCTATCAGGTGCGCCGCACTGGCAGTGAAAAAACTCACTTCGCCTCTCTCCATGGCACCGCGAATAGGTGAGGTTCCCTTGTAGGCACAAACGGCCTTATAGCCCTTGATCCCCAAAAGCTGCAAGGCCAGTTGACCTCTTGTGCACGACGATCCTCCCTTGGATCGCCCTGCAACCACGATCTTGCGAGGATCAACTTTTAGAAGTTCCTTAGCTTTTCTGGCATTGAGAAAATCCCGAACGAGGTCTATGGTAACCCCACCTACTGCCCAGATAACCGGCATTTTGGCCAAATTGTATTTGATATTTTCCCCCTTCAACAGGAGGGCCTGTATACCGTGACTGCTGCCGAAGAGCGCAAAGGTCAATCCGTTGGGCTTCGCACGGTTGTATATATAGGCGGCCTGGATCATGCCCCCAGCCCCCGGCATGTTTTGAACAATGATGCTGGGTTTGCCCGGAAGATACTTCGCCAAATGCCGTGCTATGACCCGTGCTTCAAGATCATGTCCACCACCAGGTGGGTACCCAATCAAGATGCGAATGCTCTTACCTGCAAACGAAACTGCAGCTTCCGCCGAAGTCGCTGATCCTGCGACCATCCAGCTAAAAATCGCGACTGAAAACAAAAACCCCAAGGTTACTTTAAACCGCTGTCGCCTGTCCATAGAACAAACCTCCTCCCGTGAACCGTTAAACTGACTGGGGAAGACAATCACCTACGATCACTTCTTTTTCTTCTTTTTCCCCTTTTTCTTGGCCTTATCAAATACCAACGGTGCCGTGCCTACCGAATTGCCATCCTGATCCACGACAGTGATCGTGTAGGCGGTGCCGGGCTTCACCAGCTTCCTGCGAATCTCCCGATTGAGCTTCCACACACTGGCAAAGGCCCCATACTTGTTGGCGATCGGCCGGGGCTTCACCAGAAAACTGATATCCGAAAGTACCCCACCCATCATAACCCGAATACCCAGCTCCTGCTTGGGTTTAAACCCCGACCCGGCAATCAACACTTTCACCTTCTTTTTATAAGCCACCGGGGTCGGCGAAACAGCAACACAGGACTTCCTCGAGCCCGTCATGCTGCAACTCAGAACTGTGTTCTGGCTGCTCACCTTCGGCTTGGCCTTTTTAGGAGTCTTGGCTGCCTGTTCAGTAGTTGTAACACAGGCTGACACCCCCAGTAGAGTCAGAAGCAGGACCACCGGAATTCCGATACCTATTTTAGGATTAAAGTTTATCCTCATCGGCGCACCTCCCCTAAAAAAATTAAAATGTAGACCTAAACGTCAAGGCCACACCGGACAAAAAGTTGCTGAGGCTGCCCAATGGCCTCCAACCATTTCCACTTGCTTATACCGTGGACCACTTCCCAAAGTCTGTTACACCCGATACGGAGGATCTACTTCTTTTTCTTCTTCTTTGCCTTTTTCTTGGCCTTATCGAAAACCAGTGGCGCAGTGCCCAACGCATGACCATCCTCATTCACTATCGTAATGGTATACGCCGTGCCCGGTTTCACCAGCTTCCTGCGAATCTCCCGATTGAGCTTCCACACGCTACTAAAGGCCCCATACTTGTTGGCGATCGGCCGGGGCTTCACCAAAAAACTGATGTCGGAAAGAACCCCTCCCATAAACACCCGTATCCCAACCTCCTGCTTGGGTTTAAACCCAGAACCTGAAATCCACACTTTCGTCTTCTTCTTGTACGGCACCGGGGCAGGAGCGACACTCACGTTCGGCCCCGCCTCAGCAATGGCCACTTCCCCTAATGGAAGGAAGAAGGACCCACCCCCCAACAGGGTTAGAAAAAAGACTACTGCAACTCCGATACCTAAAACAGAACTAGCTTTGGTCTTCATCAGCATACCTCCCCTGAAAAAGTTTAAAGTGTCACACCAAGACTCAAGAGCATGCTGTACAGCCGGCTCCTGAGCCTAACCTAATTTTATCTCCCACGAATTCCGTTCGCATATGCACTGCGCCACACCCTCGAGCCCGTCAGGCTCAACCCCGACTATTTTTTCTTCTTCTTCCCCTTCTTTTTGGCCTTATCAAAAACCAAGGGAGCGGTGGCTATCGTATTCCCATCCTGATCAACTATCGAAACGGTGTACGCCGTACCGGGTTTCACGAGCTTCCTACGAATCTCCCGATTGAGCGTCCACACGCTTCCGAACGCCCCATGCTCATTGGCTATGGGCGGTCTCGGCTTCACCAAAAAACTAATGTCGGAAAGCACCCCGCCCATAAAAACACGTATGCCAACCTCCTGTTTAGGCTCAAACCCGGAACCCGAGATCAGGACTTTCACCTTTTTCTTATAAGGCACGGGAGCAGGCGACACAGAGACGGTCGGCCTCTCCTTAACAAAAACCCATCCACCACTCGCTTCCCGCGCTGGGAAAAAGAGAGCACTGCCCAGCACAGCGAAGAGAAACACACCCACAACACCCAACAGCAAGCCCACTCTTCCCGGAACGTTGATACCGTTCTTACCCCGGTCCATATTAATACACCTCCTTCTTAAGAAGTTAGAAAAGCGCGTTAGTAGGCTCTATATATTCCAGTCTTTCTACTCCTGTCAAACAGTTTTTACGGGTAGGCCACGTTTGCTTATCATGAGCCAATAACGCATCTCGGTTATCGTCTAATTGCCTATCCACCCGATAAAGAGTTCTTCCGGGCCTGAAATGATTCCCGGTGGCCATGGAATATGGAGAACCAGGTGGAAAACACCAACCATGAACGCCATCATGATTAAGCTGTAGGCGAGGGAAAGTGACAGCTTCTCCCGCGCCTGTGCAAAGAGATAAAGAAAGACAAAAAAAGGTACGCTAATAATAAAACCGATAATCCAAATAGTGGCGAAGAGCCCGAGAATCCAAGCGAAAATATTGATTGCTCGGCGCACTACGACAGCAACGGGGACGCTGCTATCCACCGGTAAATCCATGAGCCCCGAGACATCGGCTGGGTCTCCCGGTCCACGGTACCTAAAAAGGTCCATAGCCAATTGAGCCGCGCAGAGTAGCGATCCAGGAATGCCGATAACCCACGGAAACATCCGTGCTTGAAATTCCCAGTGCCGCGCCGTAAACACTCCCCCGAGAAAAATCAGGAGAATGAGAAGGGTAAAAAGGACACCCGGATGAATTCTAGACCCCATCTTTTTCTCGACCTAGGCCGCCTTCTCGCCCTGGTGACTCTTGTGCATGCTTCGGAATCCGTAAACAAGGTTGACGATGATCAACAACCCAATGATGAGAACGATCGGTCGAGCCAGCCAGCCCGCGCCATACCGTCTGGTGGAAATAAACAGATAATTCTCGATATAGCCACTAAGAACTACTCCGAGAATGACCGGCGGCCTGGGCCAGCCGAACCGCTTCATAAACCAACCCAGCAAAGAAAAGAACAGAAGTGAGAAGAGGTCCCCGTAGTTTCGTGTGGCTTGAAAAGAGGCCAGGAAGACCACCACGATTACAAGCGGGGTTAGCAGATGAATCCTAACCATAGCGATTTTCGCCAGCTGATTGGTAAAAAGGAGGCACAGACCGGCACCAAATAGGTTAGCAATAGCTATGCTCCAGATCATGGTATAGGTAACATCCAGATGCTTGGTTAGCATGGCGGTTCCTGGGTTAAGACCTTGAATGGTCATGGCTCCCAGAAGGAGGGCCATGGACGCACTGCCGGGTACACCAAAGGCAACGGTGGGGATCAACGCGCCACCTTCCTTGGCGTTATTGGCACTCTCGGGGGCGAGAACCCCACGTACGTCGCCCTTACCAAAGGATTCCGAGGCTCCTTTTTCCGTCTGGACTGCATGTCCATAAGCAAACCAATCTACCACCGATGCTCCAAGGCCGGGTGTAGCACCGACCCATACACCCACTGCACTGCACCGAAGCACGAGAAACCAATGCCGAAAGGCGTCACGAATACCCACCATGACTCCTTTTAATTTCTCCGTGGGGACATCAGCGATCCGGGTTCCCCTAATGGTAAGGTCAACGATCTCCGGAATAGCAAAGAGACCAAGGGCTACCGGCACGAGGGGGACTCCATCCCAGAGATAAAGCTGACCAAAGACCCACCTTAAGACGCCAGTCTGCGGATCCATACCCACCATGCCCACGGCCAGCCCCATAGCCCCTGCGATAAGCCCTTTTAAGGGTGCATTGCCGCTCAGGACCGCCACCATAGATATACCCAACATCCCCATCATGAAGAACTCAGGGGAGCCGAAAGCCAGGACGATGGGACGAAGCACAGGGATAGACACAGCCAAAATAAGGGCCCCAAAGAGACCGCCCAACAGGGACGCCATGTAAGCCGCGCCAAAGGCCCTGCCGGCTTCACCCTTTTTAGCCATGGGATGCCCGTCCAGGATAGTGGCCTGGGATGCCGCTGTCCCCGGCACCCCAAAAAGGACTGATGGAATTGTATCCGATGTGCTGGTCACCGACGTGAGGCCGATCATGACCGCAAACGCCATGTAAGGGTCCATGTCAAAGGTGAAAGGCAACAAGATGGCCAAACCGACGAGACCGCCCAGACCGGGGATTGCCCCCAGACCCAGACCCATGACAACACCGAGAAACAAAAACAAAAGGCGAATTGGAACAAACAGGTTGTAAAAAGCGATGACAGCCGCCTCAAACATGATGTCTCCCTTTAGGCTTCCTTGGCAAGGCGCAGAATACCCACAGCAGTCTATATGTGTCAAGGATACGTATTGCGCCGTGTATAATCTAACCCAAGGAGCATTCGTTGCGCCATTTATGA
>JBHHYU010000088.1:0-12691 GCA_046757725.1 Binatia bacterium
AACTGAGCTATTCCCGCATGATGGTGGAGAGGGGAGGATTCGAACCTCCGAAGCCTTACGGCGGCAGATTTACAGTCTGCTCCCTTTGGCCACTCGGGAACCTCTCCTCCCTTACCCCAACACCCAATCCATAAACACTAAAGGCTACTGGCTTATCCGCAATCCAGTCGGTCAACAGCCTCGGTTTCTCGGTATGGAGCTGGCGATAGGAGTTGAACCTACAACCTGCTGATTACAAATCAGCTGCTCTGCCATTGAGCTACGCCAGCTTTGATTGTGAAACGAACCCATTCACACACCAAAGCAGAAACTTCCTTACTTACCCTTAAAATTGAAAACGGGCCCACCCGCTTGGAAATAACAAAGTATGGACTCGAGCCTATGGCAACCGAACGACTAATGTAGATTAATTTTTTACCTGTAAACTAATATGCTAACCATCTTTTAATCCTAATGTCAATAGAAAACGGGGACAAATTGATTCATTCCCTGATTTCGATTTAGATCCGGAACAAGCACCGTTTCAATCCTTCAGAGACATCAGCCTCTGTCTAAGTAGTTCGTACATAAAAATACCCCCCGCCACCGCAACATTAAGGGAAGGAATCTTCCCCCTCATGGGGATGGACACTAAAAAATCACACTCCTGCCGGATAACTCGGCGAACTCCACTTCCCTCAGCCCCTAAAATCACAACCAGTTTTTGCGGATATACGCGCCCATAAATGCCTTCTCCCGCTTCAGCATCTAGACCAACAACCCAGTACCCTTTCTCTTTAAGCACCAGAATCACCCGTCGCAGATTAGGGACCTGATAGATTTTCAGGTAGTGAACAGCTCCCGCGGAGGTTTTAACAACCGTGGGTGTCACTCCCACGGCACGATTCTTGGGTATCACCACATGACGTACTCCCGATCCCTCTGCACTCCGCAAAAGTGCTCCGAGGTTACGTGGGTCAGTGACCCCATCTAAAAGCAAGATCCAGTCATGGTCGGGTGCGGATGGCAGAGCTTGAAGCAGGTCGGCGAAAGATCCATAACGACATAACGGCACTTTGGCCACAACCCCCTGATGTCTCTTCCCGCCGGCCAGACGGTCTAATACCCGAGACTCTAGGTAGCGAACCGGTAGGCCGCGGCGTTTCGCCTCTTCGTCAATCGAGCGCAGGGCGGCACGTTTGTGTCCCCTGACTATCATGATCTCAAGGAGTGGTCCGGAGGAGGCCCTGATTTTTTCCAGAACGGGATGGAAACCAAAAAGGAAAACAAAATCTTTTTCCCTATCCATTGAAATCATTCACGCTAGGTCCATTTACAAAAAAAGAACCACCGGATAACATGTCGTTACCATGAAACGGACTTTGAGTCTCTATGTAGTCGTGGAGATCCTGCCCCCTTTCTTTTTTGGACTTCTAGTCTTTACCGGTATCCTTCTCGTCGCTCGCATTTTAAAACTCGTCGACTTGGTGGTTACTCGTGGGGTCCCTTTTCTCCAAACAGCAAAACTCCTAACTTTTATCCTTCCCACCTTTTTGGAGACGACTCTACCCATGGCTCTCCTGCTCGGAATTTTCCTGGGCCTCGGCCGGCTTTCCAGCGACCAAGAGATTCTTGCCCTAAAAGCCACCGGGGTAAGTCCCTCACAGATTCTTCTTCCCATCGGCATGGTTGCGTTGGTTCTCTCTTTAATCATTCTATTGATGACCACCTGGTTACGACCTGCGGCCTATCTAGCACTGAAGCAAGAGCTTTACAATATCGCTAAGAACCGCGCCGGAACATTGCTGAAAGGGAAAGTTTTCAATGACGTTTTCCCCGGTGTACTCATCTACGTGGACGAGGTGGTTCCGCCGGGAAATACCTCTAAGGGGGTACTCATTGTCGACCGCCGTAATCCAGCAAGGGAAAATATCATCATAGGCAAGGTCGCCCTTTTTCTTCCTGACGAAGAATCAAAAATCCTGAGTTTCAAGCTCTTTGATGGTTCCGTCCATGAAAAAAACAAGAAGCGGCCTGGGTTTAGCCAGACCCATTTTAACACTTATGACTTCAAGCTCGATGTCGAAGAGACCTTTAGCAATCCTAGGCGGAAAAAAGAGCCTAACCCAAAAGAGATGTCGCTCCTGCACCTAATAAGGGTGATAAATCTTAAGGAAAAACAGGGGCTAAAACCTACCCCGGAACTCATAGATTTCCATAAAAGGTTTTCCTTTGCTTTCGCCCCCCTTATATTCAGCCTTCTCGGGGTTTCCTTGGTCATGGTGCCAACACGTTCGCCAACTGGTCGCTCTTGGGGGTTTGGCCTTTGCCTTACTTGGTTACTTATTTACTACGGCCTCCTATCCCTAGGAAAGGCGCTGGGACAAAAGGAGATTCTTCCCGCGGCGCTTGCCCTGTGGCTACCCAACATCGTCGTGGGGCTTGTGGCATCCTACTTTTTCAGAAAGGCACTGAAGGAATCTCCGTTTTTGATCCAAGCAAGGTTACAAGACCTATGGATAGGTTTGCACCGAAGATTTTTCCACTCTAGGCAGAGGACCGATTAAGGGTGGTCTCAGACAAGATCCATCAGTCCGATTCGATGCCTATAGGAGGCATTTTAGATCGCTACCTCATAAGCGGTTTCGTAAGGGTCTTTGCCATAAGTCT
This sequence comes from Binatia bacterium, assembly GCA_046757725.1. Classification (GTDB taxonomy): domain Bacteria; phylum Desulfobacterota; class Binatia; order UBA9968; family UBA9968; genus JBHHYU01. The sequence goes on from JBHHYU010000088.1 coordinate 2,650, forward strand.
CCTCTGTGCCTCGGCCTTATATCTCATCGTCGATTTTTTTGACCGGATTGACAACTTTCTGCGAGCCGGCGCATCTTTAGGGACCTCGGTCAGGTATTTTCTCTATAAACTTCCCTTATTAGTGTCTCGGGTTGTTGGATTTGCTACTCTTCTCTCTACGCTCTTTTCTCTCGGAACGTTGTCCCGAACCCAAGAGACTACCGCCATGCGGTCCAGCGGTCTCAGTCTCCGGCGGCTGGCCCTCCCATTACTCCTCCTGTCTCTATTGATCTGCCTTTTCAACTTCTTCTGGAATGAGGCCCTGGTTCCCATCTTCAGCCGCAAATCTCACCGCATTTACCGAACGGAAGTGAAGAAAAAACCGGCTCAGAGTCTCGTTGGAACTAACCATATCTGGATACGCGGCGAGGAAACATTTATCAGCGTGAGTCATGTGGACGTGAGGAGACGCCTTTTGGAAGGTGTGTCCATTTATCTCCTGAGGCGAGATTTCAGTTTAAGGGGACTGATCACGGTTCCCAGCGTCCACTGGAATGGAACGCGGTGGGAAGCAAAGGGAGGAGCGGAATGGCTCTTTCTTCGAAATGGTCAAATGACTCAACATAAGGTCCCTACCAATCTACCACTTTTGGAAACCCCGGAGGACTTCAAGCTCCTTGCTCAAAAACCAGACGAATTAAGCTTTTTCGACCTCCAAAGAAAAATCATTGATCTCAAAGAAAAAGGACTCGATGCTACGGAGTACGAGGTTGACCTTCAGGTTAAAATGGCGGTTCCGCTGATCTCCCCCCTTATGGTCATCCTAGCCTTTCCATTTGCAATCAAACATGGTCGCCACGGAGGGTTAGCCCTTAGCTTTGGACTCACCATGCTTATCGGTTTCGGCTATTGGTTTTTCCTGGCCTTTAGTATTTCTTTAGGTCACAGCGGGGTTTTACCTTCTTGGGTCGCTGCCTGGTTACCCAATTTGACACTGGCTCTGGTCGGATTGTTCTTTTTTACCGCAGAGGAATAATAGAATTTCAAGGGACCAAGGCGACCCCTTGCAACCCCTCTGTTTCAGGTAAACCAACCATCAGATTCATATTTTGTACTGCCTGACCCGCTGCTCCCTTCACCAAGTTATCAATGACCGTGACCACCACCAATCGGCCGATACGGGAATCATATCTGAGCCCGATGGCACAGTTATTGGAACCCCGGACATCTTTGGTCTGAGGGAAGTAACCTGGGGGAAGAATCTGAATGAAAGGTTCTTGGTGATAGAAATTCCGGTACATTTTCGCAAGTTTTTTCTCTCCTGGGGATTTTCTGAGTTCAACGTACATCGTGGACAAAATACCACGGCTCATAGGAACTAGATGAGGCACAAATAGGACAGGGACTGACCTTTTAGCGATCCGACTGAGTTCTTGCTCGATCTCCGGGATATGCCGATGCAGGCCGACATTGTAAGCCTTAAAATTTTCGTTGACCTCACTGAAGGAAAGCTCCACTGCACTGCTCTTGCCAGCCCCAGTGACTCCAGATTTCGCGTCAATCACCACTGTACCCCGAACAAGTTTTCCGGCGAAGAGAGGGGCGAGGCCGAGCACGGCTCCCGTTGGGTAACAACCCGGATTGGCCACGAGCTGAGCCTTAGCGACACCGTTGCGGTGCAGCTCAGTCAGGCCATAGATTGCCCCGCGCAAAAGGTGGGCGGCTCTGTGTGGGCGGTACCACTGGAGATAGGTGCTAGGATCTTGAAGACGAAAATCAGCGCTTAAGTCGATTACTCGGCTTCCCCGCGCAACCAGGTCAGCGACAATTCCCATAGAGGTTCCGTGGGGAAGTGCAGCAAAGGCAAGATCTACTTGAGCAGCTATTTTCTGTGATCGTATTTTCTCTAAGACAAGGTCACATTGACCAGAAAGAGAGGGATAAATCTCACTTACACGTTTGCCCGCAAATTGCTGTGAGGTCACGACCAACAGCTGTACGCGAGGATGGCGGGATAAGAGACGGAGTAGTTCCACCCCTGTGTAACCGGTGGCCCCAAGCACGGCAACACGGAATTCTGCTTTCTCCTCGATAGATTTCGGCTTAGTCAATAACCTCAACGCTTGGAATATTGCGGGCGCTTACGTGCTTTATGGCGGCCGTATTTCTTCCGCTCTGTCGCACGTGGATCGCGGGTAACAAAGCCTGCTTTCTTGAGGGGGGAACGATAATCGGGGCTAACCCGGAGGAGTGCCCGCGTGATTCCATGGCGAATCGCACCTGCTTGACCAGAGATACCTCCACCTTGAACGTTCACCTCGATATCGAAATTTGCCCTGGTATCAGTAACTTGAAACGGTTGGAGCACTATCATGCGGGCGGTTTCACGGCCAAAATAGTCTTCCAGGGTTCGATCATTGACTCGCATGTTTCCTTTGCCTTCCTTTAAATAGACACGGGCCACAGATGTCTTCCTTCTACCGGTTGCATAGAATACCTTTTCTGCCATACCTTACACTCCTAGACTGTAATAACCAGCGGTTGGGGCTGTTGAGCCTCATGGGGATGGTCAGACCCGGCGTAGACTTTCAATTTATTAAAGAGCTTGCTTCCTAAACGATTCTTGGGCAGCATGCCTTTAACCGCCAACCGAATAAGAGTCTCCGGTTTATCTGTCAGCATCTTCTCTGCAACTGTAGACCGAATGCCTCCTGGATATTCCGAATGCCGATAATAAACTTTTTGTTCCTGTTTCTTTCCCGTAAGCTTAACGCCCCGGGCATTCACGACAATAACAAAATCCCCACTATCCACATGAGGCGCAAAGCTTGGCTTGTGTTTCCCTCTCAAAACCCTCGCGATCTCACTGGCCAGCCGCCCTAACACCTTCCCTTCCGCGTCTACTACATACCACCGGCGCTGAGAGAGCGCCTCTTTCGTCGTCATCTGATAAGTTTTCATAAAACCTTTCCGCGAAAAAACTTAACTCGCGCAATTGGCGGGGCCGACGAGACTCGAACTCGCGACCTCCGGCGTGACAGGCCGGCGTTCTAACCAACTGAACTACGACCCCGACTCAATTTTTAAGGCTTGGCAAACTGGTGGGCGGTACAGGATTTGAACCTGTGACCCCCGGCTTGTAAGGCCGATGCTCTCCCGCTGAGCTAACCGCCCCCTCGGCCGAAGCATCAGACCCCTAACCAAAGCCTCGAGCGTTTACTTCCTCAAATTATCCGCCTCAAGGCCCTTTCCGGTTTTTAAAAAAACAAGATTCAGTTGAGGGACTCTTTCAGCGTCTTGCCAGCCTTAAACTTTGCGGCTCGAGAGGAGGCAATATGAATGGTCTCACCTGTTTTGGGATTTCTTCCCGTTCTCTCCTTGCGAAGGGAAACCGAGAAGGTCCCAAAACCGGAGATGTTGATCTTACCGCCGTTCTTCAAAGCACCTATGATGTCGTCAAAGACCCCATTGACAATCTCTTCTGCTTTCTGCTTGGGAAGCTCTGTCTTGGCCACAACAGAATCGATCAAGTCCGCCTTTGTCATTTCTCCCCCCTTTATCACCCCGTCACAGCTACCCGCAGGGTGTTTGTGTCTTATAACAGCACGATGGTCCTGGTGTCAATCGTTTTAGCGCATGTTTAAAATACACTATCGCCCAGGCTGGTCAAAAAGTTCCAAGGAAACGCCGCCGTAGGGAATCCCGTAAGCCGATGAACTCAGACACATGTCAAAGCACATAGGAACTACCTGGTCAAGCACAAGTATCCTTACTACCTGCCTCCGTGGCACCACCGTGCCGGCAGAGCAGCCGTTTTTAACGATCTATTTTAGAATTCACCCCAGGCAAGCTAACTCTATTGTGGTAGGATATCCGCACCGGGGATCTCTTCCTCGCTTTCCGGGAAAGCCGGAGGTTCAACGTTTGGCTCTACCGATTCCTCCCTGTCTCTCAAAAAATTCTCCGGGTCCTTTAGGACGAGAGCTTTCTTCAACACCTCGTCCATATGGGAGACCAGCACCAATTCAACAGTTTTCAGGATGGTGGGCGGGATCTCCCCAATATCTTTCTCATTTTCCTCTGGTATCAACACCGTCTTAATCCCTCCCCGATGGGCAGCCAAAACCTTTTCCTTCAACCCACCAATGGGAAGAACCCGACCTCTGAGGGTAATCTCGCCGGTCATGGCAAGATCGTGCCGCACAGGGAGCCGTGCGAGGACCGATACAAGAGAGGTTGCCATTGTAATCCCGGCGGATGGACCATCCTTAGGAATGGCCCCCTCCGGCACATGGATATGTACATCTATCTTTTGGTAAAAATCTTTATCCAATCCCAGCCGCACAGCACGGGATCGAACATAGCTCATCGCTGCCTGGGCAGATTCCCGCATGACATCACCCAATTTACCGGTGGTAAGAAGTTGACCCTTACCCGGCATCACCGTTGCCTCAGTAGACAGCAATTCACCTCCCATCTCGGTCCACGCCAGGCCTGTGGCAACTCCAATCTTATGTTCTATCTCCGCCAAGCCGTATCGGTATTTGGGTGGCCCTTGGTACTTCTGCAGGCTCTTCGTCCCAACGCTAATCTTGGAATTGCGATCCTTCTTAACCACCTCGACCGCAACCTTCCGACAGATTGAAGCCAACTCGCGATCCAGATTTCTCACCCCAGCTTCTTTAGTGTAATGGCGAATGAGTCCGAGAATGGCGTTATCCGTGAAAAATATATTCTCCTGGGTTAGACCGTTAGCGTCTCTCTGCTTGTCGACAAGGTACTTCTTAGCGATATTTAGTTTTTCTATCTCCGTATATCCTGCGATTCGAATAATTTCCATGCGGTCTTGAAGCGGACGGGGGATACGTTCCAGAGTATTCGCGGTAGTGATAAACATGACCTTAGAAAGATCGTAATCCAAATCCAGATAGTGATCGTTAAACGCTACGTTTTGTTCCGGATCCAACACTTCGAGAAGCGCTGAGGATGGATCCCCACGAAAATCTGTGGACATTTTATCGACTTCATCCATCAGAAAAACAGGATTGCCCGCCCCTGCTTTTTTCATGGATTGGATGATTTTACCCGGAAGCGCTCCAATGTACGTACGACGATGCCCGCGGATTTCTGCCTCGTCTCGAACCCCTCCTAAAGAAATCCTAACAAACTTTCTCCCTGTTGCCCGGGCGATCGAGTGTCCCAGGGAGGTCTTGCCGACTCCCGGAGGCCCAACGAGGCACAAGATAGGACCCTTCATCTTCCCGACCAGACTCTGAACGGCCAGATACTCAAGAATCCGCTGCTTCACTTTTTCCAGGCCATAATGGTCTGCTTCCAGCACCCGTTCCGCTTCGAGTATATCCAACTTGTCGTCGGTAAATTCATTCCAGGGCAGGCTCAGGATCCAATCAATATAGTTTCTCACGACGGTTGCTTCAGCCGACATGGGAGACATCATCTTTAGTTTCTTCAGTTCCTTGTTGACCTTGTCTTTAGCCTCGGTCGTAAGCTTCTTCTGTTTGATTTTTTCCTCGATCTCCTGAATCTCGTTTTTAAACTCGTCTTTCTCACCCAATTCCTTTTGGATGGCACGCATTTGCTCATTCAAATAATATTCTTTCTGAGAGCGTTCCATTTGTTTCTTCACCCGGGAGCGGATACGCCGCTCGACTTCCAGGATCTCAATCTCGGCACGCATATGGCCCAACACCTTTTCTAGTCGTTCCGCTGCATTCAAATTCTCCAGAAGGTTCTGCCGATCCTGCAGCTTAATACCGAGATGGACTACGATGGTATCGGCGAGTCGTTCCGGATCCTCGATAGACGAAACCGAAACAACCATCTCGGGCGGAATTTTCTTTTTTAATTTGACGTAGCTCTCGAAGGTGCTGTGGACCTCACGAACTAACGCCCCCACCTCCGTGTTCCGATCCACTACCTCCGCCATCTCTTCTACCTCCACCAGGAAAAAATCTTCATGGCTCAAATAACGTATGATCCGGGCACGTTTTTTTCCTTCGATCAAAACTTTAACGGTTCCGTCCGGCAGCTTCAGCATCTGCACGACATTTCCCAACGTCCCGATCTCATAGATGTCGTTTTCAGTCGGATCATTGGTCTTTGCATCCTTCTGCGAGGACAAAAAAATCGGACCCTGTTTCTGGGTGGCCTCCTCTAAGGCCTTGATCGAACGCTGCCGTCCCACGAAAAGTGGTACCACCATATGCGGGAAGACGATGATATCCCTGAGAGGTAGCAGGGGAACCCTAAGGGAGTCGCTGGCGTTTTTTTCCTCGTTGTCTTTCTTGTCGTTACGAAACAACATAGCTTTCCCTCCCTAGGCACTCTCTGCAGCTTTCGTATAGACCAGCATTGGAGATTCATGACGGGTCACCACTTCTTCGGAGATGATGACCTCTTTAATATTAGGCTGGGAAGGCATCTCATACATGACATCGAGCATGATGTTCTCCATGATCGCCCTTAGGCCTCGAGCTCCGGACTTCCTTTTCATAGCCTCTCGTGAGATCGCCCGAAGTGCCTCTTCGGTAAACCTGAGATGCACACTCTCCATCTCGAAGAGTTTACAGTACTGCTTGGTAAGTGCATTCTTCGGTTCCTTCAATATACGTACCAACGCATTCGCATCCAACTCATCCAGAGTTGCAAGGACTGGCAACCGCCCGATGAACTCCGGGATCAGACCAAATCTCAGCAAATCCTCAGGTTGGACTTCGTGCAGTAGCTCACTAGCCCTCCTACCACCTTGCTCCTCAACCTCTCCCCCAAATCCCATCCGCTTGCGCCCAGTTCGTCGTCGGATAATATCTTCCAAGCCGATAAAGGCCCCTCCACACAGAAACAGGATATTGGCAGTATCCACCTGTAGAAATTCCTGCTGTGGATGCTTTCTTCCTCCTTTGGGAGGTACACTCGCCATGGTTCCCTCAATAATCTTCAGCAAGGCTTGCTGGACCCCCTCACCGGAAACATCTCTGGTAATGGACGGGTTATCTGACTTCCGTGAAATTTTGTCGATTTCGTCAATATAGACAATGCCCCTCTGGGCCTTCTCCACATCATAGTCTGCTGCCTGAAGAAGATTGAGAATAATGTTTTCCACATCCTCGCCCACATAGCCTGCCTCAGTTAGACTCGTAGCATCCGCAATGGTAAAAGGAACTTGAAGAAAACGAGCGAGGGTCTGAGCGAGAAGTGTCTTCCCGGATCCCGTCGGACCGAGAAGTAAAATATTGCTCTTCTGTAATTCCACATCACCCGTCACCATCTGACTATCAATCCGTTTGTAGTGGTTGTGGACTGCTACCGCCAAGATCTTTTTAGCCCGCTCTTGACCGATCACATACTGATCTAAAACACGCCTGATCTCTGCCGGCTTCGGAACACTGGAAGAAGAGGTGAGAGCCTCCTCGTGGTCGCACTCTTCTGCGATGATATCGTTACAGAGGTCGATGCACTCATCACAGATGTATACTGTGGGTCCGGCTATAAGCTTGCGAACCTCATCCTGACTCTTACCACAAAAAGAGCAAACGAGATTACCCGAACGGTCATCACCGTGCTTTGGCATAGAACCCCCGCTTCACCTCTGATTGTTTTTGTCTTCTCCAGGCCGGTTTATGATCACTTCATCGACCAACCCATACTCTAAAGCCTGCCTCCCTGTCATAAAGAAGTCCCGGTCCGTATCCTTTTCAATTTTCTTCAGATTCTGTCCCGTGTGTTTCGCAAGGATATTATTGATTTCCTCTCTCATACGTAGGATCTCCCGAGCCTGAATGTCCACGTCGGTCGCCGTCCCCTGGAATCCCCCCAGAGGCTGGTGAATCATAATCCGCGCATGGGGAAGAGCATACCGCTTCCCCTCGGCCCCTGCTGCCAAGAGGACGGCCCCCATACTGGCAGCCTGCCCTACGCAAACCGTTGAAATGGAAGGCTTCACATATTGCATCGTGTCGTATATCGCAAGACCGGCAGTGACCGAACCCCCCGGTGAGTTGACATAAAAATAAATATCCCGGTCCGGGCCTTCCGATTCGAGGAAAAGAAACTGTGCCGTAATCAGGTTCGCCACATCGTCTGTAACGACAGTTCCCAGAAACACAATCCGGTCCTTTAGAAGGCGAGAATAGATATCATAGGCCCGTTCTCCCCTCCCGGTTTGCTCGACCACCATTGGAATAAAGTTCATTTGCCCTAGAGTTCCTTACCCGTCCAGTGTTATTTTAATCTTTTTTCCCCTCCGCATCAACGGTCGGGGCTACCTCCTTTATCCTGGCCCGATGGAGCACAAATTCGACCGTCCGGTCAAATAGCATCTGGGAACGAAGCTCCTCACGCGCATCATCTCGACGATAAGTCTCGCGTAAGGTCATCCCCTTTTTGCCGGCCGAACCGGCTATCTCTTGAATGCGTGCCTCGACCTCTCGGTCTGAGATACTAATCTTTTCAAGTCCGGCAATCTTTTCCAACAACAACATAGCCTGAACCTGGCGTCGTGCTTGAGGTTCCATTTCCTTTCTCATCTGCTCCATCGATACCCTCTCTGTGGAGGGGGCTGAGCCTTGAGATCCAAAGCGGCTCTGCTGTCGCTCCAGAAGATAATGGAGCTGCTGGTTCACCATCGCTGGCGGAACCTCGAATGGATTGGCATCAATCAACCGGGTAAGAAGTTGTTCCTTTAGCTGTTCTGTTTGAATCTGGCTGAATTCGTTTTCAAACTGGGTACGGATCTTCCGCCGCAGCTCGTCAAGCGTGGCACACTCGCCATGATCCTTGGCAAACTCATCGTCCAGAGGGGGGAGGATTTTTCTGTTGATTGCGCGAACGGTCACAGAGAACACAACGACTTTTCCCGCCAACTCTTGGTTAAAATAGTCCTTCGGGTAGGTCACACTTATAGTATGTTCTCCATCTTTTTTCAACCCGACGACGGTTTTTTCAAACTCTGGCAGAGCCTTTCCTCCACCTACCTCTAGCGGATAGTTTTCCCCTTTTGCTCCAGGGAGGGGTTTTCCGTCTATCGAACCAACAAAATCAAGATTTAAATAATCTCCTTCCTCTACGACGTCACGATCTTCCACGGGTTCCACCTGTGCATGGCTATCCTGGAGGCGTCGGAGGGCGTTCTCGACTTGTGTGTCTTCCACAGAAAGCTTAACCTTTTCAAGGTCCTGCCCCAAATATTTTCTGACCTCGATCTCTGGTTTGACTTCCACCATAACTGAAAAAGCAAACCTCTTTCCCTCTTCCAGGTTATTGGCCTCGACCTCAGGCCGAGTCACCACGTGAAGCCCTCGTTCCTTAATGACCTCATTCAGAGAACGTTCCACCAACCGCGACAGCACCTGCCTTCTCACTTCGCTTTTATAGAGCCCCTGCAGGACGGGGCGCGGTATTTTCCCGGGCCGGAACCCTTTGATTTTTACGCGCTGGCCGAGTCCTTGGTAGGCACGGAGAAACTCCTCATTCACTGTGTCCGCAGGGAGTTCCACACGAATCTTTCGCTGAACCGGGCTAACAACATCAATATCGATCTTCATCCGTACGCCCACCCAAAAAAGTCAGATCCGCTGGGTAGAACTGGGGGCATTCCCTGATCCCGTATGGCCATTTTGCTTACACCTGACCCCTGATCCCTCACCCAATGGAACCATTTTCTAACGGCCAGCGCACAGTCTAGGTTCTGGTGCGAGAGGGGGGACTCGAACCCCCACGGTTACCCGCTAGATCCTAAGTCTAGTGCGTCTGCCAATTCCGCCACTCTCGCATCCCTGAAACAAAAGAATGGAGGGCCGCCGGGGACTCGAACCCCGGACCCGCTGATTAAGAGTCAGCTGCTCTACCAACTGAGCTAGCGGCCCGCGAAATACACAACACACATTCTGAAACTTTGGGGTGAGTGAAGGGATTTGAACCCTCAACCCCTGGAGCCACAGTCCAGTGCTCTAACCAGTTGAGCTACACTCACCACACGTCAAGCCATGCTGGCGCGCCAGAAGGGACTCGAACCCCTGACCCACGGCTTAGAAGGCCGTTGCTC
>JBHHYU010000089.1:0-12550 GCA_046757725.1 Binatia bacterium
CCGTGGCGGTGATCCTTATCATCCTCATCGCCAATCCGGTCTTTTACCTTATCAAACAGAGCTTTGTCCTTGCTGAGGAGGAGGGAGGCGGCTGGACGCTGGGAAATTTCGTTACCGCTTTCACAGAGCCCGAGAACAATATCCCCATCTTCTGGACCCTCGTCATCGCAGCTCTGGTCGGTGTCTTTGCCCTGATCGTGGGGGCCGGCATGGCCTGGTGCGTGAGCCGGACGGACATTCCCTTCTCCGGCTTCATCCGCAATGCTGTCCTCATGTCATTCGTGACGCCGCCCTTCCTCGGGGCCATCGCATGGATCTTCCTCGCAGGTCCCCGGGAAGGGTGGCTGAACATCATCTACCGAGCCGTAACGGGGGCGGGGGCGGACGATTATTTCTTCAACATCTTTAGCGTCTCGGGGGTGGTGTTCGCCATGACGCTCTACACCTTCCCGTTGGTATTCATCGTGGTGCTGGCGGGGCTCAACAACATTTCCTCCGACATCGAGGATGCGGCTAACATCGCCGGCGGTGGTACCCTCTCCACTATGCTGGGCGTGACGCTTCCGCTGGTGCTGCCCGCCCTTTTTGCAGGCCTCATCCTGGCGGTGCTGGAGGCTATGATCCTTTTCGGTATCCCGGCCGTGCTGGCGCTTCCAGCCAACATAGACGTGATGACCACCCAGCTTCGCGCCTTTATGGTTTCAGAGGATGACATGGTGGGCGTCGCCGCCGCGTATGCACTCCCCATGCTCATGGCCGCCGTCTGGATGGTCTATATGCGCCGCCACGTGCTCGGCCGCAGGGGCTATGCCACCGTTGGCGGGAAGGGGGGGCAGCGGCGCCCCCAGAAGCTCGGCGCTTGGCGTTATCCTGTTTTCCTCCTGTGCTTGTTTCCCATTCTCTGCGCCCTTTTTCTTCCCTATTTCATGCTCATCACCACCTCGTTCTTAAAGAACATTGGCGACGGGCTCGTCTTCGCGAATTTGACTCCCGAACACTACAATTTCATCTTCCACAATGACGCCGTGCGAATTGCGGTCTCCAACACGATGATCCTGGCCTTCTTGGCGGCGACAGCAGGTACCGTGGTCGCCTCGATTGCGTCCTATATTACCCAGCGCCGGCTCGTCCGCGGGCACAAATATCTGAGCTTTCTCGCCACCGCTCCGCTCGGGATTCCTGGAATCGTCCTAGCCGTGGGCCTGTTCATCGCATACACACAGGAGCCGTTCCTCCTTTACGGGACCCTCTGGATTATCCTGCTGGCCTACATAACCAAGTACTTGCCGCTGGCATTTCAAACCAGCAACGCATCGCTCATGAGCATTCACCCCGAGCTGGAGGAGAGTAGCCGGATCCTGGGGGCAAACCGCCTCCAGGTATTCAAGGATGTGACGATCCCTCTTTTCAAGGCGGGGCTCATTGCTTCCTGGATCCTCATCTTTGTGCCCTCGCTGCGGGAGCTGAGCGCCTCTATTCTGCTCTGGACATCGGACACAAAGGTGATTTCGGTCGTCATTATCGATTTCTACGAAGAGGCCCTGCTTGGTCCCATCTCCGCGATCGCCGTCGTCGTACTGGGCATCACCTTGCTCGCGGTGCTTCTCGGCTTCCGGGTAGTAGGTCGCGACTTCATGAAAGCCTGATACGGGCGAGAGGAGAGACGTTTCTTGGCAACCTTGGACTTGGTAGGACTCCTTAAGCTTTTCGGTGGCGGAGTCCGTGCCGTCGACGCCATCGACCTGAACATCCAGCATGGGGAGCTGGTCTCTCTCCTTGGACCCTCCGGCTGCGGCAAGACCACGACCCTTCGGCTCGTGGCGGGCTTTCTCCAGCCGGACGGGGGGGAGATCCGGCTGGAGGGCCAAGTGATCTCAAGCTCCCGATCGGTTGTTCCTCCCGAGCGGCGCAACATGAGCATGATTTTCCAAAGCTACGCCATCTGGCCACACAAGACGGTATCCCAGAACGTGGCCTACGGGCTCAAGTTCCGGAGCGTCACCAGGCACGAGACGGACAAAAAGGTGCGCAAGATGCTCCAAGTAGTGCAGTTGGAGCCTATGGCGGACCGCTACCCCGGTGAACTCTCCGGCGGCCAGCAACAGCGAGTGGCGCTGGCTCGGGCATTGGTCGTTGAGCCTCAGATCCTTCTGTTGGATGAGCCTTTGAGCAACCTGGACGCCAAACTCAGAGAAGAAATGCGCTTCGAAATCCGCCGGCTTCACGACGAATTCCAGATCACTTCCATCTATGTAACCCATGATCAGTCGGAGGCAATGGTTATCGCGGATCGCATCTGCGTGATGAATCAGGGCCGGCCGGAGCAGATAGGAACCCCGGATGAGATTTACGAAAGACCCAGGAGCCGTTTTGTAGCCGAGTTCATAGGGAAAACGAACCTTCTTTCCGGGACATTGGAGGAAGAGAAGAAGATAAAAGTGGGGGATGGTCTCCTCCTAAATATCAGAGGAGAAGGCAACTATCAGCGAGGAAAAGAAATCTTGGTCTGCATTCGTCCGCACAATATTCGGCTTACCCAGGAGAGGTCGGAAGTGGAGAGATACACAAAGATGAATTTCAATCATTTTTCCGGCACGGTTATTCAGCGATCTTATTTTGGCGACGCCATGGACTATCTCGTGCAACTCGGTGTCAACAATCTTGTTCTCCGCGTTATCAGACCACCTTCTCAAAAATTTGAGGTAGGGCAAGAGGTTGTTGCCCTGACCGACCCGGATCACTGCGTCGTTATACAAGAGGGCTGAAGCCTGGCCTTACCAATGGATACCCGACATGATGCGGGGTCACTAGCTAACATAGGCCACATCCTTGCCCTGCCATACGGTTTTGGCTGAGATCCATTTGCTTGAGAGATTCTTCCAACAAAACTTCACCTGGAGGGAAAGGTCTAGCTTTTTCACCGACGTAACCCTTCTCCCCAATGATAATTGACAATCCCGACGTTGTAAGCATCTCCATCCCACCACTCAAAGCAAATCCGCCATCGGTTATTGATGCGGATGCTCTACTCGCCTGCGCCATCGTCAGCCGGTTTCTGCTTTTCACTTAAACTCTAAAGAGACGCCGGTCCCAATACCTCCATCCAACAGTAGACAAGTCCCGGTGATGAAATCCGCCTTTTCCGAGGCGAGAAAGGTGACAGCCGATGCGACCTCTTCCGGTGATCCAAACCGACCTAAAGGAATTACCCCCTTAGCCATAGCCCGCATGGCGGTGGTAAAATCCTCGCTTCTTTTCCTTGCAACCTTCTGTACCCGCTGTACCCATCGCTCAGTCATGACTGCCGCCGGACAAACCGCATTGACTCGAATACCATAAGGGGCTGTCTCACGCGCCAAACTCTCGGTAAAATTGATTAGAGCACCTTTGGCCACATTCGAACCAATCTGACCCAAACGGGGTACCCTTCCAGAGAGGGATGCGATGTTCACGATGTTCCCTTTTCCCTGCTGTTTCATGACAGGAACGGCTACCTTACAGCAGCGTATCGCTACTCTGAGATCCAGGTCGAGCAGATTTTGCCACTCACCCTCAGTGAGTTTCTCAAAAGACTTGGCGTAGCCTGTCCCAACGTTATTGACGAGGATATCGATGCAGCTAAGATGTTTGATGGTCCCCTCTACAAACTCTTCAGCGGCTCCGGGGGTGAGGAGGTCCCGCACCTCCCAGTGAACTGCTGTTCCATAACGCTCAGTGATGTCACGGGCCACATCCTTGAGTGAAGACTCTGATCGACTACATATGGCTAGGGCTGTACCCTCGCCGGCAAGACTATAGGCGATCGCCCTGCCAAGCCCCCGACTGGCGCCGGTCACAACCGCTACCTTCCCCTTGAGACCAAGATCCATAACCTCTACCTCTTATTCTCTCAGTAACCGTCAGAGGGAGCCAGAAGATCCGTAAGTACCATGATCGATGGTAGTTGCTCCAAGCCCTGCACCATTGTGACGATTTTTTCGACTTGTGCCTGCGAAAGTGCCATCCTTGCATTAGCACGAAACTTGGCATGGATCTCTTCCGGCGGCAAGGGTGATCCCAGACCTCCCCTTGGATAGGCCTGGTTTTCCTCCGCCACAGTACCATCCTTAAGCTTGATCCTGACATGTCCCGAAAAATGACGGGGATAATTAATAGAGGGATCCAGTTCATAGCCGACCTTCTCAGCCATTGCCAAGATCCGTGGATCGCGGATGGAGCTGTCAGAGAACTCTTCCAATCCCGCTTTCCCTCTAACCAGCATCACCGCAATGCTGTAAGGCAAACTGAACTTGGCTCCATATGCGGTCTGGGGAGACCGTTTGGCTGCCAGGGGTTCCCAGAGACGGTCAACCGGACCTTGCGCGGTGCGGCAGGTGATCTCCTCGATATCTTCGGGTCGGATCGAACACTTTTGCCTCAGCTTAAGGGCACAGTCGATGTACGGGTGAGATATGGAACCGCATGGGTAGGATTTAAAAGCGATACGAGGAATTTCCCAGGTTCTACCCAGCTCCCTGAGTCTTTCAAGATGATCTCCAGGATCCCCGCCAAAGACTTTATAAAAGCCTCGACGCCCTTCAAAGACCGTACTGGGGCCGTGAAATCCCTTTCGCGCGAGGAGGGTTGCTATCACTCCACCGTGCGCAGACCAACCAGGATGGAGTCTTTTCGTCCATGAGCCGTCAGCTAGATATTCTATGATACCTGAACTCTGGCTGCCGCAGAGACCAAAGGCATCCATGAGTTGATCCACATCCAGCGCATAGAGCTTGCCCGTGCAGGTAGCCGCGGCGAAGGGCGCACAGAGACCGGTAGGATGAAATCCCCGGGCATGAAACCTTCCTGGGGATACCAGGCCTACCTTGCCCATCACTTCGATTCCTGCCACCAGCCCCTCGACCAAACGACCGCCGCTGGCGCCCATAGCCTCTCCTACGGCCAGTGCGCTCGCCACCGAGGCACAACCCGTGTGGACGATAGCCTCCTCCAGCGTATCATCGTAATCCAAGCCATGGATTAAAGTACCATTCGCTAACACCGCATTGGCCGCGGCCACCTTATGAGGCGTGCCGATCAAACGGCTTTCTTCCGGCCCGCCAAGCGTCTGCGCCACGTCCAATACCATCGGCCCAAAATCCATAGTGGACGAGGCTAGAGCTATGCCCAAGGAGTCAAGAAAGATAAGCTTTGTCTTCTCGACAATCTCAGGGGGAATATCCTTCAGCTTGAGACCATGGACAAATTCAGCTACTCCTTGTGATAACGGTTTCATTGTCGCTGCCACCTCGACTTTTCCTTTCTTCATCGGTACTCTCTATTTCACTTTCTTCCGTTTGGCGTGCGTCACCTTTTTCCCGACCCTGTTGCTTCTTTTCGCCCTTCCCCCGGCAATAGCTCGAACCAGAGTCTGGAGGGTTCCCATGTCCTCCAGTTTGGCAACCAAGTCAATCGCTCTATCTATTTTCTCCATCGGCAGGACCAGACGCGCACAGTCACGAAATTTTTCTCCCAATTCATCCCAGCTCATGGGTTTGAGCGGGTGGCCCCTAGCGACATCCGCCCTTCCCTCGACGGTCTTCCCGCCCTTGAGCTTGATCCGAACACGGGAACGTACTTGATCATAACCTAGGGCTTCCAGCTCTTCGTCTACGTAGAGAGTCACTCTTTGCATAAGCTCAACGACTTTGGGCTCTCTCACCTTCCGATCTCTGAACTGTGGAATACCCGCCTTGCGTTCCAAGACCGCAATCGCCATGCAAAACGGGATACTAAATTTTCCTTCAAGTGCGGTCTGAGGCATTGGGTAGATTAATGCGTTGGGCACATTGGAGTTGGTCCCTACCTCGATTGCCTCAATGTCACCGGCTCGGAGATCATATCCCTTAACCAGGTCTAAAATGAGGTCCTGAGCAGGGTGGGAGAGAGAACCCGAGGGATAGGGCTTGATGGAAATCCCCGGCTGTTGAACGAAAAAGGGATGACCGAGACGACCAACAATCTTTGCCTGATCGAAACCCCCGGCCATAGCACTAAAGAAGCCTCTCCTTGCCTCAAGGATGTTATGGGCGGCGGTGAAACCTCTCTTTGCCAGTTGGGCGGCGGTAACCCCGTTCTCCGCCGACCTTCCAGCATGTAGCGGCTTAGTCATCGTCCCAAAGTTCTCGCGCAGACCGGAAGCCATGCTGGCTGCTAACCCTAACGTCCGTTGTATCCCTTCCTCCCTCAATCCTAAAATTTTTGCCACGGCCACAGCTGCACCGAGGCTACCGATGGTAGCCGTAGAATGGAAACCGGCTTGGTAATGACGTCGGTTAATCGCATCTGCGATGCGGCACTCCACCTCCACTCCTAAAATATAAGCCAAAAGCATCTCTTTTCCCGATCTCTCTAGCTTTTCTCCAACAGCCAACGCTGCAGATATAACCGGGACACTTGGATGGGTCAGCAGGCCGTAAACTCCCTCCTTGGATGTGGAAAGTTGTGTATCATCATGATCCATGGCATGACCCGAAGCACCATTGCCCAGAGCAGCCTTTGGCGCCGGCACCATAAGATCGGTCCCAAAAAGTGTGGATTCCGCTCTTCCACCCATTTCACGGATATAGGCCTGGAGGATTCGCGATCCCTTCTCCGTAGAACCTGCCAAAGTCACCCCCAGAGCATCCAGCACAAATCCCTTGGACAAGCGCACTACTTCGTTTGGAACATCGCTGTACCGAGTCTGACAAACGAACCTCGCGATCTCCTCTGTCAAGCCCATTTTGACTCCTTACCTCTCTAAAAAGCGTCTGTTGACGGATAACACCGTCGGCCCAATTTTTCCAGCCTTGACGGCTTCATTGGAATCCGGAACCTGGAGGCGAACCCACCAGTTTCGCTCCTGCTGCACCAGCCCCTTCACCTCACCGTTGTGCGGGATCGAAGGTCTCCATACGCCATCATAGAGAAGCAGATCGCACATCACGAAACCATATTGCACCCAATACCATCTTGTGCTAGCTGTTTTGTATCGCTCACTAAATCGGTTCATGTAAATGAAAGTTGCTGTCATTGACGACTATCACCACGCTTTCGGGGCAACGGATGCAATCAAGCGCCTCCGGGAGGTCGCTGAGGTTACCATCTACGAAGAGCCGTTTCCTACCCAGGAGGCACTAGTAAACGCGCTTCGTGGCATAGGAATTGTTATTGCCAATCGCGAGCGTACCAGGTTTACCGCCGAACTGCTCATACGGCTTCCTGACCTCCGGCTCATCTCAAATACGGGCTCGCACTTTTATCACGTTGACGTGAATGCCGCTACGCACCAGGGAGTCGCCCTCGCGAACGCACCGGGTGGCTCCTCGCCGTCCGTTGCCGAAATGACCATTGGTTTCATCCTCTCACTTAGCCGCCGGATTCCGCAGAATGACGCCTCCATGCGCCGCGGGGAGTGGCCCATCGAGCTTTTCGGATCAGTCCAAGGAAAAAAGCTGGGAATCCTCGGAATGGGCAAAATCGGCACCCGAGTGGCAAAGGCTGCGTGTGCATTGGAAATGAAAATTGTAGCCTGGGGGCCTACCCTCACGGAAGATAGGGCAAGTCAAAGCGGCGTCCATCGCCTCGAGCTTGACGACCTAATGCGTACCTCGGATTTCGTGTCTGTTCACCTCCCCCTCACAGATCTCTCGCGCGGGCTTGTCAACCGTGACCGTATCGCGCTGATGAAAACCACGGCATACCTTGTGAACACGGCCCGGGCTGCGATTACTGACGAACCGGCTTTGGTTGAGGCCTTGGCTGCAAAACGCATTGCCGGAGCTGCGCTTGATGTATTTATGCAAGAACCACTGCCACAAGACTCACCGATTCGCCGCCTTGAGAACCTGCTCCTTTCTCCGCATGCAGGCTGGACCACGCACGAGTCCTACGTCCCCTGGGTGAATATGACCGTGGAAAATGTATTGGCGTACCTTGAACATAAACCCATCCGCGTTCATAATCCGGATGCGATTACCAAATGAACGTCTTTCCAGTACCGGCTGCGCCTAAGCTCGATTGTTTATGAAATGAACTGAACGCTACACAGTTTTCCATATGACGATTTCCAAGAAGGAGGGGTTATGTCACGGATCGTTCATATTGCCTTAAAGGTAGACGAACTCGATAAAACCAGCGAATTCTACGAGAAGGTATTCGGCTTTTCTCCCGTCGAGACGAGCAAGGTGAGAGACCACACCTCCTGCCACTTGAGCGACGGCACCATTGATCTGGCATTGATCAAGTACGATAGTGAAACATCGGCAGAGGCAAAAGCCTCGGGACAGGGACCCTGCATCCACCATTTTGCCATTGAGGTGGAGGACATGGAGAGGGGTGTAGCCGATATTCGCAAGTTCGGATGCGAGGTCATCAGTGATCCCGGAGTGATTCCAGTCAAGTTCCGGGCTCCGGGGGGAACCGTCGCAGAGTTGGTTCCCACAGGGAGATACAAAAAACAGAAGAGATAGGGAGTTTCATGGAACAGATTAAAGTCTACTACCGCCCCGGTTGATTTACCTGCAGCAGCACGAAAGAGTTTCTTTCGCAGCGCGGGGTTCAATTTGAGGGAAAAAACGTAGATAGCGATTCATCCGCCTTGGCGGAGCTAGAGTCTCTAGGAGTTCGTAAAGTTCCGGTTACTACGGTAGGGAAGCGGGTCATCATGGGCTTCAACCGAGATGAGTTGGCCGAAGCCCTGGGACTCTCTTTCCAGAAAGAAGAAAAAATCGCCGACCGGTGGCTTTTTGATACCCTCGACAGGATCCTCGAGGCTGTCATTAGGGCCTCGCAGCAGGTCCCGGCAGACCGTTTTCTTTGGAAGACCCCGGACAGAGACCGGTCGCTTAAGGTTTTCTGCTACCATATCCTCGCTGACCCCAGCCATGTCATGGAGGCCATCTCAACTCAAAAATACGACGGATCGTTTAAGCTGACTTATGCTCAGGCATCCGATCGATTCAACGAAATGGAAGGAATAGCTTGTTTCGGGGAAGAGACCCGTGCCCGGCTGCACAACTGGTCTCAAGCCATCACCTCGCAAGATCTAGATCGCCCTATTGAGGGTTACTCCGGCCGGACAAACGGCCACGAGTTGCTTCATCACGTGCTGGCCCATTCGGCCCATCACCTGAGACAGTTGTACGACTGCCTTGGGAGGATAGGCGTAACTCCTACAAATCCACTCGCGGAAGAGAACTTCTCCGGCATCAAGATGCCGAAGGATCTGTGGTAGCCCTTTGACGAGGACCCCGTAGACAATTGAAGCAAGGGAACCAACTACCAAAGGCGACTCCGGCCGCAAAGCTTAGAGCCTTTATCTCCCAGGAAGGAATCCTTGCGGTCCCGGGGGTCTACGACTGCCTGACAGCTCTCATGGCCGAGCGCGCCGGCTTTGGCGTGGCCATGCTCGGGGGCAACGCGACAACGGCAAGCCTGCTCGGTCTGCCTGACCTGGGTTTTTTGAGCTTGGGAGAGTTGGTCAATCAGGTCAAAAACGTCTGCCAGGTTCTCCGCATCCCCCTCAAAGTTGACGCCGATACCGGCTTCGGCGGCCCATTGCAGGTCTTTAGAACCTTTCGTGAGCTGGAGCGTGCAGGCGCAGCGGCCATACAGATCGAAGATCAGATTCCCGCAAAGAGGTGCGGCCTATTGGAAGGGGGCCACCCGCTGGTGTCGCCGGAGGAGATGAAGGCCAAGGTGGAAGCATGCCTCCAGGCCAGAGAGAACCCTGATACGGTGATCATCGCACGCACCTTAGCCTATTCATCGTTCGGACTGGAGGAGGCAATCCGTCGTGCGCAGGTCTATCGGACGGCAGGGGCGGATGCGATCTTTGTTCAGGTCCCTGGGACTCCCGAGGAGCTGAAAAAGATCCGCGCCGAGATTGATGGCCCTCTTGCTCTTAATATGGATGAATCCACCGAGGCATCAGCGTTGAACCTGGGCGAAGCTGAGGCGTTGGGCTATAAGTTGGCTCTGTTTCCCGGCTCGATTCGTTACACCGTGGTCAGGACCATCGGTGAACTCCTTTCTTCGCTAAAAAAAGAGGGGTCCACAAAACAGGTGCGAAACCGAATGGCCTCCCTGGGCGAGTACCACGAGGTACTGCGGATGGAAGAGTTTCTCACCCTGGACCAGAGATTACGCTGACTATGGGAAAAACGATCGCAGAAAAGATTGTAAGTGCCCATTCGCGAGACGCTCGGGCTGGAGACCTCGTGGTAGCGGACATCGACCTGGCTATGGCTCATGACAACCACACTCCCACCATCATCCAGCAGATCGCGGAAATGGGCAAAGAGGTCTTCGACCCCGATAAGATTGTCTTTGTCAACGATCACTTTAGCCCGGCACCAAACGAAATGGCAGCCTCGGCCCACAAACTCATCCGCGAATTCTGCCGTGAGCGGAAAATCAGGCTCTACGATGTCGGCGAAGGGATTTGTCATCAGATCCTTCCCGAGCAGGGTCATATCTTGGCGGGAAGTCTCGTGGTGGGAGCTGATTCTCACACATGCACCTACGGGGCCTTGAACTGTCTGGCCGCCGGCATCGGCTCTACCGAAATGACCGCAGTCCTAGTTAGCGGAAAGCTCTGGTTCAAGGTACCCGAATCTATCAAAGTGGTGCTAAACGGCTGTCCTACTCCGGGCGTATTCGCCAAAGACCTGATCCTGCACATCTGCAAGATGATCGGTCCCGATGGAGCCAATTACCGCTCGATCGAATATCACGGAGCGGCGCTTAAGGAGCTAACCATCGAAGGACGGCTCACAATGGCGAATTTAAGTGTGGAGATGGGGGCTAAGGCCGGACTCATGGAGGTAGATGGAGCTACCGTCGAGTGGCTGCAAAGACGCACCTCTCAGTCCCTCTCCCCTGTCAATCCGGATGATGATGCTCACTATGAAAAAGTTGTGGAATTGGACGTCTCGAAGATCGAGCCACAAGTGGCAGTCCCCCATGAGATCGATCATGTAGAGCCTGTCTCTCGACTACTCGGGACCAAAATCGATTACGCTTTCTTGGGAAGTTGCACGAACGGAAAATACGAAGATCTGGAGGTGGCTGCACGGATCCTGCGCGGTAGAAAAATCCCCCACGGAATCAGACTTCTCGTGGCCCCCGCCTCAAAACTCGTAGCCATAAAGGCTATGAAAGAGGGTATCATGGATACCCTGCTGGAGGCGGGAGCAGTGCTCCTTACCTCGGGCTGTGGCCCATGTCCGGGCCTCCAGGGGGGGGTTCCAGGCAATGGGGAGATGGTGATCAGCACAATGAATCGAAACTACAGGGGACGCATGGGCAACCCAAAGGCGTCCATCTACCTCGCCTCTCCAGCGGTCGTGGCTGCCACGGCACTAGAAGGACAAATTGTCGATCCGCGACAATACCTCTAAGGCTAAATCCATGAAACTCGAAGGTAAGGCGCATAAATTTGGCGATGACGTTAATACAGGTCACATCATTTCAGGTCGGTTTCGCGCCCATACCGCTGACATCGCAGAACTAGCCGAGCATACCCTGGAGGACCTTGATCCGGAGTTCAGCCGGCGCGTGGTGAAAGGAGACCTCATTGTTGCAGGGAGAAACTTCGGCTGCGGCTCTTCGCGCGAACAGGCCCCGAGGGTGATTAAACATTTAGGGATAGGGGCGATTTTAGCCTGCTCCTTCGCCCGTATCTTCTACCGCAACGCTGTGGCTCTAGGAATCCCCATCATCGAGTGTGAAACGGAACAGATCCATGCAGGGGACCACTTACGCATCGACCTAGAGAGAGGAGAGGTGGAAGATCTGACACAGAACTCGACCTTCCGGATTAACCCCATGCCTAGTTTTATGTGGAACATCATCCAGGACGGCGGCCTTCTCGCCCACATCAAAAAACACGGTACCTTCCAAATGGACTAGAATGCTTGGCCCTACCGTAAAGAGAGTGGTTCCTCAGGAAAAACCTTCCAGTCTGAGTCAATAAGTCTGTGCCTCGACGGCCACCTCCCGTCCCCCCTTCAGGTGAGCTCTCCAACGGCCTGGGCCTGCCTCCAACCTCCATGTCCCCGTGCCCCAGGCCTCCAGGCTTCCTCCCTCGAAACCGGAGGCATGGCAACACGGCGCAGGAGGTAGGCTCCGAAGAGAGGGAGGCGTCCAACACTGAAGCGACTTGAGGGAAACGAATCTCACAGGTTAAGAGCTTAGGGGCAGAGGAGTACAGGTCTATCGGCTCCCACTGAGGAGCGGGCCCCCTGCGCCTAACTGGAACACCACTCGCTTTAACGGAGAGCCAAAATGCCCTTGACAGGTCTCTCGTTATTCAATAAGGGTAGGCGCACTGACAAAAAGGAGGGGCTTATTATTATGAAGATAACCAAAGCTTTGTCCACGCTCGGTATCGGGCTGGCCTGTCTCTTTGCTCCAAGTGTGGTAAAGGCGGCGAGCCCCCAAGAGATTGCTGCAGCCAAGAAAGAGGGAAAGCTCGTCCTCTATACCACCATCGACCTCGACGAGATGGCCAAGTTCCGTAAGGTCTTCA
>JBHHYU010000090.1:0-12073 GCA_046757725.1 Binatia bacterium
GGCCCTCTTCGTGGTGGCAGAGCTCAGATCAAGGAATCCCTATATTGAGGTCTATCATTTCCGGAGTTTTAACTTTAGTCTTTCGAACCTCATCATCTTCTTTCGCGTAATCGGGTTTCGCGGGTCCAATTTCATGATTTCCCTCTTCCTTCAAAGAGGACTTAACTACAGCCCGCTGCAGGCTGGGATCTTTCTCTTGCCTGGGGCGGCTCTCACAGGGATTGTCTCTCCGGTGGCAGGGATTTTGTCGGACCGGCTGAGTCCGAGAGTACCACTCATCCTGGGGCTTGTGATCCTCATATTTACGCTGTACGGCCTCTCCACCATTACCCTGTGGACCAGCATTGCCGGTATCTTCTTCCTCATAGCAGTCAAGAGCGTCGGCCAGTCAATGATGAACGCCCCTCTTAATACCGTCGCTCTCGGCGCCTTACCGGAGGACAAGGTCAGGATGGGAAGCGGAATTATTGGCTTGAGTCGAGGTCTGGGAGCATCTTTTGCTATTGCGATCCTTAGTTTCCTTCTGGAGAAACAAACTTTCCTTAACCTGGACTCGATGACTCCCCTCCAGGGCGCCCACCTCGCCGAGACCGGGCGCTATCAGGTGCTTGCTCAAATTCACGGTATGCTGCTCCACGCAGGTGAGTATGGCATAGCCCTGGAAAATAAGGCCCAGGCCCTTCTGGGTTACAGCCTGCTACAAGAGGCGACGATCCACGCGTATCAAGAACTCTTTTTGTTGATTGCGGCCGTTTATGTCGTGATGATTCTGTTGGTTTTGTTCCTCCGTTTAAACAGGCGTGGAGTGTAAGAGGATTTCTCCGCTTAACCCGGACACCTTTCCTCATTTCAGAGGAATGGTCGCGTAGAAACGAGGCTGTTTCCCCACAACTCGTGTGATGTGGCCCCGGCCTGTTGTATCATCCGCCAGCACGATATCCCCAGGGCCAAAGCGTCTAACCGTCCCGTCCCCAACCTGGATCTCACCCTCGCCGGATAGAGTTATGACGTATTGACGTCGTGGAGCCGGATGCCAGTCCTGAACATGCCCGGTCGGCGCACGGCGAAAAAAAATACCGGTGGTGGCTTCAGGTACGGACGCTTCCACTGTGTCCTTCATCTCGGACAGCAGGTCTATTTCCTCAAAGTGGGACTCACTATCTTCCCCTGTGTAAAGTCGTATGATTCTCATAAGATGATCCTTGTAGGAAAAATATCTGAGGAAAGCAACAGGTTCAAGGGGGATGGAACTCGGATAACCGTGCTGGTTCTCGTGTGAGCCCGATAGGAGGAGGGTATACCCAAAGCACCTGCATCATTAAGTACTCTATGGGTATTACTCGAGAGGGGGTTGCGTGGTCACAGGCAATGGAACGGCTGCAGGTCATCACAGACCTCTCTGGTTAATATAGACAAGGACTCTAGAATCCGACTCTTTTTTCCTATTTGCTATTTTCTTTCTAGTCGGCTAAGCGAGATGCTTATGATCTATTCCACTCCCTTCCGTGAAGGAGTGAAAGCGGCCATCCCGATCTGGATTGCCTTCGTTCCCTTCTCGTTTGCCCTCGGAATTGCCGCCAAGACACACGGCCTCCGCTTGGAGGAAATTGTCCTCATGTCAGCTCTGGTTTACGCCGGCCCGGCCCAGTTTGCCGCCCTTGAGCCTTTTGGATCGGGGAAGCCTGCTCTCTATATTCTCCTTACAACCTTCCTCATCAACCTCCGCTTCCTTCCAATGAGTACCGCATTGGCCCCCTATTTTCACCGGGTAAGGCGTGTGACCCTCCTAGCTTCCGCTCAATTTATCAGCGCCAGTAGCTTCGTCTTGTCGTATCTCCACTTTCAGAAGGAGGCACTATCTATCTCTGAATCTTTGCCCGAAATTATTAGGGAGAGCGCCGGAAGAAACCTCCACTATTTCCTTGGCGTGTCCGTGACGAGCTTTACCGTCTGGGTCTTGGGTTCGGGTCTGGGTTATTGGGCGGCACTCCGTGTGCCCCCTGGATTTGAAGAGGGTCTTAAGTTCATTCTTCCCGGCTACTTTGCCTGCATGCTTGTGATGGAGATGCGGGGATGGACTGCTCCAATGATTTGTTTGGTGAGCCTCATGGCCGCGGTGCCTGCATCGTTGCTGAGTCCTAACTGGGGATGGCTTCTCACTGCACTCATCACAGCAACCATCGGATGGGGGTTAGAACAGTGGATACAACGCGTCTCACAATAATCCTCGGGATGGGTCTCGTGACCTATCTGGTCCGGGTTATCCCCCAGCTTCTCTTGGTGGGGAGGAGTTTCCCCGAGGTATTTGATCGCTATCTTCGTTACCTGGCCTATGCGTTTATCACAAGTATAGTCTCGAACAGCCTTTTCCTTTCTGCTCAGCGCTTTGATACCGGAGCTGCACCCTATCGTGGTATCGCTCTCGTGGGGGCGATGTTAATTGCCCTGTGGTCACGGAGCATCGTTACCGGCATGCTCTTTGGCACTTTACTTGTCGTGGGCCTCACCTGGCTCCGTTGACGCAGCTCCATGGACCGGCTGTACGGGTGTGGGGATGATCCTTAACTCGTAACGGTGTATAGTACTTTTAAGCTGGTAGATGAAGTTCGGACCCCCTTGATACGACAGGTAATCCCGGGAAGGAGATCCCATTTTTCTAGCCCGCCCTGTTGGATGATGACGCTAACCCGCGGCTTGCCGCGGGCACATTACCGATAAGGATTTGAGAGAGGAGAAGTCGTAGCCCTTCCTTCGGTCGACCACAGGTGTTCAATGCCATGGTCGATATCATTTGATTCGTACGGAGTTGTAAAAAACATCGTGTCGCCGGGTTTTATCGCTGCTCTTTCCATTTTCTTTTTTCTGTCCTGCGGTTTGGGAAGCATGCCTTCAGAGGCCGAGAACCATCCTGTAGTAAATGCGATTCCTATTAAGCCGGATCCAGAGACTCCAAGCGGGAAGCGCTTGGGTCGTCTCACCTTTCTAAGCGGATTCGAGTTGCAGTCAGCGGATCCCCGTTTTGGGGGGCTATCAGGGTTGGCTCTGAGCGCTCACGGCACGGTGCTCTACGCAGTGTCCGATCGCGGCTACTGGCTCTCCGCCCACCTTCACCATGATGATGCGGGCCATCTCACAGCCCTCGATCACTGGACCATCGGTCCCCTGTTAACCTCGGAAGGGGCCGTTGTTCACGGTCGGTTGCGTGATGCCGAGGCGCTGGCACGAGACCGGGATGGTTCTTTCATCGTTTCCTTTGAAAACGTCCACCGCCTCTGGCGTTACCCCCCACTTCCAACGGCATTCAACTCACCAGCCCAACACCTACCCGCACCTGCTGATCTTGAGAGGGCGCCGTCTAACGGCGGGCTTGAGGCAGTAACGGTTCTTCCTGATGGGCGCCTTCTGGCCCTTACAGAACAGTACAAAAACCCGGATGGAAGTCTCAGGGGCTGGCTTATCGAGAAGCAACAGTTTGCCACCATTGCCTACCTTGCATCCGACGATTTCCAGCCCACGGATCTTGAAAGCTTGCCCAGTGGCAACGTCTTGCTCCTCGAGCGCCGTTATAGCTTTGTAAACGGCGCGCAGATACGCATCCAGTGGCTACCGCGGGAAAGCCTGCGTACGGGTGCTCGGCTCAAAGGGAAAGAAATCGCCCGATTGGAACCGCCGCTTCCGGTCGATAATTTCGAAGGGATGGCGGTTCAAGAGGATCCGGTTGCCGGGACCCTCGTTTACCTGGTCTCCGATGACAACTACAGTTCGTTTCAGCGCACGCTGCTTCTCCAGTTCCGCCTAGAAACGATCAAGGGAAATTAAGGTGGCCATTCCGTAAACCCCCTCGATTTTTCTTTTTTTTGAGTCAGTTCCATCTTTTTGCACTTTCTACCGGATCTTTAAGCCTTTTCTTTCCTTTTTCTTTACTACCTTCCACCCTCTCTCTGCGTACCACTCGATCTGACGAAAGAGGCCGATAAGAATATGAACGTCTTTTTCCTCAAGACCCGCACGGCCTAAGACTCGTCGCAGGGCTAATAGAATATGCTCGGGGTTCTGCGAGTCCAAGAAGCCAATCTTCAATAGAGAATATTTCATCCGATCAAAGAGCCGCTCGACGCTTTCTGCGGGAGCACGTAAAATCTTCTTTCGTGGAACCTTTCGCCTGGCAGCAAGAAACATTTCATAGACACAGATCACGACCGCCTGAGCAACATTCATGGAGGGATAGTCCGGATGGGACGGAATCGTCATAAGCCACTGGCAGTATTTGAGATCCTGGTTGCTAAGGCCGTGGTCTTCCGGGCCGAAAACGAGAGCAGTAGTTCCAGAACGACTTGCAGCAATGATCTCCGGTGCCACCTCCCGGACGAAGCGACTATGGCTGCGGTAAAGGCCGGATCGGCGGGTGGTCCCAACCACCAAAATGCAATCGGCCACCGCCTCACGGAGGGTGTTGTAACGGCGGGCCGCCTTCAATATTGCCCCGGCATGGACCGCCATGGCCCTGGCCCAAAAACTTTTAGTGCGTACTCCACCGACGATGGCCAAATCTTTGACGCCCATATTCTTCATCGCCCTAGCGACGGAGCCAATATTACCCGACCCCCGGGGATGAACGAGAACAATACGGATGTTTTTTAACATGGACGTAGGCGTGAGGATGGAAAGCTCTTGCCATCCCGCCTGTTGTATCTTGCCTATCTTTCAAACGGGCAAAATTTATTTCTCAAAACAATTTCCCTGTTTTTCTTATCGAACTGTGTCCGGTAGGCAAAATCCTTATACATAATAGAGCTGCTGTCGTCGCTATGTTCGGCACCAAAGATGTGGCCAAACTCATGGATCAGCGCCAGTACATCCGTTTCTCTGTCCCAGGCCTCGTCTGGGTCTCCTCCATAGGGGCGGAAAGGTGCGGATACGGAACTTACCACATAATGACCCAATCCTCCTCGGCAGTTGCCGATCCGATCCACCCGGGCTCTAGCGTCGAAATAGATATCCACAGGCTCCCCGGTAAAGGCAACGATAAGATCGTAACTCTTATCCTTATCTTTGACAGGGAACTCCTCTTTGAGATCGATCAGTAAAAGTGCCGTAGAAGAGAACGCTTCACGCAGCGACCACGGGCCAACGCTTTGGATCAGGAATCGAATCCCAAACTCACCCTCAAAATAGTTTGAAGCTGAGGCAATCAAACCCCGGACTCCTTCCACCCATCCGGGGTTTTTCTCCCTGAGGCTGGGATCCGCGAGGACCTTGACCTTCACGGTCCTCCGCGGGAGCGGCACGGTAGCCGGGGTGCAAGAGGATAGCAGCACCAGGCTAAGGATGCAGCAGGCTATCCGTCGGCGCGTAGTCATCGGTCAGCACGGGGACATCCTGAGCGCGCACCCTCGCTCCATAGTAAGAGAGCGCGATATCCGTCATCGGATCGGGAAACAGGTCGCGTCCCAGTGTGTTCGATCGCTTCATGATCTCACGGATATCCAGCCTTTGTTGTTCTTTGGTAGCTATAACAATGACGTTTTGCATAGTGTCCAGGGGCGTGTTCTCAGCCCTGAGGGTTGGAAAGAGATAAATTTGATGGAAGACTTCCCGCAGGGTCTTGACCACAGAGCGGACGATTTTTCCTTTGGGACCGGTCACTGCCCCAATGATATTGATCACGATGACCCCCTTCGAGGTGAGCTTTCGATTTGCTGTCTGGAAAAACTCTCGTGTGGTGAGATGAAACGGGATTGTATCCTTAAAGTAGGCATCGAGTAAAATAAGATCATAGCGCTCATGAGTCCGGGTCAGAAACAGGCGGCCATCCCGCGCGTGAAGGCGCAGGTTTTTTCCTTCCTTCAAAAAGAAATATTTTTTGGCTACCCGAATGACTTCCGGGTCGATCTCAGTGACATCCAATGCTAGAGAAGGAAGCGCCTTCTGGTATTTCTTAGGGATGGAACCGCCACCCAAGCCAATGATCAACGTCTTCCTCGGATTAGGGAAAAAAACTAACCCAAGGGATGCATATCGCGTGTAGAGCAGCCGCAAACTTGTGGGATCGCCCAGATTCATGGCACTCTGCAGGGAATGATCAAAATAGAGATAGCGGGCCTGTGTATCCTGTGCGATGCGGATGTGGTGATAGAAGGTATCCTTTGCAAAGAGAGTTTCCTCCCTCGCCCAGAGTGCTGGAACCAAAGCTAAGGAGATTACTGCCGATACAAGCAGGGCCGTGCTCACCCTCAGCCTCACCTCGCCGTGCATCTGAGCTAGTGGCCACAACAGAAGGGAGAGCAGCACGAGGGTTATTCCTAAGAGGTGGATGATGTTGCTAACCCCGATTATGGGGATGAGAAAAAAAGCTGTAAGCAGAGTGCCGAAGATACTTCCGCAGGTGGACAAGGCATATAGCCTGCCCGCTGTACTGCCAACCATCGAGAGGGTCGTAGCAGCGAGGCGAACGGCATAAGGGGAAACCGTTCCCAGAAAGACGCCGGGAAGGAGGAAAAAAATCGTGCTGGCTATGAGGGGATTCAGTCGAAGACCGAAATCGGTGTTGGCAATCCAGAGATTGACCGTAGGATACGCGAAGGGAAGAAAACAAATCAGCGCTCCAGGGATAAGAAGCAATACAAGCAGGCGCCCGAAGGAGGAACTGCGCGCGGAGAGCCATCCCCCCCAGTAATAGCCGAGACTCAAGGCGGCCAAGATTACCGAGATCAAGCTCCCCCAAACAAAAATAGAATTGCCAAAATAAGGGGCAAGGACCCGGCTCCCGACAATTTCCAGAGCCATGAGAACCGCTCCGCTGAGGAACACCACAATGTTCAGCAAAAAATGGATCATGTTCAGGTCTCCCATGCCCAATCCCGATCCTCATCGACGAGGTTTATCGGTTCCAATAGCTTTTCGGGGATTCCTTCGATAAATTGGGAGGGGCGCGATAGAACCGCGTGCAGACCGCGGTCGAAGACCTTGCTTGGATACGTAACAAACAGGTTTTCCTTGGCCCGCGTGGCCGCCACATAGAGTAGTCTCCTTTCTTCCTCCAATTCCTCCTCGGTATCGATATTATAGTAGGAGGGGAATCTCCCTTCCAAGGCCCAAATGATGAAGACCGAATGCCACTCCAAACCCTTGGCCGAATGGATGGTGGAGAGGATCAAGGGACCTTCTTCCGGATCCACTGCAAGCTCTCCCTCGACACTATCCGTCGGCGGTTCCAACGCCATATCGCTGAGCAACCGATCCAGGCTCCGATAGCGCTCCGTCATGCCTTGAAAATGCTCCATGTCCCTGAGTCGTCTGGGATAGTCGTCCGGGTATCTCCTTTTGAGAAGGGGTAGATAGTACTGCATAAGGTATTGGGCCTTTTCCGAAGGGAGATGTCCCTCAGAGCAGGCATCTAGAACCTGAGCCAGCGTCTTTAATCCGTGCGCGACCTTACCCTTCGCCTGAAAAGAGCGCAACCTCTCCTTGGGGGTCGTTCCTTCTGAGATCCAACGAATGACTTTTTGACTGAGCTGAGACCCCACGCCCTCCAAAAGCAGCAGGACTCGGGTCCAGGAGATCGCATCCTGAGGATTATACAGGATCCGTAGATGGGCAAGGAGATCTTTAATGTGAGCGCTCGCCATAAACTGAAACCCACCCCGTTTCACAAACGGGATGTTGTGCCTCGCCAGCTCGATCTCCAGGTCGAAGGAATGGAAACTGGAGCGAAACAGCACAGCGATATCCCACAGCGGCACTCCCTCTTCCCTCAGCTCCAATACCCTTTGACACACAAAGCGGGATTGCATCTGCTCACTCTCCGCCTGAACCAGAAGCGGGGTATCACCGTCTTCCTTGCAGGTAAAGAGGTTTTTTTCGTATCGTTCGCGGGCCCGCTGAATGATCTCATTGGAGAAACTGAGGATCGGCTGGGTGCTGCGATAGTTCTCTTCGAGAGAGATCATTCGGGTTCCGGGGAATTCCTTGGGAAAATCCATGATGTTGCGGAAGTTGGCACCACGGAAAGAGTAAATGCTCTGGGCATCGTCCCCCACAACCATCACGTTGTCGTGAGTTGCAGCCAGCAGGCGGATGATCTTCGCCTGGAGATAATTCGTATCCTGATATTCATCCACCATGACAAAGCGATAAGTGTCCGAGAGACGGGCGCGCACATTCTCATGCGCCGCCAGGAGGTCTTTGAGTTTGGTGAGAAGATCGTCATAGTCGAGGAGGATTTTCTCACTCTTGTACGCCCTATAACGACCGTATAACTCGAGCAGATCCTCGAGCGAATCACAGAGATGAGGATAATCCCTCTCCACCAGATCCGGAATGTCCAACTGCTTATTGACCGCCATACTGTAGATCTCGGCCGCCGTTTGCTTCCGTGGAAACCGCTTTTCCTTGGTGTTCAGCCCCATCTCCACCCGCAGAAGCTGGATGACATCTTCACTGTCGGCACGATCCATGATGGTGAACCCCGGCGGTAGATCAATTTTACGTCCGTACTGGCGCAAGGTACCGTTGGCAAAGGAATGAAACGTCCCCCCCGCCACTCTAGCACAGCGGTTGTCGATCAACAGGCTCGCCCGTCGGAGCATCTCTTCTGCGGCCCTTCGAGTGAAAGTGAGAAGCAGGATCGAACGGGGATCGACCCCAAGTTCTACCAGGTGGGCCACCCGATAAACCAGGGTGCGCGTCTTACCGGTACCGGCCCCGGCAATAACCAGCATAGGTCCTTCGGTCGCCGTGGCCGCCTGGTACTGGGCTTCGTTAAGCTCTTCTCGGTAATTGATCCCAGAAGCGCTTTGCTTCCGTAAGCCCGTACTTTTCAAAAGATAGGTGCGCGTCATGTGAACTGAATTAGAAAACTAAACTACTAATTTTCATCGAGCGAGGCAAGGCGGAGTCGAAATCGTTATAGTATCACCGAACAGATGGACCAGAATGGGGCGCTCGGAACGTGGTAACCTATTGAAAAAGGCCAATCTCCCTCCAGCCTGCGTGGGATTATCTCTCTGGCCCCGACAACCTCGTCACTCGTCCAACAGATCGCCGATAATATCTCTGAAAAACCGGTTTCTTCGATCAAGCTCAGGACAAGTTTCGGTATGTGCGAGCGATGGTCCCGGCGATAGAGTCTACCATCTGTGTCAGACGATTGCCTGCATCGTACGTATAAGTAATCGTGCTCTCGTAGGTCGGTGGATTTCCCGCTATCGTCCCAAAGCCGCCAAGGGTCCTTCTATTCAAAGCATCATATTGGAAGGTGGTCACCTCTTCCGTTCAATGGGTAACCCGAGGCCGATGCCTCGTCTGTTTGACTGATAATCATCTCTTCTGTACTTTATAGAAGTAATCTTCTATGTTCGCCATCGTCTTTAAACCTGAAGCTCTGCGAAAAATAAAAAGATTGAAGCGGTATCACGCTGTAGCCATACTGGACGCCATTGAAGTACATCTTCGTGCAGAGCCTGAAAAGACGAGTCGAGGTTCGATCAAGCGATTACGGGGAAAGCAGCAGACGACTTTTCGACTTCGTGTACAGGACTACCGCGTCTTCTACGACGTCATCGAGGACCGAGTGGAGATTATCCAGATACTCCACAAGTCAGAGACAGAGGATTTCTATAAGGAGGAAGGAAAATGAAGATTCTAACCACGTATGAAGCCAAGAATGCTTTCCCAAAAGTCCTAAAGCTTTCCCAAAGGGATGTGGTCATTGTCACCAATCGAGGCAAGCCCGTAGCAGCCATACAGGGTCTCAAAGGGGAGGAGGACCTTGAGGATTATTTCCTTGAGCGGAGCCCGAAATTCTGGAAGATGATACAACGTGCTCGCCGAGGCAAGAGCGTTAGCATAGACAAAGTACGAAAAGAGTTGGCCCTGAGGACCCGAAAGAAAAATGGTAGGCATTAACCGGTCCATGAAACCTAAAAGAGTTTCACGGGATCGAGATCGTCGATGTGAGGAGCTTTGTGGGAAGAGTGAAGAAAGGAAAATAGCCCAAAAGGGGGGATAGGAGAGGTCAGGCCAGGGGCAGATCGTGCGATAAAAGGGAAATCTGGAGGCCGATTTTAGAGGAGAAGACTGTTTTTAGGTGGAAAGAGTGAGTGGTCATCCAATGCGAATGAGCGGTGAGAGAAGATCTCACCTTTAAACCGCCGTCAGAAGTTATTCAACCTAGTCAAGAACGTCCCGTATAATTTGTGTTGTTGTGATTTTCGTATAGATCCTTCGCAAATTCTCTTTCATTCGGGATCGACAATCAAGAGCAGTTAAGAGTGAGAGGCAGTCCCTCTCTCAGCCTGGGGGGTCCTTCTCTCTTAGCCGGGCACCCTAGAGGCCAGAGGGCCTGTGTCTGCCTCGGGCAGGAGCGAAGAGAGTCAGCCAGGTTTGCCAGAAGGCTCGATCTCGCATAATATCAGTTATCCTATGCGCCTCTACCGTGACACGTCAGTTCTGGGGGCTATGTTTGATGAAGAACCGCCAGACAGGAAGAAAAAAACCCGACTCTTTTTCCAAGGGGTTAGAACGCGGAAGGATACCCTGTATATCTCTGATGTGGTACTGGAGGAAGTTGTGCGTGCCCCGGAGAAGTTACATTTTTCATTGGTTAGGCTTATCAAAGAGATTCGGCCACCGCTCCTTCCCGAATCTCAGGAGACTTTGACATTGGCAGAGGCGTACGTGGCCTCTCACGTTGTTCCGGTAATTTCTCGTGATGATGCCAGGCATATTGCCATTGCGACTG
Organism: Binatia bacterium; assembly: GCA_046757725.1. GTDB lineage: Bacteria > Desulfobacterota > Binatia > UBA9968 > UBA9968 > JBHHYU01. The sequence continues at coordinate 10,742 of JBHHYU010000090.1, forward strand.
TTGCTGGAGTTGAGGCGTTGGTTTCGTGGAATTTCAAACATATGGTAAATTTAAGGAGACGGCGACTGGTGCATTCAGTCAACATCCGCCTAGGATATCCGCTCATCGAATTGGTTTCTCCGGAGGAGGTGCTTTATGAGTGAGAAATGGGAAAGTGAGTCTCTAGAATGGATTCACGCAGTACGTAAGCAGAGCTACCAGAAGACAAAAGGGAAATCGTTAGCGAAGCTTCCCTTTGGACCCAGTGCAGAGGCCGAGGCCTTGGGTAAACAGCTTCGTTTGCAGCGTGCCCCGCTTCGTACTGAAAAAAGAACAGTGACAAAGAGTAAAGCGCATTCCAAGTGATTTACTACTGAAATGCGGAGGCCAATTTTCGAGGGAAGGAGTGTTTTTAGCGAGAAAGAGCTGGCCCTTGACATTTACTACCTGTCAAGGGCGGGTGGATCACTCAATTTGAATGAACGCTGAGAGAAGATCTCACCTTTAAACCGCTGTTAAAGGTCAAACCGAGACGCAACCACTTTCTTAGCCTATAGAGCCACTAGCATCACAGGTAGGGATATCAATCCTCGGATCGATGGATTTATAGAATTCGACCACAAGTAGATTTTTTTTTCTTATCCTTTCGTATTTTGAGACCAGCTCGCAAAGAACACGGGGACTGGTAAAGGCCAAGGCGACAAACTCATTAAAATCGTTCTCAAGGCTGCTTTGAGCATACCTTTTGAGAAAACCATGTCTGAGCCTCTCTTCATGGTCGCTGTCTAAATCCTTTTCACCAAGCATTTCGAATCCCGTGCCCGAATAGCTCCAGCCAGGTATGTTGACCGCTGTCCAGTTCGAACTGGGGAATGAATATTTGTGCATCAGAATACTCGACAATTCCGAGTGTAACGTACCGAGCACGAATGAATCGCGTGCATTGGTATTGATATAAATAGCCGCATTTAGATACGTCCCTCCGTAGATCTTTCCTGAAAAACGTATGTCCTTAGCAACGTACAGCGCCGATAGGTTCTGTCTGATCAATGTCACTGGATAGGCTGAAAAGAATTCTTCAAAAACAGGGATAAGTCTCTTTATCCGCCACAGAGCCTCCTGGGATGCGTTAGCCGATTTGAGTCGATCAGGGAAAAACGACCGTTGTTCATAGCGGTAGTGAATAACCACCCCATAAGTGTCTGTGAGTTGAGAGAGCTTCTCCTGGATTTCGAGGTCAATCGCCCGACGCCATAAAAACAACGCGATTACAACGAGCAGTCCTATGGCTGCAACAAAGCAGATAGCGTATCTGGGTGACATCACCACAGATTCACTCCGTGATGCATAGAC
>JBHHYU010000091.1:0-11596 GCA_046757725.1 Binatia bacterium
TTTCCCTATACGCTTGGGGTTTCACCCTGATTGAAATCCTAGTGGCCCTGGCCATCTTTGGTATTCTGGCAGCCATTGCGATCCCAAACTGGGCTACCTTAATTCCCTCCTACCGCCTTAACAGTTCCGGCCGTCAACTTCAGTCGGAACTTCACAAAACCAAGTCACGTGCCGTATCAGAGAATACCCGTTTTCACCTGGTCTTTTCGGCTACGAGCTATAGGATTGAGAGATACAATGGCACGGGTTACCTGCCCACGGGTGAGACCAAGCCCCTGCCGCCGGGAATCAGTATTGAAAGCATGTCCACATCGAACCTAGGATTTACTGCGAGAGGCACTGCGACCCCAGGCACCGGCGGGACGGTAAAGCTATGCAACAGCAAGGGTGCAGGTATGAACGTTGTCGTTAGCAGTACTGGCCGCATACGTGTTTGTCATCCAGAGTTCTGTAACGGGAAATGCTGAGATGGGGATCTTCGTGTCACATCTGACTGACCATGAGAAAGGCTTTACTCTCATTGAAGTCTTGGTGGCTGTTACCCTCATTTCCATCGGCGTCTTGAGTTTCTCCCTCAGTACAACGGGGATCATCCGAGGTAACGCTATCAGCGCTCATTTTACGACCGCCATCAACCTGGCTCAGGATAAAATAGAGCAACTTAAAACGCAGGCCTCCTTACTCAATGTCAATTCTTGCCCGGTCGCCCCCGAGCAAGCGATAACCAGTTCCGCGGCTGAGCTGAAAATTACCGCTCTCGGTACCACGGGAGGGATTTATAATCGATGTTGGACTATAAGAGATTCCTCGCTGGGAGCCGGGCTGAAAGAGGTCAGTGTGACCGTGAATTGGCAAGATTATCAGCGCCGGTATGTGACCCTTTCTACACTTGTTTTTGCAGGATAGGCGGGTTTCATGAGAAGGATCCTTTTGGACAATAGCGGTTATACGGTCACGGAACAGATTGTCGCGGCACTGTTTGCAACCATAGTTATCGGCACCCTCTACGGCTTTTATCGGGGTCAGCTCTTTAACCTTCTTTCTCAAGAGGCTAAAACCACAACTCTACAGGATGCGCGAGGGGCCTTAGATTTTATGGTAAGAGATCTCAGGAACGCGGGAGCATGGACGACGGGCAGCACACCGTCTGAAAAGGACTCTGTGGAAGACCCCGAGAACATAGATGATCCCGGTAATGACGCGGATTTTCTCTGCAATCGGGTCTATGCCGCGGCAAAGAATTTGATCCATATCCAGATGGACCTCAATGAAGATGGAGACTGTGCGGACAAGAGTCCTCGGGAAAACATTATTTATGAACTCACGGGCCCAACTGCGACCTGTCCCGGCCCCAGTATTATCCGGCGTAATGGTGACTGTCTGATCGCCAACGTCGTGACAACGCCGCCGGGAAAGCTTTTTAGTTATTATGATGCCGATCACAAAGATCTGGGTGACAACCCTCCTCCTGATAAGATCAAGCAGGTTAGGCTCGCCTTTGTGGTTCAGGTTAAAAACCCGGATCCAAAAGTAGTTGGAAAAGTCAGTTCTGCCCTTTCTTCCAGCGTGGAGCTCAGGAATTAAATACAGGATTCATGCAGAGCTTTGCAAAACCGCTCACGGATCAGGAGGGTGTAGCCCTTGTCATCACACTCTTGATTTTGGCCCTGCTCATTGCCGCCGGGGTTGGGGTCACCCTCTCGGTGCAGGCCGATTTGAAAACCAGCAGTAACCTGAAAACCGCCACCCAGGCCTTTTATATTGCTGAGGCTGGGCTCGAGCGGGCCAAGGCGGAAATAAGCGGGCACAAGAGTTTTGATTCTGTCCTGGCCGGGATGGATGTAGACAAGGAGTCGCTCCAAGATAACGGTATTCTTAGCTTCGGAGCCGGTGCCTCTTTTGCGGGCGGGAGATACGAGGTCAGGGTAACCGATAACCGGGATGACAATGACATTTGGGATGACTCGGATCGTAAGGTCACCATTACCGCCACGGGCAAATTTGGTGGAAGCACGAGAGTCATTAAGGTGTTGGTCACCAAAGCCAACCTGAGTTTTAACGCACCGCTGAACGTTGTCGATGACAGATGCGAGTTGCTATTCGGTGAATCGGCCGTCGTCGACGGTCATGATAAAACGTCCAACCCGCAGGATTGGAATAGCCCGGACCCTGGACCCGGGCCGGATGTGCATGGCCTGGCTCGAGATTGTACGACCTTCAATGAGGACGCATTTGTCCCCGCAAATAAAATAAACGACATTCAAGGCCTGGGAGGTATTAGAGACCTGACCTCTGATTTGGGCTCTCTCACTTTGGCAGAACTTCAAACGATACGTGGCGAGATGGTTTCCGTTCCCGATATGGCCTACGATGGGGATACGAACGTTTCGACCAACCTGGCACTGGGGAGCCGGGAAAGCCCCAATGTCACCCATGTCAAAGGAACCCTGACCGTGTCCGGGACTGTTACAGGGGCGGGGATTCTTATTGTGGATAATGAGCTCAGGGTAACCGGGAATTTTGCGTTTGAGGGTCTTATTCTCATCGGTCTCTGCGGTACTTGTCCTGGACGAATGGAGATTTCATCAACGGGTAGCGCCAGGATTTACGGGGCTGTCGTCCTTGCCAACGCAACCTCGGCCTATGATGAGCAGGCAGGGATTGAAACGTTGGCCGGTAGAGGCGCTATCTATTACAGTACCAAGGGCATTGATCTTGCTTTGCGAAGAACCTTTAAGACCCTTTTCTGGCAAGAAGTGTTTGACTGACAAAGCTGGCTACAACCCCGCGACTTTACATAGAAAAAGAGAGATGATAAATTAGGCGATGTTACATTGGAAAAAAGAGCACAACCCTTTTCTTTTTATGTAATGAAGAGTTCGCGGTTAAGCGCTGATGGTTCATAGACAAGCGATTGTCCTCGATGTCTTCGTATTAGACTGTCCTCTAATTGATTGGGCCAAAGCTCTACATACAGTTGATCATACTGGGCGTTAGTGGCTAGGGGGGAAAAGCATGGATGAAAAGAAAACCGTGGTGGTGGTCGACGATAATCCGGATATTATAGCTATCGTCAAAACCATTCTGGAAGGCAAAGGATACGATGTAGTAGGAGCCAATAGTGGCCAGGAGTTGTTGACTCATTTGGAGACCCAAAAGCCCGACCTTATTATTCTCGATATCATGATGCCCCAGATGGATGGGTTGGAGGTGTTAGGGCGACTGAAAGCCGCCGCGAATACCTCGTCCATTCCCGTGATCCTTTTAACCGCGAAGGTTCAGTACGAGGATGTTTTAGGCGGCTATAAGCTAGGGGCAGATTATTATATTACGAAGCCGTTTACGAGTACTCAGCTGATCAACGGTATCAACCTTCTCCTTGGAGAGGGGAAGTCTTAGAAGGATCACTCCATTCGGGAAACCGGACTTCAGAAGACATGGTTACACATACGCTAACTCCCGGATTCTAGATTCTAAATTTAGTTCCTGCATTCTGTCACAACCATGATTCGTTTCATCTCTTTCGAAGGTGGTGATGGATCGGGGAAGACCACCCAACTCAAGTTGCTTGAAGGTTATCTTGTTGCCAGGGGTAAAGACTGTCTGGCCACCAGAGAACCGGGTGGAACAACCCTCGGAAGGATGATTCGGCAGGTTCTTCTGGAGCGGGGGGGAGAAGCGATTTCGTCCCCGACAGAACTCTTTCTCTATCTAGCGGATCGGTCACACCATGTTCATACAGTGATTCAACCTGCCCTTCAGCAGGGGAAGATGGTTTTGTGTGACCGCTTTACCGATTCGACGTTGGCCTACCAAGGCTATGGCCGTGGTATCGATCTGAATAGGCTCCGGCGGCTTAACCAGTTCACCGGGCGCGGCATCACGCCGGATCTGACGCTTCTCTTGGATTGTCCGGTTAAAGTTGGGTTATCCCGTACGGCGCAGAGGGTCGGGGGAGGGGAATCAGGAAAAAAACGAGAAGACCGGTTTGAACGAGAACAGGTCGAGTTTCACGAGAGAGTACGGAAAGGCTTTTTAGAGTTGGCCCGATTGGAGCCCCGGCGCATCGTGGTTCTAGATGCGTCCCGTTCAGCTCGGAAAGTCCATCAGGAAATCAGAGGGATAGTTGAGAGAGCTGAAGAATAGGAAGTAGCCGGGCGGGGGTGGAAGGCCTGCTGGCTCTCACGGCTACCCGTTTACCACCAAGGTAAAGAAATATGCCATTTGCGGATATAGTCGGTCACACAAAACAGTTGCAAACCCTCAGGTGGGCTTTGGAGAAAGACCGTTTACACCATGCCTATCTTTTTGTGGGGCCTGAGGGTATTGGGAAAAAAACTGTCGCCATTGCCCTGGCGATGGCGGTCCAGTGTGGGGAGAGGACTCACGATTTCTGCGGTGGTTGCGCCGACTGTTCCCGGATTCGAAACGGTAATCACCCTGATGTCCGGGTAGTGGAGCTATCGACAGGCAAAAAGGAGATCAGCATTCAGCAGGTCCGGGACCTACAGAGAGAGTTAGCCTTCCGTCCTTTTTCCGGTAGAAAAAAGATAGTGGTATTGGATTCTGCTCCCCTCATGAACACCTCTGCCCAGAACGCCTTGTTAAAAACCCTCGAGGAACCTCCCGGGGACTCTCTGTTGATTCTCATTGCTACCAGCACAGGAGGGCTCCTACCGACCCTGTTGTCTCGTTGTCTCCGTCTATCCTTTGCCCCTCTACCTGAGGCCCTGGTGGCGGGTTTTTTAGAGTCCAACAAAAAGTTACGGCAGGAGGATGCGAGATTTCTGGCGGCCACGACCATGGGAAGCATAGGAAAAGCTGTGAGCCCGGACATGGCTGCCCTCGTGGAGAGAAGGAAGGTATGGGGAGAGAAGTTATGCTCTCTTACCGTGGGGGATTACCGTGGCGCCATGGCACTGGCCGAGGAGCTGGCAGGTCTCAGAGAGGACTCTTTGAAATTTCTCGAGTGGGTTGAGCAGTGGTATCGGGATATCCTGATTTATTCTGTCAAGGGGAATAGCCGGGGGATCTGCAATCTCGACATGATGCAAAGAATCAAACAGCAGGCAGCCCATTACAGCCTGCAAAGCGTCCTTTTCCTTTTATCTGACATTGTTTGGGCTAAGGCCAAAATCCAGAGAAACATTAATCGGCGGATGACCTTGGAAAGTTTTTTCGCCCATGTGATTAGCATGCAATGATGGAACGGATTTACCTCACGACTCCCCTTTACTATGTCAATGCAGAACCCCATTTAGGGCATACCTATACCACGATTATTGCCGACACACTGAAGCGCTATCATTTGCAACGGGGGATGGAAGCATTTCTCCTTACGGGAACGGATGAACATGGGGATAAGATCGCGCAGGCCGCTAAAGAAAACGGCATGGAGCCTAAGACCTACGCTGATCGTATCAGTGCAATTTTCCGGTCAACCTGGGATGCCTGCGGAATTTCCTATGACCATTTTATTCGGACTACGGATCCCGGCCACCAGGAGGTCGTTCAACGGATTCTGGAAAAGATATACGATGGTGGGGATATCTATTTCGGCGAGTACGGGGGGCTATATTGTTTTGGTTGCGAACGCTTTTATACCGAAAAAGAGTTAGTCAAAGGTAAGTGTCCGGATCATCAAACGGAGCCCTCCTATATTCAAGAAAAAAACTATTTTTTCCGTATGGGGAAATACCAACAGCAACTTCTCAGCCACATTCGGTCGCATCCAAGTTTTATTCGTCCGGAACGATACCGCACAGAGGTCTTGGCTCTTCTCCGTGAGCCTTTAGAGGATTTATGTATCTCGCGCCCCAAGAGCCGATTGCAATGGGGTATCCCACTTCCTTTTGATTCGAGCTACGTGACCTATGTCTGGTTTGATGCGCTGATTAATTATGTGAGCGCCCTGGAGCTTTGTGGCAGGGATTTCTTTAAGGCCTTTTGGCCTAAGGCCAACCATCTCATTGCCAAGGATATTCTGAAGCCCCATGGAGTCTTCTGGCCCACCATGCTCATGGCCGCCGGATTACCGCTTTACGAGCATCTCGACGTGCATGGCTATTGGGCGATGGACTCTGAGAAGATGTCCAAGAGCCTGGGCAACGTCATCCGACCATTGGAGATGAAGAATCGCTTCGGCATGGATGCCTTTCGCTATTTTCTACTGCGCGAGATGGTCTTCGGGCAGGATGCGACGTTTTCCCTGGATGCCTTGGTGACCCGGATCAATGCGGATCTGGCGAACAATCTGGGAAACCTTGTGAGTCGAGTCCTGGCGATGCAGCAGAGATATTTTAAAGGCCTGGTTCAACCTCTGGGTACGCTCTGGGCGCCGGAAGATCATGAGCTCAGAGAAACATTCCTTCGGGCCGAGAAGGATCTGGTGCAGCACATGGCAGAACTCCGTTTTCATCGCGGCCTCGAGGCCGTTTGGATGGCCATCGATCATGCCAATCGCTATATCGTGCAAACTTCTCCATTCGTCTTAATCAAAGATCCGGAAAAACGGGGCCGGGTGGGAGAGGTTCTCCATCACCTCCTCGAGGCCATCAGGGTAATTGCTCACCTCTTGTCTCCGTTTCTTCCGGAGACCTCTAAGGAGATTCAAACCCTTCTCCATCTTTCCGAGGAGAGTTTACATTCGCTCTCCCCCTGGGGAAAATGTTTCTCCCCTGGTCATAAAGTTCAACCCCCAAAGGTTTTGTTTCCCCGCATTGACCTGATCACTGAAGCGTAGATGGACTCCCAAGATCACGCGGGCCTCATCGACAGCCACGCCCATATCCAAGCAGCGCAGTTCGCGACGGATCTTGGAGATGTTATCCGACGAGCCCGGGAGTCGGGTGTTGAGAAGATCATTGTGGTAGGCGGCGCCGGTGATCTCTCAAGTAATCATGCGGCGCTGGAATTAGCCAGATCCTTTCCCGGCCTCTTTGCAACCGTTGGCCTGCACCCCCATGATGCCAAGGGCCTGAAGGAGGAGGACCTCAAGGGAATCAAGGATCTCATCAGGAGTCCTCAGGTTGTCGCCATCGGGGAGACAGGACTGGATTTCTATTACGACCACTCGCCACGGCCGATCCAGATGGAGCTCTTCTCCCGCTTTATCCGGATGGCGCAGGAGACCGGACTTCCTCTAATAGTCCACGACCGCAAAGCCCATAAAGAGATCTCCCATCTTCTGAGAGATGAAGGCAAAGGAAAAATCCAAGGGGTCATCCACTGTTTTACGGGGGACTACGACGCTGCCCGGGAATATTTAGATTTGGGTTTTTATCTCTCTTTTACCGGGATCATTTCCTTTAAGAATGCAGCTCCCCTCAGGGACGTGGTGCGGCGATTGCCTCTCGAGAGAATTCTCGTTGAGACGGATTCTCCCTATCTGGCACCGGTTCCCCATCGCGGGAAGCGTAACGAGCCGGCCTTTGTCCGCTTCGTGGCTGAGATCATAGCCGGGGTGCGAGGCATGCCTCTCGAAGAAGTTGCGGCGGTTACCACGAAAAATACCGAGGACTTATTTAAAATCTAAACCGGGCCACCGCCACATCTCGTAAAGCGGAATCAGGATCATCCCAAGATAACTTATCCACAGTCCGGTCCATGATGCCAGGATCAGGTAGGCAAACCCAGGGGAAAGATAGCGGATCAGCCATCCGCCTCCCATATCGAAAAGGCTGGAGACAAAGGCCAGAAAAATAAAAAATAATTTCGTGCCCTTACGGATGGAGGTTCCGATAAAGAGGTGGGAGAGGATCAGAAAAGTGATGCCCATGATGAAGGCATGAAAATGGGTCTCCTCGAGCAGCACAGGGAAATTTCTGCCGAAAGACATCTGGCCGTTGAGCTCGCCTCCGAGATAAAAGTTTACAATCTGTTCATAGCCAAAGCCGACTCTTTGAAACTGGAAGATCCCGGTCGTTAGAAGACCTATGGTTACAAAGAACAGAAACAGGCTGTAGATCAGCCTGGTCTCAAAGGAGGCGGAAGCCAGCCGGAAGGCCGAAGAAGAAAAATTTTTCATGGCGTTTGGATTGGTTGCCAAAGCTTATCAGAGAAAGTTCGATCCAAAAACACCAGCTTACCATTCTCCAAAGTCAGCAACGCCCTTTTCTGAGGAAAGGCTTTGATCAAAAGTGCTGCGTTTTCACCCAAGAGGACGAGAGGCTTGGTGAGGGCCTCCGCCTCTGTAGCGGTGGGAGCGACGACGGTAGCCATACGCGGCTTCGTAACGGGGTGACCATTATGGGGATTGATCAGGTGTCCGTATCTTTTCCCTTGGATGATCCAGAAATGCCCCATACTCCCGGATGTCGAGAGGGCTTGGTCCCTTAGAAGCAAGAACCCCGCTAATTTTCCATCGATTCCCTTAAGCCCTATTTCCCAACTTTCCTGTCCAGGGGGACTCCCGATAGCGTAGATGCTGCTCCCGCCGAAATTAATCAGCGCACTCTTTACACCGGCCTGCCGGAGTTGCCACACAACTCTATCGACGGCGTAACCTTTTCCGATACCCCCCAGGTCGATTCTCATCCCTTTGCGGAGCAGCTCGGCTTCACCGTGGGGATAGAGTCTGAGTTTTCCGTATCCCACCAGACTCAAGGTCCGAGCCAAGGTGTGGTGGTCCGGGAGATACGCTCTTTCTGCCTGTTTTTGCCATAAGTCCATGAGTGGACCCACGGTGACGTCGAAATAGCCTGAGGTTTTACGACCGAAACGAATGGTCATAGCAAGTAATCGGTGTAGTTCGGGTTGGATCTTTGTTTTTCCATGTCCAGCCTGCCGGTTAAGCACGGAGATGGAGCTTTGCGGATCGTAGTTTGACAGTATTCCCTCCAGTCGGTGGATCTCCCGGACGGATCGCCGGATCATCGCTCTTCCGGTTTCGGGGTTTGGATGCCAAATGGTGATGTCCAGAAGCGTTCCCATCTGGTAGTGAATCTCTCGAACCTCTTGTAGATCTGATCTCGCCGAGGCAGAGGCCGGAACGAGGAGCGCCATCAATATAAGAAGGATAAGAAGGAAAACAGGGGGCTTCACTTTGTCTCCTCCCCGTGTAAATAAATCACTTCGACCAAAGCGAGCGCCTTTTTAACCCCGCGGCTAATGGCCTCTACCGAGAGAGTAGCCCCGGTAACATTGCGAATATCCCGGTAGGGAACAAGCGGAGCCTGGAGATCCTTACCTTCATATTGGGTGAGAAACCGTTTGTCCTTTACCTCACTGCCGTAAGGTTCGCGATAGACCATGACGGCTACATCTCTGACTCTGCCATTCTTTTCAACCCCTACGATAAAGGTGATAGGCCGATGTTTTCCGATCTCTTCAACAACCACGGCATAACCAAGGAGCTTATCCTCCTCCCTGGCGATAAAGATCGTGTAGGCACGTTCCCAGAGAGATGTCTTGGTGTTCCCCATCCTCAGGCTGATCTTTTCCCGCAGCTTGTAGTCGGACGGGATCATCTTACGCTCGAGGGTCATTGCCTCTGGAAACACGGCTTTAGGAGCTTCGCTCTCTCGTAAAAAGATCCCTTCCTGGCCCCAGGCCAGGAGGGGATCTCCTAGAAGCAGAAGCAAGATAAGGCAGATTAGAGCTTTCCGCTGCTTCCACATCTTAGAATCCGAAAACCAGTCCCACGAGGACGGCGTGCTGAAAGTATTCATTGTCTCTGGACGAGGCGAGAAAATTTGTAACACTGGAAAGGCTCTTGCCTCGATTGGTCCGGGTGTATTCGTAAGCCAGCGTGAAGGCGGCTAAAGGCAGGGGCCTGTAAGTTAGCCCTAGAGTCAGACGGTTAATCAGGCGCTGTTCCTTCTCGAAATCAGTCAGGGTACCACTGCTAAATTTAATCTCCCTTAAGAGATCGCTAAACCACACCTGCTCTCCTCTCAGGGTGGCGATGAGTTGCGGGTTAGAGAAACGCTTGCCGAGAATGGTGTTCTCGAGAAAGGATGGCCAGAACCGGTAACGGAGATCCACCCAATATCCCTGCTTCCTGGTTGCCAGATTGGCCAGTTCAAATTCGACCTCTGTCTCGAGTAGGGCTGTCTCTCCTCCAAGTGTCTCGGTGGAGCTGTCCCGCACTGTGCGAGCAAAACTTCTGGCAACGCTATTCACACCGTTCCACCGGGTATTCGCATATTCAGCCTCGATCTCGAAAGGACCCCACGACTTTTTTCCATCCAGGGCGAAAGAGAAAACGGTGCGGTCGGCGAGAAAATCCGGTGTATAGCGTCCCCAGTAAAAGGAGGCGGCAATCTCATCCCCAAGCCGGGGGCTGTACACAAAACGGGCCGCTAAGGCCTTGCCCTTCTTGAGATCATCAGAAAAAGTCCCGCGCGATGGGCGTAGCTCAATCTCCGCCTCAAGTTTGTCCCTCTTTGGAGAGCGGCTTTGCACAACACGTTCAACTTCAGAGTCAAGAGTAACACCATTCATGACATACCATTGATAACTGAATTTACCCTGACGGCCAACGGAGACATCCCCGAGAAGTCCAGCTCCCATCTCCGTCCAAGCTGCGGATGATGGGAGAACGGATACCCCCCGGTCGACGAGGGAGCGGCGCGGGAGATCCCAGAGGTTACCATCGTGCTTGATGTTGAATCGGCCCAGGGGGACCAGGATACCACCGGCTCTAAAATTAAGCCACTTAGCTATATCATACTGTAACCAGCCCTGCTCGAGAGAGATCTCGGATTCGTTGCTCCCCTCAACAGCTTGCTCGACTTTGAGTCCCCCGGCAGTACGAAACGTCCTACGTTCCAGCTCGAGCTCCGTGAACCTTTCAAATTCCAGTTCGAAATAGCTTTTCAAGCGTTCCGCAATGGGGGCATCCAGGGTCAAGACAAAACGCCTGAAAGTAAAGGTGTTTTGGAGGGCGTTCAGGTTGGAAGTGCCGTAACGCAAGGACCCGTAGCCCCCGACTTTGGTCCGCTCCAAGAAACGTTTGTAAAAAGGTTGCCGGGCCGTTGAAACCTCGGCCATCACGTCTTTCTTGACTTTCTTAGCTATGGCTTCTCTCTCTTCCCTGGCGTTTTTCTTTCTAGCTGCCTCTTTCTGAAGCAACGTCTTTTCCAGTCTCTCCAGCCGTGCCTTTAATTCCCTTATCTCCACCGCCGTGTCCCTTTGCTGGGAAAAGGAAGCAGCCGGCATGAGAAGCATCAGGGTCAGGAATAAAATGAAAACCTTCATTTTTCTTCCTCCTTTCAAAATAAAAAAGCCCAGGCCACGATACTCGTGACTCCGGGCTCTGGGTTTAAAACCTCTGGCCTCAGGTTAAATTTGATGAACCTAAGATTATTTATTCGTATAACCTGATATTTTTTAGTTGTCAAGTTGAATATTTATCCCCGTCCTCTTGCCTCCCACGGCTTTTATGGGTGCTTTCTACGCGTGGTAAAATCTTTTGGCATGTGATATTTTGAGGGAGTTTTCAGGGGGCTCGAGCCGGGGAGTTAAAATCACGAGTAAGAAGGAGGCAGATGATGAAGGGGAATCCTCAGGTGATTAATGTTCTGAACCAGGTGCTGCGAAAAGAGCTGACGGGAATAAACCAGTACTTTGTCCACGCCAAGATGTGCAAAAACTG
>JBHHYU010000092.1:0-11497 GCA_046757725.1 Binatia bacterium
CTCAATTAGATTGCTTCCCTGTCCAACTATTGTGTGCATTGCGTGTTACCTCCCTGAACTATTATCTGCCTGGACACCCCGGTGTGGGGACTTTCTTATCCGGCTGCCGCTGAGCTGTTGGGAAACTGCAGACGGGTAGCCAAAGGTGAACACTGGATCTGCGAGAATTCTTTTTTTGTCGTTAATGTCCCGGAGCTTGAACGTGATGTGCATACGTTCCGAAAAGATTACGCAAGCATCATGCCAGGGAGCTTTTTGAAAGAATCTTAGCGTCTTTGGTCTCAAAAAGAACAAACAACGGTATAAGTAGTGACAGAAAGTGACAATGAACGGAGGTGATAGGAAGAACTGTCAGAATAATTTCACAGGGCAGATACCAAAAGGGGCGCTGGCTTGGTCCCTTTTGTACGTCTGGACGGCGATCCTTCCTTAACCAACCCTACCTGCTGATCGTGGTCATTCGAGATCGTTTCTTTGTGTTTTGAGCCGGGCTTAAGGTCTTGTTCCTGTGTCACAACGCTGCGCTGCACGGCCTACGGGTCTCTTAAAAACTCTCGCCTTGTTTGCTTGCGGTAAACCGGTTTGACAGTATGCAGCGTTATCAGATACCCTCCCCGGTAAGAGTGAGGTTCGTGACCTCTCCGCCTCGTCAACCGGGTGGCGGCAGTATGCCAAAGCTAAATTGCTTCGCGTGGTGTCGGCTTCTCTAAAAGAAATTCCTCTCATGTCATGAAGAAGCAAAGAGTGAACGTCCACGGAAAGACCCACAGCCTCGGTAGGGTGGATGACTTTTGAAAGGGCTTGGAGACACAATCAGAGATGGCTCAATGGAATCCCAAAGAGTGGGCGTTTTAAAATAGTTGGTAAAGATTTGGGTCTTTTTGTTTTACTTGAATCATACGCACCCGCAGCCGTTAAACCCTCCCGATTATTGATCGTGCCCGTTCTTCCCCGATAGATTGTCGAAGCGTGGCGCTGCCATACTCTTTAAAGGAAAGTCGACTGCAAGGTTATTTTGTAACGAAATCATTGTACGCATGGCAACTTCCATGAGATTCAATTCTACGGCCCGCGGTCTCTTTATCCTTTACACTAGTACCCTGCTTGCAGGTATAGGGTGGGCGATGATCATTCCCACCATTCCTGTGCTTGCCACAACCTTCGGCGTTTCCATAGGGGCTGCCGCCCAGACAGTTACTGCCTTCGCTGCCGGAAGATTTGTGGGGATGCCGATCGGTGGTGTGGTGGTGGATCGTTTGGGTACGCGCGTCGCGCTGGTGGGAAGCCCGATGGGAGCCGGTATCGCAGCGCTGTTGGCCGCGAGTACGGAGTGGTTCAATCTAATTCTAGTCGCGGTCTTTTTCATAGGTGCCGGAAGCAGCGTCTGGTTCATGGGCCGTGAGGTCGCCGGAATCGATCTTACCCGCCTGGATCAACGAGGTCGAGTCCTTAGCGGGTTCCACGGCATCCACACCGGCGGCCTGGCGCTCGGGCCGCTGCTTGGCGGCATTCTCACCGAGGCAGTAAGTTTCAGGGCAGTGTTTGTCGCCTACGCCGTGTGTGCAACCGTTGCAGCACTGCTGGGGTTGATCGCCCATAATACCCGACCTGCCCGTACTGCCGCGCAGGTTTCGGAAACCGTGAAGGGTTGGAGTATAGGCACCATACTCCAAAAGCTACACGCCCTCACAGGCCTGTTCAAGCAGATCAAGCCAAACCTGCGTGTCACTTACGTGATCTTTGTCTTTGCCACCCTGACCAGTACCATGTTCCGGATTACAGTCCAAAGCATCCTCCCTCTCTACGCGGGCTCTTACCTCGGCTTCACCCCGACGGAAGTCGGCCTTTTGTTTAGCATCTCTGGGGTGGTTATTTTCGCTATGATTTTGCCGGCGGGGTTCGTCATCGACAAGGTGGGAAGGAAGTGGGCCACCGTTCCCAGCACCGGTATCCCAGCCCTGGCGTTCTTGTTGATTCCATTCTCAGACACCTTTCTCCAGCTCGCCGTGCTCGTATCGCTCACGGGCATAGCCCAGGGGCTGTCGCTAGGGTCGCTTGCAACGTCGACCTATGACGTGGTTCCGCCAAGTGTCCGTGGACGGCTGCAGGCGGTGCGTCGGACTATCGCGGAGATCGGCGGCGTGAGCGCGCCTCTGATCGGTGGGCTTCTGGCCAATGCCTTTAACCCAGGTATGCCGTTCCTGGTGTACGCTCCACTGATGTTGTTGTCGGCGGTACTGCTAGCCGTGGTTGCTCGGGAGACCCTTGTGAGGTAGAAGACACCTTTAGCCGGCTGACCGAAAAATGTCACCTGGCTGAATTGCTTCCTCATCGGTTGCGCCACAGCAGGAAGTCATAAACAGATCAATCGGTTAAGCATTGCCATGCCATGATTGTCCAAGGAAGCACAAGAGATAATGCTGTAGGCTATTGACACGTCCGGCGGGTTTTACTAGTTGTGTAGCGGTCAACTCGTTTAACACCGTGAGCTTGGAGAAGCTTGGTCGAGAGTACAGTGGGTAGTAGATAGAGTGATGTCTGATAAATCATAAAACTCCAATGAGCATGATAGAAAGGTGGGTAAGGTTATGACACAGATTGACCGGCGGACATTTTTGAAAGGGATGGGAATCGTGGGGGGAACCGCGTTGGGAATGGGGATCTTTAACCCGTTCGAGGCTTCAGCCCGGCGCTCAGTTATACGCTATGGTATCAACGCGAGAGACATCAGGAGACTTGATCCCATGGCTGGGCCCAACTCCGTCGATAAAACCGTGCTCGACCATGTTTATAATGGTCTGGTTCGGCCGGTTCCAGGAGTGGTCAATCCGGAGCAGCTTGAACCAGACCTGGCGGAAAGCTGGGAATCCTCAAAAGACCTTAAGTCCTGGACCTTTCGCCTCAGAAAGGGCGTGGAATTCCACAAAGGCTTTGGTGAATTTACCTCCGATGATATTGTCTTTTCGCTAAATCGAGCGAAGGACAAAAAAAACAACCGTTACTATAAGAGTTACAGGAATTTCGGTGAGATTGAGGCCTTGGATAAATACACAGTCCGGATTCATCTTAAGAAGCCTGCAAGCGCACTGTCTTTTTTCCCGACAGTGCTTGATTGGCAGGCCGGGATGGTTATGAGTAGAAAAGCCGTGGCCAAATTGGGGAAAAAAATCAAATCCAATCCGATTGGAACCGGGCCGTTTGTGTTTAAGGAACATATTCCTCAGGAGCGGCTTGTCCTTGTGCGTAACGAGAATTATTTCCGGGGAAAGCCGGCGGTTGAACAGATTATCTTGCGTTTTCTGCCGGATTCGAGTAGTCGAACGCTTGCCTTCAAAGCGGGGGAGCTGGATATTACAGAGGTGGTCCGAGAGCAGCGGGCAATCGATCAGGTTATGGCCCCGGGTGTGGTCGTCGAGTCCTATGGCCCTCCCACTGTAATGAAACTGCACATGGACAGGAGAAGAAAACCCTTGGGCGACCTCAGGGTGAGACAAGCGATTGCTCACGCCATCAACCGAGATGAAATCATCAAATTTATCGGTGGTGATGTCGCGAAGCCGTTATATTCTGTGGTTCCACCTACCTTTGTAGGGGGCTTGCAAGATGTACCGGAAAGACTCAAATACAATTATGACCCACAGAAGGCAAAACAACTATTGGCTAGCGCGGGGCTTTCCAAGGGATTTACCATTGATCCGGTATATATTACCGAAAGGGGATTTTACCGGCGGCCGATGGAGCTGATTCAGAACCAGTTAAGACAGGTGGGGATCAGAATCAACCTAAGCGTCATTGCACATCCCGCATTTCACAAGAAAAACGACGACGGAAGCAATCCTCTGATTCTGCGGGCAGCCACCCGGTTCCCTGTGGCTAGCCTGATCCTGGAGGAATTTTTCCTTGGTGGCGGAAAACGTAACTTCTCCCACTTTTCAGGGGCGGATGCAGAGATAAAGCGTGCCCAGGGTGAGACCAACGTACAGGTACAAAAAAAGCTGTGGGGTGAAGCCCAGATTAAGGTTTTGGAGGATCTAGCGGCCTTTCCGACACACTATCTCAATGTTATCACGGCACGTAAATCCTATGTGGATCTAGGTTTCAAGAAGTTGGATTCCGCCCTGTGCATCTGCATACCCATCAAATGGAACGCCCGACTTAAATAATAGGTTTTTAGGTCTGCATCACTACGCCGTTCGGGGTTTCCTATGCGTCGCACATGATTCGATACGCGATTCGACGGGTCTTCTGGGCAATCCCCACAATGTTTGGGGTCCTGGTTTTTATTTTTTTTGTCATGCGTGTACTCCCGGGGGATCCGGCGTATGCGATCCTGGGGGATGAAGCTCCACCCGAGGCCCTTGAGCAGTTTCGTGAGAGCTGGGGTCTGAACGATCCCCTTCATGTGCAATTTGAGAACTATATCGGTGGGTTGCTCAGGGGGGATCTGGGGGTCTCGATGGTGAACACGCGGCCCATCGCACCCCAGATTATGAGGGCTCTTCCTTATACCCTCGATTTGACCTTCGCCGGTATGCTTGTGGGCCTCGTCCTCGGCATCCCTCTAGGTGTTTTGACAGCCCGGTACCGAAACAGCTTTGTAGATTACCTCGGGCGTATCTTCTCCTTGGCCGGGCTTTCCCTCCCATCCTTTTACCTGGGCATCCTCTTCATCTTTTTCCTGTCGTACAAGGTCGACCTCTTCCCGGTAATGGGTGCAGGAGAATTAAGCGACCCCTGGAGCCGGCTTCATCACTTGGTTCTCCCCGCACTCAGCGTGGGAATGGTTCAAATGGCATATATCACGCGGGTGACCCGCTCTGCTTTTCTGGAAGTCATCAACGCGGAGTACGTACAGACGGCTCGGGCCAAGGGGCTAAAGGAATATCTCGTTATGTACAAACACGCCTTGAAGAATGCTCTTGTCCCCGTGATATCCGTTGTTGGCATATACGTGGCCATTCTGATCGGGAGCTCCATCCTGGTGACCATCGTGTTTAACCGCCCGGGTCTGGGTAAATTAATGGTGGGGGCCATCAGCACGTTTGACTATACGATGCTCCAGTCAATCATGACGATCTATGCCGCCATTATTGTCCTGGTTAACCTCTTGACGGACCTGGCGTATGGGGTTGCGGATCCACGTATCCGTTACCGGTAACAGATGGTTTAAAGGGCAAATGGTCATCCCCAATCAGAGACGTCGAAGAATTGTTAGGGCTATCAAACAAAACAAGACCACGGTAGCGGGGATTGTTCTAACACTGCTGATTCTCGTTGTAGCTTTACTGGCACCATGGTTGTCGCCATTTGATCCCCTGGAACAGGTTATCGTGAGGGGCGACTTGCCCCCCGGTCCCATTCATATCCTGGGGACGGATAGTTACGGTCGAGACATTTTATCCCGAATCATTTTTGGGACACGGGTCTCCCTGACGATTGCCCTTTCCGCAGTCGGAATGGCCATGACCGTTGGGAGTCTGGTAGGGGTCTTTGCAGGGTACAAGGGAGGCCTTTTGGATTCGCTTGTCGTCCGTATTACGGACATGTTTATGACGTTTCCGACGATTATCTTGGGTCTGATGGTTCTCGCCGTTCTGGGGTCAGGCATTTTTAACCTGACCGTCGCCATTGCCATTGCCATATTGCCTCGGTTTGCCCGAGTAGCGCGTGGTGCAGCCATCGCCACACGCGAGCGAGATTATATCCAGGCAGCGCGTGCGCTCGGCATGAGCGACTTCGGCATTATTTTTGTCCATGTCCTGCCGAACATTGCCCATGAAATTCTCGCCGTCAGTACACTGTGGACGGCAACAGCTATTCTACAGGAAGCCAACCTGAGTTTCATTGGTCTTGGGGTTAAACCCCCAATTCCTAGTTGGGGGGGGATGATGCGGGATGGTGTCAACCAACTACTGAACCAGCCATGGCTGTCCATCGCTCCCGGAGTCGCCATTTTTATCGTTGTCCTTGCCTTCAATATGACGGGCGATGGTCTCAGGGACGTTATGGACCCCAAGACAATGGAATGAACCGGAGAGAATGAGAAAACCAACGGGAAAAAGGAGGAGTGAATGGATCCAAGTGAAATTCTAAAGAAATCGGTGGTGGTAGAAGGTCACCGTGATGTTTATGAACTTCTCTATCGTCGATCTATCGGTGAGGAGAGCCCGATCCGGGATGCTATTGCTCCGAGGCTCATACGGGACGGCATCAATGTCTGCGTCTACGCCATCAGCGGCGATTCGTATTCACACTCGCAGAACACGGGTAGGTATCTGGAAACGGCTTTAGAAAACGTGGATCTGTTTCTTGAAGAGGCCCCGAGGTCTGAAGGGATGATATCCCTGGTTAAGCATAAAACCGATCTGCCCGACCGAGTGCACCCCGGCAATATTACGTTTCTCTTGCACTTCGAAGGAGCAAAACCGCTGCAGGGCGGCATCCACCAGCTCAGGAACTTCTATCGCTTGGGTCTCCGGTCCATGCAGCTTACCTGGAACTTTCGTAATGAATTAGGTGATGGTGTTTGGGAGCACGAGACCAAAGGAGGGCTCACCCGTTTTGGTGTTGAGGTTATTAAAGAAATGAACCGGCTAGGGATGGTAGTTGATCTTGCACACATCAACCGTGCCGGTTTTTTTCATGCTCTGGACGTAGCCCAGGCTCCTCTCATAGTCAGTCACGCCAACAGTTGTGGTCTGCTGGAAAGCCCACGTAATCTCACCGATGATCAGATCAAGGCGATTGCAGATCAGGAGGGCCTGGTGGGACTCCTGGCCTTACCTGCCCGGGTGGCCAAAAAGGAAGCAACGCTGGAAGACCTGCTGCAACACCTGGATCACATGGTCAATCTCGCCGGCGTGGAACATGTAGCGTTAGGACTTGATTTTGTTAAATACGATGGACCCAGAACGCTCAAGGATAGACACCACCCGTTAGAAAAACCCAAGCTTATTAAAAATCTGGAAGAGGTGGAGGATATACCTAAGCTTATCGAGGCATTGAGCCGCCGCGGCTATGAAGAAACTGAAATCTCGCAGATCCTGGGAGGAAACTACCTCCGGGTCCTGAAAAACATTCTCCCGGAGCAATCTGTAATCTGAGAGCAAACTATGATTTGTCCGGCGTCACGGGGAGTCAGGTTTTGAGAAAAAGCCTTACACGAGCCCAAATGCTACTGAGACGCAACGAAGCATCGTTTTCTAGTGTCCTGAAGTACCAAATGGTTCTCCTTGACAACCGGTTCCCATATGATATTGCTGCCTTCGCATCAGGTGCGGCGGTCATTGCTGGCGGGTTTTGCAGTTGGATATCACCGTTCGAAGGAAACTTCTTACGGGTGCAAGGCTGTCGGTTCTGTTAAAGAGTATCCTTCCAGGGGGAAGAAAAGAACACATACAGAGAGGTGGTTACCATGGATTGGAATCGGTGTACGTTTCTTATCGCATTTTTTTTGGGTTTTTCGATCTCCTCCAACTCTTACGCAGATCTGAAAAACCTCATTCCCAAAGCCAAGAAGGAGGGAACGCTTGTCTGGTATGCGACCACATCAAATCCCGATAACCAAGCCATCGTCAAAGGTTTTAATCGCAAGTATCCTTTCCTGAAGGTTAATGTCCTGAAGACCACGGGCGAAAAGCTACGCACTAGGATTCTCATAGAAGCGGCGGCGGACAAACACTTCTTTGATGTGGTTGTGGTTAGCACCCTGGAACTAGGTTTGGTGAAATCCAAGAATCTTTTGCTTAGCTACCGTTCTCCTGAAGCCAGGCCATATCCTGATGGGGCGAAAGATCCGGATGGAACGTTCACGGGCATCTACGTCCGCAATTTCGTAATAGGATATAACAAGAACATGGTTTCCGAACGGGATGCCCCGCGCCAATGGCGAGATCTCTTGCGTCCTAAGTGGAAGGGAAAAATAGGGCTTGATGAGGAGGAGTTTGAGTGGTATGGAGCGCTGATTGATTACTGGGGCAGGGAGAAAACGCGTAACTTCATGAGGGCCCTTGCCGGGCAGGATCCTTACCTACGGCGAGGGCATACTCTTTTGACGCAACTAGCGTCCGCCGGGGAATTTCCCGTTGCCATCGTCTATCCCTATATCGTGGAGCGGTTGAAGCACAGGGGAGCACCCATGAATTGGGTACGGGAGTCTGATCCGATCATCACTTCTGTCAATGGTGTTGCCGTGTCCGCGAAGGCGCCCCACCCGAACAGCGCTAAGCTCTTTGTGAACTTCATCCTTTCCAAAGAAGGTCAAACGATTATCCGCAACCGATTTCGGGTTCCCGTTCATCCGGAAGTTACCCCTTCGGTGCCTCAACTCAGGCAATCGGATTTGAAAATCCATTACGTGCCTGGGGATATGTTCAAAAAGATCGGACAATACGAAAAAGAGTTCAGGGAACTTTTCTGGAAGAAGTAGTAGAACTTCAGGTTTTCCTTTTCTAACTGCCCGGCACGAGCTTGTAAAGCCGCTCGGCATTTCGGTGTAGAATGGCCTCCTTATCACTGACACTCAGCTCCCGGCAGTCCAGAACCTCGCGGATTTCATCTTTGCAAAACTTGTTGTTCACCTCGTGGGGAAAATCTGATGAGTAGATGAAAGGAAGGTTGCCTACCCTTTTTACGGCGTGGGGAAGGTCAGGCTCGCTTCCCTCGCAGCCCACAAAGATGCGGCCCGCTTTGATTTGCCGGGCAACGTACTCGCTGACCTTTTCGCCGTTCTGGAGTTGGAGGAACTCTCCACGTGGGTCGTACTGGATGTGAGTCTCATAGGAACGGTCAAACCGCTCGAGACAGGACAGAAGCCATGCCACACCGCCTTCCAGGAAACCGAGTCTCACATCAGGATACTTGTCACAAATGCCGTTGAACACAATCCCTGCAAAAGAAATCATCTGACCGAAAGGGTGGCCAAGGGCGTGAACAGGGGCGTACGGGTTCAAGTCATCCAGGCCCAGGTTTTCATGGGCTCCCCCGTGAATGCCCAGGCAACAGCCGAGCCTGCTCGCCTCCGCGTAAATAGGCCAGTAGAATTTATGGCCCAGGTGAAACTGTATGCCCGTCGACGGAAGCATGGCACCACACATGCCAAGTTCTTTCACTGTCCGCCGAAGCTCTTCCACGGCTGCCTCCGGCTCCTGCAAGGGGATCAATGCCATCCCTTTAAAGCGGGGGCTTCTATTGACGTAGGTTTGATGCAGCCAATCGTTATAGGCCCGCGCGAGTTCTATGGCCCAGTCGCGGCTGACCACCTTGCCGTAAGATAATCCCAGCGTGGGATACAAAACCGCTGATGTGATACCCACGTCTTCTAAAAATTCGAGCCATCCGTCAGGGCCGACTTTCGCAAAAGAGCCAGGAGGGAGGTCATGGAGATTGGCCGAGTGCAGGTGGTCTAGGGGAGGAAAGGGATCGCTCAAGCGGTATTTTTGTCGGTAAGGAGGCGGCATGAGTTTCATGATCGCAGACAGGTCTTCAAAGACGTGCCCGTCACCGTCAACGATCATTTGCGTGTCCATTTTGACCATGGATTTACCTCCTTTTTCCGTTGCTGCGGGCTGCGAATCCGATAAGCCTACGACCTGGTTGATCCAGAGTATAGGCAGCGCTCAGAGTTGGAGTCAAGCCTATGTAGGTTCACGATGCGTCCAAGGTACCGTAGCCACAATCGCTCGCGCAATCGCGTATAAAGGAGCTACCTGCGGTTGCCCATTCCATTATCTTCGGCCACGGGATGGTTTTGGCGCGGTTCCATCAATCTTTTAGCCGTCTCAGATTTGCCTGTTAAATACGATAATGTTGCATTCCTGCCCGATTTAACCTCGTGAAAAGCTTAAAGCTCGATGAATTTCCCTTGGTTTTTCAACGAATATCTACCATAGTGTTGTGGCTTAAAACTTGCTCACTAATTCAGACCTGTGAGGGTGCGCTTTCGATCTGGTTTGGAAAGTTATCGTTAGTAAGTGGAGACCCAATGAACGCGGACCATGCTATTCGCACCAAGTGCTTTCATCCGACCGGAAAGTTCATCGAGTTTAAAAAGGAAGAAATCGAACAATCGATCCCGGATCGTTTCGAGAAGATGGTCCGTCTGTATCCTGATCGTCTTGCGGTCAAGACCAGAGATCATCAACTCACCTACGACCAGCTAAATAACGCCGCAAATCGTGTGGCGCGGGCTATTCTGAAACAGCGGGGAGAGGGAGAAGAACCTATCGCACTGTTGCTTGAAAGGAACACACCACTAATTGCTACGATCATCGGTGTTTTGAAAGCAGGCAAGATCTATGTGCTGTTCGATCCATCATATCCACAAGCAAGGATCAACACTATGCTCAAGGATTCTCAGGCAGGGCTCATCGTTACCAATAATCGCAATTTCAGCTTGACCAGCGAATTGGCCCATGATGGGCGCCAAGTGCTTAACATTGACATGATCGATGCCCGCGTATCCACGGAGAACCTGGGCTTGTCCATTTCACTGGACACGCCGACCTCGATCATGTACACATCCGGCTCAACCGGACAGTCCAAGGGCCTTGTTAAAAATCATCGCAACTGGATGCATAACACCATGACGAACACCAACGACTTCCACATCTGCGCACAGGACCGGCTGACTGTTCTTGGCTCCCCGAGGGCAGATATCTTTCGAGCTTTGCTCAACGGCGCAGCCATCTTACCACTCAATATCAAACAAGAAGGGCTGGCCAACCTTGCTAACTGGCTGACCCAGGAAGAAATCACTATCTTGCATTCGGTCCCATCGGCCTTCCGCCATTTCGTCAACACCCTGACCGGAGACGAAAAGTTTCCGAACCTTCGCCTGATCAAACTCGCAGGTGAGCCGGTTATCATGAGAGACGTGGAGCTGTACAAAAAGCATTTCTCCCGGCATTGTGTCTTAGTCAACCAGCTTGGAACCACTGAGACCGGACGTTTCAGACACTATCTCGTTGACAAGGACACCAAGATCACTAGCAGCATGGTACCGGTCGGCTATGCAGTTAACGATATGACAGTCGCGTTGCTCGATGATGATGGCAAAGAAGTTGGCTTCTCCCGAATCGGAGAAATTGCAGTCAAGAGTCGCTATCTTTCCCCCGGGTACTGGCGAAGGCCAGACCTTACACAAGCATCCTTCTTGCTCGATCCGGCAGGGGGGGAGGAACGTATATACCGGACAGGAGACCTGGGTCGTATGTTGCCGGATGGCTGCCTTGAGCACCTGGGGCGAAAAGATTTCCAGGTGAAAATCAGAGGCAACAGGGTGGAGGTTACTGAGACCGAGATGGCCCTGCTTGAGCTCGATACTGTGAAAGAAGCTGTCGTTGTAGCCCAGGAGGACGTTCCCGGTAACAAACGGCTGGTGGCCTATATCGTCCCGACAAGAAAGCCTGGACCTACCGTCAGTGCACTCCGAGGCGCTCTCGCAGAGAAGCTCCCCGACTACATGATCCCTTCGGTCTTTGTAAAAATGGACAGCTTG
>JBHHYU010000093.1:0-11299 GCA_046757725.1 Binatia bacterium
GTTTAGTTATTATCTGGAGTTTGCCGGTTTGCAGTACTTCGGAAATCGGCCGTGTACTAAAAGCGAATTGGAACAAGCTGACTGACAGATGGGAGTAAGATGGCGGAGAAGCTGTTTTTCAATACGTTTCTCGTGCTTTTTACTAGTTTGGCGGCTGGCTTTGATATCAGGGAAAAGAGGATTCCTAACTGGCTAATTTTGGTTGGATTGATATTCGGGCTTCTAATTAACGCCTTAAAAGGCCGCGCACAATTAATGGATAGTGTATGGGGCCTTTTTTTAGGGTTAGGGATTTTTGTGATTCCCTTTGCCCTAGGCTGGTTAGGTGCCGGAGACGTAAAGCTTTTCGGGGTGCTGGGAGCTATTCTAGGGGTGAAATGGCTGCCTCGGGTTTTTTTCTACTCTGCTATCTTAGGAGGGCTCCTTGCATTATTTTCTATTATTTATCAAAGGGGTGTGCGCCTTAAGGGTGGTAAGGAGATGTGGACCGATTTTAAGGTGCTGATAATGAGTCGGGGGAGCATCCTTCCTGAAGGTAGAAAAAAGGGGCGTGAGGAAGAGGTGGATGCGGTTCCGTACGGGGTTGCACTTGGGCTGGGTGCCCTATTCGCGTTTTATGTGGATCCACAAGGAGGGTGGGCGGGGTTTTAGCCTGACCACGTAAGAGATGAGCACGGGAGTCCGGTCTTTGTTTCCTCTTTTAGGGACAGAGACAAAAAAATAATTTGGTAGAGGGGAACTATCATGCCAAACCGATTAAAGATCACGATTATTGCTGCGATGTTTTTTGGGTTTATCGCTGCCTATGGGATTTACAATTTCATGCGGCAACAGCGGGAGTCCACCGAGGCTCTCAGGAAAGCTAACCAGCCGATTGTTGTGGCAGCCAAGAATATTCCGGCGGGTACCAGGTTGACTCAGAAAAGGATTAAGGAAGGGCTGTTGAAGATCAATCCATGGCCGAAGTCATCCGTCCCCGCTGGATCTTTTACTTCAACGAGACAAGTCGTAGGTAAGGTCATTAGGGTGAAAGTAGTTGCGGGTGAGCCGATTTTAAAGTCAAAGATGGGGAAAGGCGAGGAAAAATTGGGGCTCACCGTTCGTCTCGAGCCTGGCCATCGAGCAATGGCAGTCCGGGTAGATGAGATCGTGGGAGTAAGTGGTTTTATTGCTCCTGAGGATCGCGTGGATGTGATCGTTACGATGGTCCCCCCTGGAAGGACGTCAACTAACGACAAGTTTTCCAAAATTGTGCTGCAGAATAAACGTGTTCTTTCCGTCGCTCAAAGCATAGAGCAGCAGAAGGATGGTAAACCGAAGGTTGTTCGCTCTATTACGCTTGAGGTGACCCCACAGGAGGCGGAGAAGCTTTCGCTTGCATCTCAAGAAGGACAGATTATTTTGGCTCTTCGGGCGGCCGGGGATGAGAAGGTGGCAAAGACACGCGGGAGTAATAAAAGCGATCTCCTCGCACGAGTTGCTCGCAGGCGTAGGGCGAGGGTCAGGACGACCCCAGGAACGGCTCCAGTCCCACAAAAATATCGCGTCGAAGTCTACATGGGTAGTGAGCGATCAGTGGTCGAATTCTGAGGTCAGTGAGGTAAGTAATAAGTAAGAGGAGGGATAATGAAACATCAGGATGGAAAGTTAGTTGTCTTGCCATGGAGATGGTTTTCTTGGCTGGCGATTTTCGCTGTTTTGCTTCTTGTTGTGGACGTTGCTAGGAGCCAGCAGGCTGCTCCGACCATCGCAGTCACGGTAAACAAATCCCTGGTTTTCCGCTTGGCGCAAAAAGCTAAACGTGTTTCTATAACGCAACCGGAGATTGCTGATGTGGTGGTGGTAGCGCCCAATCAGTTATTGATCAATGGTAAAGCCGTGGGGACAACCTCTCTCGTGGTCTTTGACGCTAAGGGGACAGTGACCAATTATGATTTAATCGTGAGTCCCGATATCGCCGCGTTGCGAATGCAGCTCAAGGCCATTTTTCCGGAAGAAAACATCAATATTTCTACCTCAGGGCCGGCGATTGTTCTCAAGGGCGAGGTCTCCAACGAAGTGGTCTATGACAAAGTTCTGAAGATCGCTCAGACCTATCTCCCCCCAAAACCACCCAGTGAAGTTGCCCCTGCGGCAACTCAATCTCTGACTGTGAGTACGCCTGGACCGCAGCTTCCGGCGACCGGCACGGCCTTTGCCGGTGGTGGGCAACTCGCGTTTACCGAGGAAACATCGCTTACTGATGTGGATAGGTGGGGCAATAGAAGGAGAATTCCAGGTATTATCGATCTTCTGGTGATTAGAGATGTCCGTCAAATTCAAGTGGACGTAATTGTAGCGGAAATTTCTTTAGACAAACTGCGGGAGGCAGGTATCGACTTTCTGTTCAATATCCAAAGTGGCGGTCAAAGTATCAGCAGCTTCAGTGGTGCAGGCTCTCAAGGCGGGCTAACGGGGTCCAGTCTTCTCACTGACCCTTCAACGTTCCCGCCAACTACAACATTCGGGGGTGCCACGTCCGGCGTAACCTCTATCCTTTCAGGAAAATATAATCTGACCGCTGTCTATCGATTGTTTCAAAACAAGGATATTACGGAAATTCTTTCCAAGCCTAGTTTAGTCATAAAAAATGGACGAAGCGGTGGGTTCTTGGCCGGTGGCGAGTTCCCGATATTTGTTGAGAATGCGCTGGGAACGGATACCACAAGCACCGTGGAATTTAAACCGTTTGGAGTACGGCTCGATTTTTTACCTACCATCACCTGGTCGGGTACCATCGATATGAGGGTTTTTCCGGAGGTAAGCGAAATTGACCAATCCGTGGCGGTCCGCGGAATTCCCGGGCTTAAGGTCCGAAGAACCGTGAGCCGCGTGGAGATGAAGGAGGGAGAAGCGCTGATTA
Source organism: Binatia bacterium (assembly GCA_046757725.1). Lineage (GTDB taxonomy): Bacteria > Desulfobacterota > Binatia > UBA9968 > UBA9968 > JBHHYU01. The sequence continues at coordinate 2,903 of JBHHYU010000093.1, forward strand.
TCGCCGGGCTGCTGGATAAGAGGATCCTTAAAGATATGACGAAGTTTCCAATCCTAGGGGACATCCCAATTTTGGGCGCGTTGTTTCGAACTACGCGCTTTCGGAATCAGGAAACGGAACTGGTTTTTGTTGTGACCCCGAAGATCGTAAAGGCTTTAAAGCCAGGGGTAAAGCCGAAAATACCATCTATCGAAAAATATTATGATCCGGATATGCGGCAGGTGCCACTTCCCGGAAAGCCTAGTGCACCGGGCCGGGGTAGAGCTGCTCCCGGGGGGCCGACAATGCCTTAGAGGATGCGGATGTGTTCTGTAGAGAAGTTGTCGATAAAATGGGGCAAGAAAAAAGTAACAACTGAGAGTAAATTATTACAAACAACATGAAGCTACCGATTGTACTAGTTGGGCAGGATAATATTGCTCTCGTTTCTTTAAGCCAGCAGATAGAGCACGAGCGTGGTTTTCTCGTATCGAGCAAGGTTATCGGTTTTAATGAAGCATTTGATCACCTTCAGGCGAGATCGGGGCCGGTTTTATGCATTGTTGACCTGACCCGTGATTTGGAAAGAGGTTTTCAGGTTGCCCAGGAAGTGAAGCTCAAGCTTCCTAATATCCATCTGCTCATGACTTCACCTGAGCGAAATCCGGAATCCATTTTAAGGGCTATGCGGTTGGGTGCAGAGGAGTTTCTTACGCAACCTTTCAACTGGTCGGAAGTTTTGCAGTCCCTAGAACGAATCAGTGGGAAAATTAATGCCCAGCCGGAGAAACCGCTTGAGCAAGGGCGGATAATTACGGTTTTTTCCAACAAGGGTGGTGTGGGTTCTACCACGGTGTCTACCAATTTAGCCGTAACCCTCGCAACGGCCAAGAAGTCGGTTTGTATAGTGGATCTGGTCCTTCAGTTCGGTTCCGTTACTACTTTTTTAAATCTGGAGGCTACTTATACCATTCTTGACCTGGTAAAGAATTTAAAGCGGATTGATCCGTTACTTTTAGAAGGCTCCCTGACCCAGCACAGCTCGGGGGTAAGAGTGCTGGCTGAACCTTTCCATGCGGAGGATGCTAATACCATACGTGTTGAGGATATTGAAGAGATCTTGGACACCCTCGCGAAGTCGTTTGATTTTGTGATTGTGGATACTCCGAGGGAGTTTGATGACGCCGTATCTCTTGTCCTCGATAAGGCTCAGCTAATCGTCTTTGTTACTGAGATGGATGTTCCCTCGCTAAAAAGCGCTCACAGGGCGTTGGAGTTCTTGGGCAGGTTGGGCATCTATAAGAATAAGATCCGGCTCGTTCTGAATCGTTACATAAAAAGCAAAATTATGAGCCTAAAATCTGTAGAGAAGGCATTGGGAATTAAGGTGTTTTGGACACTACCCAATGACTACCCGACTGCGATTGCGGCGTTGAATCAGGGACTGTCCATTCAAGAGTGTGATCCGAAATCTGAGATTGCAAGAAGTTACCTGGGACTGGCAAACTCTGTAGTCGAAACTCTCGCGTACGGTCGCTTGCCGGTTGCCGATGAAAAAAAATCTGGGATTTTTAGTCGCTGGATTTCGGTTTTTGGGTCGAAGTAGGGCCACGAAAGGAGTCATATGAAAATCGTACCTTCATCAGAGGTAATAAGTCGGGGTAATTTGGACGGGAACAGGCGTGAAGATAACGGCAAACCTGCTTCAGGGATGGAACACGCGGTGAGCTCGGATCTCTTTTATCAGAATCTTAAGCTGCGCATCCATCGCAAACTGATTGATACGATCGATCTCCCAAAACTCTCTAGCCTGGAAGTTGAAATGGTCAAGGTCGAGATCCGTCGTATCCTTGAAGAGTTGATTATGGCGGAATCCCTGCCTCTCAGCCGGGCGGATCGAGATAGGCTCGTCACTGAGATTCAGCACGAAGCCTTTGGCTTAGGTCCGTTGGAGGCATTGATGAAGGATGGGGAAATCACCGACATACTCGTTAATACCCACGACCAGGTTTTTGTAGAGCGTTACGGTAAACTGGAGAAGACCAATGTTCGATTTCGCGATGATGCCCACCTGATGCAGATTATCGAGAGGATTGTTTCCCGGGTGGGGCGCCGGATTGATGAATCCTCTCCCATGGTGGATGCTCGCCTACAGGATGGGTCACGCGTGAACGCGATCATTCCACCCCTAGCTCTCGATGGCCCTATCCTCTCCATTCGCCGTTTTGGGGCCGAGCCCTTGACCATAAATGACCTTATCCAATTCAATTCTGTACCCGAGCAGATCGCGGAGGTGCTAGGAGCCTGTGTGAAATCCCGGCTGAACATTCTGATTTCCGGGGGAACGGGTGCAGGGAAAACAACTCTGCTCAATTGCATCTCTAACTACATTCCGGCGCAGGACCGAATTGTCACGATTGAGGATTCGGCGGAATTAAAGCTACAGCAGGAACATGTCGTTCGGCTGGAAACTCGACCTGCCAATATCGAAGGGAAGGGATTCGTTGCTCAAAGAGACCTCGTTCGCAATGCGTTGAGAATGAGGCCCGACCGTATCATTTTGGGAGAGGTGCGGGGAGGGGAGGCCCTGGACATGATGCAGGCGATGAACACCGGACACGACGGGTCGATCAGTACCATCCATGCCAACAGTGCCCGAGACGCGCTGGCAAGGCTAGAAACGATGATGCTTATGTCAAATGTGAATCTCCCGGAAAGGGCGTTGAGGGAACAGATAGCGTCGGCGCTGAATCTTGTTATACAGTTGTCGCGTCTAAGTGACGGCACTCGTAAACTAATAGAGGTCTCGGAAATTACGGGAATGGAAGGGAACGTCGTCACGATGCAGATGATTTTTCAGTTTGAGCAGAAAGGCGTAGAGAACGGGAGGGTTGTTGGAGATTTTTCCGCGACCGGCGTTAGGCCTTCTTTCCTGGAAAGGCTGGAGAGATACGGATTCAAGCTCCCAAATACCTATTTCCTGCCTGTATCTCTGGCTGCCAACAAAAAGAGGGCTCTATGAGTATTATCCTGGTTGCGCTTTTCTCTTTTATGGCGGTTACCTGCCTGATTGTCATGGCCACACTTTTGATTGCAGCGGTGCAAACCTCTCCGCAAGCTCGAATCAAGAAGAGGCTCACGGCAATTAGCCGGAACCCCTATGCTTCTAAGGCCGAGATCCAGAACCTATTGAAAAACCCGGTGTATAGCGAAATCCCGTGGTTAAATAACTTTCTAAATCGGCTGAACTTTGTTCGCAGCATTACACTACTTTTGGAGAGGGCCAATCTCGACATCAGCGCGAGCTTTTTTCTCCTGTTCTCAGCCCTTTTTGGGGCTATCATTTTCATACTACTGGTTCTCATCAGTTCCGACCTCACTCTCAGTATAGCCGTGGGGATCATGGGCCTTTCTTTTCCCTATCTCTACGTTCGGTATGTTACCTGGAAACGGTTACGACGTTTTCTCGAACAGTTGCCGGATGCCTTAGATATGATCGGACAAGGTCTTCAGGCTGGGTTGGGTTTGACACAATCGATGGTATTTGTTGCCAAAGAAATGCCGGACCCGATGGGAACAGAATTTTCTGTTTTTATGGAAGAAGTCAATTTAGGGCTGCCTTTAACCGATGCACTCGTAGGATTCCAGGAGAGAATTCCTTTACCGGACGTACGGCTTCTATCGGTTGCCATGCTCGTGCAGAGAGAGGTCGGGGGCAGCCTTGCCGAGCTGTTGAACAAACTCGCAAACGTGATTCGCGACAGATTTCGAATTGAGAGGCAGATTAAAACTTTAACGGCTCAGAACCGGATGAGCGCTTGGGTGGTTTCTTCCCTGCCGCCGGTTTTAGCTGCGTTTATGTTTACGATGGATCCCGACCTGATGAATGAAGCCTGGAGTGATCCGGTGGGGCGGACGATGTATCTAGCGGCGTTGGTTCTGGAGATTCTTGGAATCATAGTTTTCCGAAAATTCATCCGCATTCGTATTTGAGGGCGTTATGGAACTCTTTGTTGCCATAGGTGTATTTGGTCTGGTTGTCGGATTCTTCTACCTTATCCTGTCTCCAAAGACATTGGCTCACGATGAGGCGGTTCAGCAGCGACTTGAACGTATCGCCGCTGGAGGGAAAACGAGGACTGCGGGGGTACGCCTCCTTGGAGACGAGGGAGAGGAAACTTTTTGGGAACACGTTGCTGATTTTTTCCTCGGAAAGGATGAGCTACCGGCAAAATATATGGGGTTTCGTAGTATGTTGCACCAGGCCGGTTATCCGGGTGAGCGCGCGATTCGGATCTTCTGGGGTGTTCGGATCGGTTTAACCGGAATTTTTGGGGCAGTTGCAGTAGTATTGGCTATCTTTCTGCAAAGCCCAGTCTCGGAACTGCTGATGTTACTGGCTGGTTTTGCGGGTTTCGGCTATCTTTTGCCATTCATCATTGTTCGGCAAAGATCAAAGGCGCGGCTGATAGAAATGCAAGAAACCCTTCCGGATACCCTGGATCTGCTCGTGATTTGCGTTGAAGCTGGTCTGGCCGTGGACGCAGCTATGGTCCGCGTAGCCAAAGAACAGGTAGAGCAAGAGTTGGTAATCGGCGAGGAATGGCAACTCATGACTCAGGAGATACAAGCCGGAGTGCCTCGTCGGGAAGCCTTATCCCGGATGGGAGACCGCGTCGGTCTGGAAGATATCCGAGCCCTGGTGACTTTCTTGACGCAGACAGAGGATTTGGGTGGGAGTATCGCGCGTTCTCTTAGAGTGTACGCTTCCACGATGCGTGAAAAAAGGAGCCAAAGGGCGGAGGAAGCGGCGCGGAAGGCCGTAATCAAACTGATTTTTCCTTTGGTCCTTTTCATTTTGCCGGCCCTTTTCTTGGTGATTATGGGCCCGGCGATGCTCAACATCGTAAAGCTTTTCAGTAGTGCTGGAGGCTAGAAAGATGCCGGTTATTAATTTAACTAAAAATACCTGGCTGGCAACCAAAGTAAAACGGGCAGACAGTTTTCGCACGCGCTTGCTGGGATTGTTAAAGAGGAGGAGACTGGGACCTGAAGAAGCTCTCTGGTTGGTCCCCAGTAAGGGGATTCACACCTTTGGTATGAAATTTCCCATAGACGTGATTTTTCTAAATAAAGACAATAAAGTTCTCGATGTGATCCCCAGCATGGGTCCCTATCGAGCTACTCGTTTTCACTTCGCATCGTATAGCGTTCTCGAGCTTCCGGAGGGTACGATCCACAAAAGCCATACGGCGATCAGCGATGAGTTAGACGTCTCGCTGGTGGAATCGTCAGAAATCGACGATCTAAAGGAGACCAGGCTTAACGAAGTCGGGTAAGCACGGCCCAACTGACACGGCCCGGTGTTGCACAGGAGAGTGTAAAATGCCAAACCTTTCCGGTAACGCGGTATTAACCCACAAGGGGCAAGCTACGGTTGAATTCGCGCTGGCCGCTCTCATCTTCTTTACGGCCTTCCTTGCTATCGTTGAGTTTGCACACCTTTTCTACACCAAACTAACATTACAACATGCCCTCAATGAAGCGGGAAGATTCATGGTGACAGGCCAAACCCCGGGCCCTCTCAATCGAGCCGAGGACATCAAGGATGTATTTTGCAAAAAGCTAATAGGAACGGGGCTTAGCTGCCCGGCATTAGGACCCGATTTTTTGATAACCTGTGGGGGTGTGGCATGTTCTGCTCCTGGAGGCTCGGCTAGCGAGACAGTGGTTGTCACCGCAACGTTTACAAAGCCCTGGTTTACTGTCCTCTTTGACCAATTTGTCCCGGGGGGGGTAACGTTGACCATAGGTACTACCTGGAAAAATGAGCCTTTTGCATAAGGGAGTTTGTCTATGGTATTTCGACGAAAAGTTCTCCATTCCCAAAGCGGTCAGGGGATCATAGAGCTAGGCCTCGCCTTACCGCTCCTTCTATTGTTAAGTCTTGGTGCAATCGAGCTTTCCAATATGATCAGCACCTACCTCACCTTAACACATTTGACGCGAGAGGGCGCTAATCTGACCTCCCGCGGTGACGGTACTAGCGGTGATATTACCGCCTCTCTGGATGCTATTATCACCGCCTCGAAACCAGCCCTGTGTTCCGACGGTATCGGTTGTACTCAGAATTTAGGCCAGTGGACAGTCATCTATTCGCAGATCGTGCCGGATCCTACCAACAACCCGAACCTGTACCAGATCAAACGTGATGGAGCTGACTGGGTTAGAGGGAGCCTGGGTCAGACCAGTAAAATCGGGTCCGACGGAAACACCGTTAATTGGGCCGAGTTCGGTATCGATCCGGCCTCGGTTACACTGACGGCCGGGCAGACATTTCACGTCGTTGAGGTCTTTTACGACTACGGACCCAGCAAACTCACCCCTATAGACAACCTAACGGGGAACCTCCTTCCAGAGCTATTCTACGACAGGACGATTTTCAGGGATGTAACCTAGATCTTGAAGGGAGGGAAACGAGCTATGACGAGGTGGCGCTTGGGAAAGAACAAGCCGGCCGAGAAAGGGCAGATTCTAATCCTTATCGTTGTAGCCTTCACTCTGCTCGGTATTTTTGTGGGCCTTACCATAGATCTGGGAAGGGGCTATCTGATGAAGGCCCGGCTTTACCGTGTTGTCGATGCAGTAAGTATTGCTGCTGCGAAGGCTTTGAAAGGGCAGGTCGCATTCGAGCCTGATGCCATCAAGGCGGCACAAGATGCTGCAGTGATGAATGGTTTTACCTGTTGTTCTGCTAGTACTCCCCTTGTAGTTAGCTTTGTCAACAAACCTGTTCCTGGTGGGCCCGAAATGCGATTCGTTCAGGTTACGGCAACCACCTCGATACCCACAACATTCATGCGGCTGGCTAGCTTGGTTACCTCAGGGGATTTTTCTAAACTTGATGTCAGTGCCTTTGCAGAGGCCGGGCCGGAGAGGCCAGTGGACGTCGCGCTTGTTTTGGACCGCTCCGGTTCCATGAGGGAAGATGATCCATCCGGGACATCAAAAATAAATGCCTTAAAATGTTCTTTGACCGGATTCGGTTGTTCCGGGACGGGATTTTTAGGTCAAACTTTCTCTGTCGATGACCAAGTTGGCATGACGAGTTTTGGCTTTCGTGGCTGTGGTAACAGCAGCGGGACGGACGCTTCGGTTGATGACTGCAGCGACAACGCAGACCAACCCCTGGGCACCGATATCACAACTATTTCGGCTTCCGTTGATGGTCTACAAGCGCCTTCTGGTACCTATACAAATACCATGGAGGCGCTTCTTACCGCAAAAGACATGATGCAAGATGCTGTGAATGATCCCGCGCGGGCGAGGACCCGCAAGGCAGTTCTCCTTGTCACCGACGGGCAGCCGACCGCTCTAAGACGGTTTAGTGTTTCGGCGTGTCAACAGGAGCCGGACGGCAGTCCTCTATCGGCCCCGGGTGGTGGTAACGGCGGTATCACTGATCCCGATGGTTGTATCCACCGTCTCAACATAACCGGATTTGGCAGCAATGGGATAAGACGCCATGATCTTTCGGCTCCCTATACTTCTGGAAATGTCGGCCCGATCGGAGGTAATCAACTGTATGTAGATCTAGCGGCTGATGCCCGGACTAAAGCGAGGGATGAAGCCGACGGGATCAAGGGTCTTGATGTTGATGGAGACGGGGTGGGAGACGTTGTGATATTTGCGATAGCGATAGGAGACGATAAACTATCACTGCGGCCGGATTCTCGACTCGATGCTAATGCCAAGTGTCTACTTGCGCTAATAGCCAATGATCCGGGTACCGTTTTCAATTGTGCCAATGTTACAACTACCAATGATGGTGATACGCATCCGGACCTTTCGCCTTGCCAGTCGGATCCTACCAGTTGCATTGATGCAACTCAGCAGCAGGGCAAGGTATTTACCGTTGATCTGACAGGAGATGTAACGGCCCAATTGCAGGCTATTTTCAACGAAATAGCGATATCGTTGAAACTCCGCTTAACGGCATAGAGACGATTTAAAACACTCCAAACTCTGTTTTTCATTTCTTAACAGGCTTTCCCTTCGGGCTCCCTCTATTCCCGGCTATTCCCAATAACTTGCCAACTGTTCCCTATAGTTCCGGCCGGAATTGTAAATCCAGCGGCTATTTGGCGGTCCGATAATTCCTAATAAAATGAAGTAGTTGGGCAAATCGGAGAGTCTGATTTGCCCAAAGGACAATCCTGTAGCTTCACGTAACATTTTTTGGGAGCGCTTCGCTCAGGAGCTCCGTAAACCTTCGAAAAATTACCTAGTTAGCTGTGGTATGGGAATTGCTGTTCTGTTTGATGGTTAGTACGCAAGCTCGCAATCATTAACCGATTTTATGGGGAGCTCAGGTATGAAGAACCGTAGTTTTAGCGAGAAAGGCCAAGCCCTGATCTT
>JBHHYU010000094.1:0-11264 GCA_046757725.1 Binatia bacterium
CGAAGAGCGGGCCATACGGGTAGCAACGGCAGAGTAACGGTAGCCTGTCGCCAGGGCAGGCCAGATAAGCTGGGAGAGATTCGCCCATGGGTCCACCCATATGGGCGTATAGAACATAGGCGGGACCCATTGGAAGTAGATCAGGAGGAAAAGGATCATGAGGATCCCAAGCCAGAACGAGGGCATGGCCAGCCCGGCAATGCTGAAGATCCGGATAACGTAATCGACCCATGTGTCTTGCTTCAGAGCCGCCAGGGTCCCCAACGGAATGGAGATGAGGATGGCCACCAGGGTAGCCATGATGGCGACCTGAAGGCTGAGCTGGAGCCGAATTGCAATCTCGTAAGTGATGGGGCGACCTGTCCACATAGAGATCCCGAAGTCCATGTGTAAAATGCCCCACATCCAGTTCACAAACTGCTGCCAGACGGGCTTGTCCAGTCCCAGACGTGCCCGTTCCGCTGTCAGGACCTCTTCCGTGACGTAGCCCCCTTCGCTTGTGAGTCTAAGCTCGACGATATCGCCCGGGATCACCCGCATCAGGAAAAAGATGAAAAGAGCAACCCCAAGGAGGGTAGGAATCATCAGGAGAAAACGCTTGACGATGTATTGAAGCAATGGCTTTCAAAAAAGGAGGTGGCCCGCCGCTTCCCCTCGGGCTGCGGGCCACCTCCAATAGGCAGCGCTTTTGGCTAAGCGAGGATATGCTTAGCCGCGAACTACTTTTCAGCCAGCCAGACGTCCCTTAGGTCCTGGTTGAGGTAGTGGCTGGGAAGTTGCTTCCAACCCCTCACCTTGGCCCAGTGGGGATTGATCTTGTACCACCAGAGAGTAGGGAAAGTATAGACCTTCTCGTCCAGCACTCTTTTCTCAAAAGTGCGGATCAGTTTCAGGCGCTTTTTAAGGCTCTTGGCGCGGCTCTGCTTCTCATAGAGAGAGTCCAAGACCGAATCTTTGAACCGAGAGTAGTTTGCCCCACTCTTCCCTGCGGAGAGGAACTTGAAGAGCTGGAGATCCGGCTCGTCCATAAAGCCGCACTCCCAGTCCATGATGGTATCAAAGTTCCCTTTTTTCCGATCGGAGAAAAACGGCCCTTTCTCCTCGACCTTCTGTTCCACCTTGAGTCCAACCTGGCGCCACTGATCGATGAGCCAGATCCCCAAGTGGCCGTAAGGCATCGGCAGGTCACGGTTCTTGAAGGTGAACTTCAATCCTTCAGCACCGGCCTTCTTAAGCAGGCTGCGAGCCTTCTTGCGGGAAGCCTTGATGTCCTTGCTAAAACCGGTAAGCTTTGTGAGCTCTTTTTCGCTCATAGCGAATGTGGATCCGGGACGCAGCAGACCCCCTACCGGCTTCACGATGGCGATTTTCGAAAGTGCCTTCGACCCCCCCCACCGGTCCAGGGCCAAACTCAGGGCCTTGCGAACCCGAACATCGTTGAAGGGTGGCTTCTCGTTGTTGATGGCAACAGATAGGTAGCAAAGCCATGGACCCTGCTGGACTTTGGCTTTGTTTCCAAGGGATTTGACGATTTTGTCGCGGCCGGCCGGAGAGAAGCCTCGGAACTCGATCAGGGCGCGTCCTCCTCGAATCGCGTCCACCCGGGCCGACGTGGATTTGATGAAAATGGCCTTGTAGCTGTCTAGATAAGGTCGGCCTTTCACAAAGTAGTCCTTGTTCTTCACACCAATCCAGTGGGACCCGGGCACGTACTCCTTGAACTTGAAGGGACCGGTTCCCATGATGTGGCTTTTATACCAGTTCGGGTCTTTCTTAAGAATGTCCGCCTTGTAAATGAAATTCCAAGGGGAGGCCAAATTGGCGAGCATTGAACCAGCAGGCCACTTCAGGTGGAACACCACGGTGCTGTCGTTCGGGGCCGCTACAGACTTGACCATCAGATAGGAGCCCTGGCGGGCGCTGACAACACCCTTGGGTGGAAAGATGATCTTGTCGTAGGAGGCCTTGATGTCGCGCGCCGTTAGAAGCGAACCGTCATGGAACTTGACTCCCTTGTGGATCTTAAAGGTGTAGGTAAGACCGTCTTTTGAGATTTTCCAACTCTTCGCCAGATCGCCTACAATCTTGGGATAATGCCACTGGTCGAACTTGAGCAGGAGGCTGTAATGCGGAGCCACAGGATGAATCAAGGCGAAGGTGTTCTCCCGATGGCCATCGAACGAGGGCGGATCTTTGGGTACGGCCATGACCAACTGCCCTCCGTAGCGTGGCTTTTCCGCAGTCAGTCCCAGAGGAGAGAGAGTTGCAAAAGTCAACAAGGCCATCACAGCAGCAGTGAGGACCATATTCCAGCTTAGTTTTCTAGGCCTTCTCATTGGACACCTCCTAAATGATATTAATCAATAAACTTATTTCCCCGGTACTCTCACCCCGAAACTCGCGAAAACCAGCCTCTTTTACCGTCCTAGACCTATTCCTTCTTCCCTTGCTGTGTCAAGGGCTAAAAACCAGTTTTTTAGACGCGGTTGCAGGCCACCCAATGCTGGGGTGTAATCTCTCTGAGCTCGGGAACTGCCTTGCCGCAATCCTCAATGGCGATGGGACAGCGGGGATGAAAGACGCACCCGGACGGTGGGTTTAAAGCACTTGAGACCTCTCCTCTGAGAACCGTGCGTTCTCGCTTGATTTCCACTAATGGGTCCGGAATGGGAACAGCCGAGAGGAGCGCCTTGGTATACGGGTGTTGCGGGCTGTCGTACAGCTCTTGGCGGTCGGCGATCTCAACAACCTTTCCCAAGTACATGACCACAATCCGGCTGCTGATGTGGCGCACCACCGAGAGATCGTGCGCTATAAAGAGATAGGTGAGGGCGAATCGTTCCTGCAACTCCTCGAGGAGGTTAATGATCTGGGCCTGAATGGAGACGTCTAGTGCCGAGATCGGCTCATCACAGACAATAAACTTTGGTTCAAGGGCTAATGCGCGGGCGATGCCGACCCTCTGTCTTTGACCACCGCTAAGCTCATGGGGATAGCGGTCCGCCATGAACTCATTCAGCCCCGCCACCGTGAGGAGCTCGGCCACCCGATCCCGACACTCACTTCCATTTTGTACCATCCGGTGGACTCGAATCGGCTCACCGATGATCTGGCCGATGGTCATCCGTGGGTTAAGAGAGCTGTAAGGGTCTTGGAAGACGATCTGCATTCGCCGTCGTAAAGGACGAAGCTGGTTATCAGACATCTTTGCCAGGTCCTGACCTTCGAACAAGATACTGCCTTCGGTAGGACGATCCAGCTGGAGAATACAACGCCCGGTCGTTGTCTTACCGCAGCCCGATTCCCCCACGAGACCCAAGGTCTCCCCACGTTGAATGGAAAAACTGACATCGTCCACAGCTTTAACCCAACCGCGCACGCGCTGGGTGATCAACCCGCTGTAGACCGGAAAGTGCTTCTTCAGGCCGCGAACCTCTAGGATGGCTGGGTTTCGAGTTTCGAGTTTCGAGTTTCGAGTTTCAACCATACAAGCTTTGCGTTTCGAGCTGACTGGAAAATAAAAATTAGGGACTTGAAACTTCCTGATTCAAAGTCTCCGCCTCCCAGCAGGCCGACCGGTGGGCCTTACGCACCTCTCTCAAGGGTGGCACTTCATTCGCGCACCTCTCGACAGCGGATTTGCAGCGCGGTCGGAAGCTACACCCATCGGGTAGATCCCAGAGATCCGGTGGCTGCCCTTCAATGGGATTGAGCTTGGCCTTGCGTGGCTGATCTAAGCGTGGCACGGAGCCAAGGAGGCCGATCGTATAGGGATGCCGCGGATTCTGGTAGATTTCTCTCGCGCTCGCACTCTCGATAACCTTGCCGGCATACATGACGTGGACCCGGTCCGCATAACGGGCCACCACCCCAAGGTTATGGGTGATGACCATCAGCGCCACACCGAATTTCTGGGATAGGCCACGCATCAACTCTAAGATCTGGGCCTGGATAGTCACATCCAGAGCCGTTGTGGGCTCGTCGGCCAGGATCAGCTTGGGGTTACAGCTAAGGGCGATGGCGATCATCACCCGTTGACGCATACCGCCACTAAGCTGGTGCGGATAATCCGAGGCCCTCCGCTCAGGATCAGGTATGCCCACGAGATGTAGAAGCTCCAACGCTCGGCTTTTGGCCTCTTCTTTAGATACGGGCTGATGGGCTTCAACCGTTTCCGTAATCTGTCTCTCGATCGTCAGTACCGGATTGAGTGAGGTCATGGGTTCCTGAAATACCATGGAGATCCCTTTGCCTCTGATCTTGCGCATTTCGTCCCCATCGAGCTTGAGAAGGTCCCTTCCCTCAAACTGAATCTCACCACCCACAATGGATCCTTGGGGTCTCGGGACGAGGCGCATGATGGACAATGCACTCATCGTCTTGCCACAGCCGCTCTCCCCAACAAGGGCCACAGTCTCACCTGCCTTCACATCGTAAGAAACTCCATCCACAGCCTTCACAACGCCCTGTGAGGTATAAAAATAGGTCTTGAGATCGCGCACTTCTAACAGGTCAGGCATAGCGCATTATCCTACTTACTTAAGGATGTATGGTTTTCAGAGAGCATGAACCATCAGGAACGATTGGGTTTGCCGACAAAACCGGATCCGAAGCCGGCCTCTTGAGCCCCCCACGCCCCTGCGACACGACCGCTAATAATCGACGGGCCCAGCATGGTCCCTTCCAGCCCCGCCGAGCCGTTGATATGCCCACCTGCCATGCCTGTTAGTTCCCCAGCAGCGTAGAGGCCGGGAATGATTTCAAAGTGTTTATTGAGCACACGGCAGTGCATATCGCTCTTGACCCCGCCAAAGTTTTTGCGCGCGAGAGGAAAAAATTGAATAGCATAGAACGGTGGGGTCGCAATTTTTTTGCAATCGGTAAGAGATTTGCCAAATTCGGGATCTCTTTCGAGGCCATCTTCACAGGCCCGGTTATATTGCTCCACTGTAGCCAGAAAGGCAGGGAGATCAACCTTAATCTTGTGTCCTAGTTCGGATAAGGTGTCCGCCTTTCGGATATGGGGTGAGTTCGCCAGCAATGCCTCGACCTTTTCACGGATGACTGCATCACCCCTTCGATAGTAGGGATCAGAGACCTCCATGCCGGCGGCCATGGGAGCGTCTAGCAGGGCCCACGCGTGGGGTGGATCTTGAGCCATGAGGGCAGGGGTCGCCGAGGCCCCGCCGGAGCGCGACTCGTTGTGAAAGCGGTGGCCTTGCTGATTGATCCAGATACTACCGGGAATCTTCCGTATGACGAGACCGCGTTTTCCGCCGGGATCACGGTAATCGGGGGTGGCGTATGCATAGAACCAGATATGATTCATATGGGTCAGATGTCCGCCGATTTCTCGAACGAGTTTGTGCCCGATGCCCGTAGCCCCGACCCCGGCACCCGCGAGAATTTTGTAACCTTTCAATTCGGGCTTGGCTTCTAGGACCATATCCAGGTTTGCGTTGAAACCGCCAGTGGCTAGCAGCAGTACCTTGCTTTGAATCACGATTGGTTGTCCATCCTGAAGTTTCGTTACTTCAAGCCCGCATACCCTCCCTTTCTTCGTGAGGATCTTGCCGGCCCTGTAAGCGGTTAGGATATCCGTGGTTGCCTGCTTTCGCACGGCATCAATCAAGGTGGTCGTGATTCCCAGTCCGTTATGGAGCGGTCTGTGCCAACGAGGGACGCGGTTGCCTTCGTGTAACCTCAGGTCGATCCACTGGGTACCGAGATTCTCAGCCCAGAAGTAGAGGTCATGGAGAGAATGTTCGATATAAAAACGTGCCCACGGCTCATCGGCAGAGCCTCTCCCCCATTTAACCCAGTCTTCGAACGCGTTATCAGGAGTATCATGAAACCCTCGGGCCTGCTGCAGGGGACTTCCAACGATGAAACAACCGCCACCGGAAATGATCGACGATCCGCCCAGGGTCTCGTTCTGTTCCACCATTGTGACCCTGGCCCCCGCTTTGTTGGCCTCAATGGCAGCGGCAAGCCCAGCCCCCCCGGTACCAATAATGGCGACGTCGGTAACCAAACTCTTTTGTGCGGTCATTTCGAACTCCTGGATGAGTGGCCAAAGTCTAAGAATCGTTTATCACCGGGCTCCATCTTGAGTCAACTCAGTCCGGGCTCTCTGTCAAAAAGAGTGGTTCCTCAGGAGAAAACCTTCCGGCCTGAGTCAATAAGTCTGTGCCTCGACGGCCACCCTCCCGTCCCCTTTGGGTGAGCTCTCCAACGGCCTGGGGGGCATGCTCCGAAGAAAGGGAGACGTCAAACCGTGATCGTGCTCGAAGCTCGTGCTCGGTGTCGAACACGAGGCACGAAATGGGTTCCCGGTGAGGAGCGGGCCCCCTGCGCCTCAGTGGGAACACCACACTTCTTACGATACAGCGAGCAGTCCGAAAAATCTTTTCTATCCCTGCAGTTAGCAGCTTGAGCCCGTAAAGGGAACTTGTTAAGTTTGATTTTGGGTTTTTAATTTATGGACGCTCGGCTGCGAGAGGGCATACGTTTGTTTAATGCGGGCCGCTTTTTTGAGTCTCACGAACAGCTTGAGGAGGTGTATCTTCAGACCGAAGACGAGCACAAACCTTTTTTTGAAGGCCTTATCCAACTCGCCGCGGCGTGTAGACTGTTCCGTGATTTCGGTGAAAAGCAGGGACCGGTGCGTATGATCCGCCAGGCTCTCATTCGGCTTGAAAACTATCAGCCGAGGTACATGAGAATCCAGGTTGGACAACTGATTGACGCCATGGAGGCGTGGGCCTGCAGAGTCGAGGCCACCCGTGGGGCGGTGCGGGACCAAATCCCCAAGATTCGCTGGCGCCGTTTCGTCTTTTTCTAATGGTACCGTCCGGTATCCAAGAGAAAATTGGGTCCTTTCTTCAGAAAAGATGGGAGGGAGGAAAAAAGGTCTACGGTCTTCAAGGTGGAGCTCGGGCCTATCTTCTCTCGCTCGTCGCGGAGCGGAAAAATCAACCCCTTCTCGTTGTGACTCCAACAACGCGGGAGGCCGAGAATCTTTTTTTGGACCTCGCGTTTTTCTTAGGAGAAGAGAAGAGCCTCAATCCACTTCAGAAACGCCTCCATTTATTTCCCGCTTGGGAGATTCTTCCTTTCGAGAAACTTTCTCCTCATCCAGACAATGTAGCGGCACGGTTGGAAGGCCTATACTACCTGCTGGAAGGACAAGCTCCGATCCTGATCTCCACGCCGGCAGCCTTGATGCAGAAGGTCGTCCCCAAGGAGAGCTTAAAGGAATCTTATCTTTATCTCGTCATTGGTGAGGAGATCTCACGCGAGGATTTTCTGGAACACCTGGTGGGGTGGGGATTTCAGGGTCTCCCACTGGTGGAGGAGCGAGGGGATTTCAGTGTTCGGGGAGGAGTTGTGGATGTTTTCCCCCCTGCCTATAACCAACCGATCCGCCTGGAGTTCTGCGATGATCGGCTGGAATCGATCCGGTCATTTGATCCTTCTACTCAGCGCTCCCAAACCTCCCATCAGGAACTGCTGCTTTTACCCATGAAGGAGTTTTCTCTTAAAGGCAGGAGCATCAAGGAGACCGTAAGGGACATCGAGAGGAGGGCTGAAGAGTTAGAGCTAGGGCGCAAGGAGAAGAATGCGGTCTTAGAGTCCCTCAAGGACGGCATTCCTTTCCCGGGAATAGAGTTTCTCGTTCCCCATTTTTATTCCACACTTTCCTCCCTTTTTTCCTATTTGCCGCGCCATACCCTTGTCTGGCTGGATCAAGCGGCTCAGGTAGAGGCAGAGGCGGGCCGGTTTGAGTGTCTCACGGCGGAACGGATAGCCAAGGTAAAGGAAGAAGGCTACTTCGCACCGCCCGTGGAAAGGCTCTATCTAGACGAGAAAGCTTGGCGGGAGTGCCTATCGGTTTTCCCGCAGGTCTGTGGTGAAGCGCTTGATACGATCCGGACTCGGGGAAAGACCTTTGAATGTTCCCTTGCTGTAAACTCTCGCCTCAACACGGATCTGCATCAAGAAATTTTTTCTATTCCAGGCAGGGAGCCTTCTCTAGCCCCTCTCGTAGAGAGGCTGAAGGAGTGGAAGGAGGATAGGGTTTTTTTTGTCGCCCCGACCCCGGCAGACGCAGCCCGGCTCAGTGAAATGTTGGCGCATTATGGGGTGCCTCTCCCTTTAGTGAAAACCCCCGTTCCTCAACTCCTCTCCCATGAGAAACCCCTGCATGGTATCTTGGTCGGAGAGTTGACCCAGGGCTTTCGCCTTCTCGAAGATCATTTAATTCTGATCGTTTCAGATGAGATCTTTTCTACTAAGAAGAGGCAGCGAACAAGGTTCCAAAAAGGCCAACCCAGCCACTTCATTACCACGCTTACCGAGCTCAAGCAGGATGACTACGTGGTTCATTTGGATAACGGGATCGGCATCTACCGAGGTCTCAAGTTTCTTCAAGTGGCGGGGGTCGGAGGGGAATTCATCCACCTGGAGTATGAAGGAGGTGATCGCCTCTATTTACCTATAGATCGCATCAACCTCATCCAGAAATATATTGGTGGAGATGGGGCTCAAGCGACATTAGACCGACTCGGGGGAACTTCGTGGGAGCGGATAAAAGCAAAGACACATGAATCGATTTTGGCCATGGCGCAGGACCTTATAGAGGTCTCAGCGTCTAGAGAAGTCCAAGGAGGTTATGCCTATGCTCCTCCGGAGCAACTCTATCGGGAGTTTGAGGCATCTTTTGATTTTGAGGAAACACCGGATCAGGAGCGCGCGATCCAAGATACCTTGGAAGACATGCAGAAGAAAAAATCTATGGATCGGCTGATATGCGGCGACGTGGGTTTCGGAAAAACCGAGGTGGCCCTGCGAGCTGCTTTTCTCGCTGTGATGAGTGGAAAGCAGGTCGCGGTGCTAGCCCCCACGACAATCCTGGCGGAACAGCATCTCGAGACTTTCCGCCACCGTTTCCGTAACTATCCTGTTAGGGTGGAGATGCTAAGCCGGTTTCTTGCCGCCAAGGAGAGCCAAAGGGTGATTCAGGGTCTAGGGAAAGGGGTCATCGATATTGTTATCGGGACCCACCGGCTACTCCAAAAAACCGTTCAATTTCAAGACCTAGGGCTTGTTGTGATCGATGAGGAGCATCGCTTCGGGGTTGCCCACAAGGAGAGGCTTAAAAAGCTTCGTCATCTTGTGGATGTCCTAAGCTTGACGGCTACGCCGATCCCTCGCACCCTTCATATGTCCCTGATCGGGATCCGTGATATGAGTATCATCGAATCCCCGCCTCTGGATCGTTTGGCGATTCGGACCTACATCACAAGTTACGATGAAGGGATTATTCGGGACGCCGTCCTCCGCGAGATTCAGCGCGGTGGACAGGTTTTTTTTCTCCACAATCGCGTTGAAACTATTTCCCGGGTAGCCCAGAAGCTCTCGGATGTACTGCCGGAAGTGAAGATCGCGGTTGCCCATGGTCAGATGCGACCCCGGGAGTTAGAGAAGGTCATGATCGATTTTTCGGAAGACCGGACGCAAATGCTGGTCTGCTCCGCAATCATCGAGTCAGGACTCGATTTTCCCAATGCCAATACCATCATCATCAACCGGGCGGACAAATTTGGGATCGCGCAGCTCTATCAACTCAGAGGGCGCGTAGGCCGTTCCCATCGACGTGCCTATGCTTACTTATTAATTCCCGGGGGAAAGATTATAAGCCGGGATGCCGAGAGACGGCTCCGAGCGCTTCAGGAGATCGATGAACTCGGAGGGGGCTTCAAGCTTGCGGTGCACGATCTAGAGATCCGCGGCACGGGAAACCTTTTAGGGCGACAGCAATCAGGACAGATAAGGGCGGTTGGTTTCGAACTCTATACACAAATGATGAAAGAGGCTGTCCAGAAACTCAAGGGGGAAAAGGTAAAGGTAGAAATCGAACCGGAGATCCGACTGGGAATTCCCGCCTATTTTCCGCAACCCTATATCCCGGACACAAACCAGAGACTCCTTTTCTACAAACGGTTGGCTAACCTTGGTGATCTCCAGGATTTAGACGGGCTCAAGGAAGAGCTAAAAGATCGCTACGGTCCTTTTTCTTCGGAGGTAGAAAACCTTTTCTTGGTCATGTGTTTGCGACGTATCCTGAAAGATACACTCGTAAAGCAGATAAGTTATCATGAAGGTAGACTCTCGCTTCTATTTCATCCTCAATCTCCCGTCAGTGCGGAACGCTTATTCCAGTTGATCGGTAAGAAAAACAGTCGCTATCACCTCTCTCCTGAGGGGCGTCTCTCCTTTTCACCCCAGAACCAGGCGTGGGAGAAAATGATCCCTGAGGTCATGCGGCTCTTGCGGGCCATTCACTAACTAATGTGTAAGCCGGATAGTGGTGAGCCGCTCCTCAGAAGAGGCAAACGAGTTAGTAAAACAGTAAACTGATGACTGAGCTTCGCATGATTAGAGGCGAGAAATTAATGATACCCTTTATAGACAGGATATGGTATATGTCAGGTAAGTAATAGCTACCCCTAGTAGTTTCCCTGCTGCAAGTGGACCTTAAAAATTTAGCGAATCCTCTAGCCTCCACCGGCTATTCGGTAGACCACCAGTCACGCCCTCAGTCGGAAGCCGATAGCCATATGGAGCACGCTGTGGCGCAATGGCAACAAGCCGTTGCGGCACTGTACACCGCCGAAACGGGCACACCGGGACTCCCACCTCTCGAATGGCGAAAAAAACATATAAACGAGATAAAACTTCTTCTCACTGTAGGATTGAATCTCGAGGGTGACTCGGAAGTGCCTCGGGTGCCTGCTGACTCAGGGAAACGTTCTTGGATATCTTCGAATCCCCATCTTGCACGGGCCCCCATCGCTTATATGATCTGGGTTATTTATGTGGTAATAGCCATACACGAGTTGTTCCTAGGGACATGGAGTTGGCCTCCTTGTGACTCTGTCGCTTCCTGCGGGCTTATGACCGTTTTCTGGTACGCCGGCATCGCCTTGCTTTTTATATCCACTTATTTTGGGACCTGGCTTCTCTTTGAAGCCTGGACCAAAAGCCGAGAGCTTTATGGCACATTTCGGCGTAAACCCGAGATAGCTCATACGCCATCTGCACCTGGATAATCCCGAAGGGCGTAAAGCCCCGTTGGCAATAAGGGACCAAGTAGTTCATTACTTGCTACGGGTTAATTCCCCGCAGCTTGCTGTGTAAAAACAGCTAATCTGTTTGCAGCTATCGGTTAAAATGTGGCTTACGGAAACGGCAAAACGATG
>JBHHYU010000095.1:0-11191 GCA_046757725.1 Binatia bacterium
TTAATGAGCACGCGGCCCGATTGGGTCTACGGCAAAAAAGGATAGGGGATTCATATAGGTAGGTGTCAGGCCTGCGCTTGGGACGATCTGGTTCCCTCCCTCCTTGTATCTGTACCATACGCCCGGATTTCTACCCTGGGATAATCATAGATTGGGCTTGACAGGGCATTTGCCCATAGGATATATGCTGACCACGGTCACGGTAAAGTCTGATCCTCGCCATGTTCGTATGATACCCCTCCTCGCGACCCTTCGGGTCGTCGCGTAGCTAATTCATGGGTAGGCTGGACACTCAACCCTCAGCAGGTACGACTAATGGAACCGGGGTGACGATAGCTCCCAGTCCACCCTTCGCACCATCACTGGCGTATCCGAAAATTCTGACGCCTTCGCGGGCGAAGCTCGGCCCCCGAAGGCGTTTTATTTTTTCAAGCGATTGATACGAAAACGGTTCCAGAAGGTGCCAATGTAGACAGCCCTAAGGCGTTTTTCTTTGTCGCTTTGAGGGCGTTGTAATGTATCACAGTGCCTAGGGAAGGCGGTCCCGGGTGCAGAGCACACCGATGAAAATGGACAGCGTGAGGAGAAGCGGAAGAGGAGGGGAGAAAATCGCACGCCGGCCCGCGGCAAGCTGCAGGGTACCTAACCAAGAATTTCTCCTCTTTTAGGACACCGGATGTTTCTCAAACTCTTGCTCATAATCGTAACCCCGTCGCAAACTACAAGTAATAATAAGTGAAAGACTCACCGCAGAAAAATCACGGCAAACGGGACTGGGGGGTAACCCTATCGAGCAGGTGAACAGAAGACCAGGAGAGGGAGGTAGGCGATGCAATTTGATATGGTTTTTGAGGGCGGTGGCGCGAAAGGAATGGTATTCGTCGGAGCAATGAAGGCGTTGGAAGCTGGCAACCATACCTCGGGGCGGGTCGTCGGCACCTCGGCCGGTGCGATCACGGCGACCCTGTTAGCGGTAGGGTATAACGCCGCCGACATGGAAAAGGCATTGGGGGAAAAGGATGATGAGGGGAATCCCGTATTCGCGTCGTTCATGGATCCTCCGGCGGCCGAGGACTTTACACCGGTGGATGTCGACGACAGCGTCACGATGAAACTCTTCAAAACAATCAATCTTCCGTTAATCCCGGAATGGGCCGAAGAAAGAGCCGACAAAGCAATTATCGCAAGGCTCATGGGTCTCAAGGCCTACGCGGTGCTTTTCTCGTTTATTGAGCGGGGCGGACTGTATGTCGGTAATGCATTCCTGGATTGGTTGCGCAAAAAACTCAAGGAGAAAGGTGCTAGCTACGCCGACATGACGTTAGCTCAGCTTTACGGAAAGACCGGCCGAGATCTGAGTCTGGTGGCAACGGATACGGCCGGCCATAACATGCTGGTGTTGAATCACCGGACGGCTCCGAATTGTCCGGTGGCTTGGGCGGTGCGGATGTCGATGAGCATTCCGTTTGCCTGGCATGAGGTCCGCTGGCAAGCCGCGTGGGATCCCTACCGTCGCTATAGTGAAGATGGGACCAGGGTGCAAAAGGAAATGAAGTTGGCTGGCCATACTATTGTCGATGGGGGCGTTTTGTCCAACTTCCCAATTGATATGCTGACATCCGACGAACCGTCGGTCAGGGCCGTCATGGGCGACACCATTCCCAAGCGGGAGGCTGTCCTCGGTCTGCTGATAGATGAGATGCTCGAGGTCGAGAACGCGCCGCCTCCGCCGGACGACGATGAAAACGATGAGGAAGGCGTCGCCGGTAACATCAAGAAGCTCCGCACTGTGAAACGAGTGTCGCGACTCTTAAACACTATGATGAAGGCCCATGACAAGCGGCTCATCGGGGCGAACAAAGACCTGATATGCCACCTGCCCGCCGAGACATACGGTACTATGGAATTCGACATGACCGATGAGAGGAAGGCCGCTCTTGTGGCGGCTGGTGAAAAGGCTATGAATGCACATTTGGCGGGTCGCCTGGGCCTCCAAGAACGTACTTCATGGAGCTGACGGGCATATGCCCCCGGGCTGTTTGCGCTTTTCATGGCGATGCGCTTTCTGTTGGATGCCGGGTCAGGTGACATGAAAAAGGAGATCAACCTCCAGCAAGATGGTGGGGCGCAGCAATCCCACCTCTCTCGAAAGGAGGCGACCCCCATGCTGTACGTCGGCATAGATTATCACAAACGGTACTCCCAAGTGAACGCCCTCGACGAGCAGGGCCAGAAGCGGGCCAGCGCCCGCCTCCCCAATGACTTCAGCGCGCTCTAGGCCTTTTTCGACTCCCTCGGCGAGCCCTGCCAAGCTGTTCTGGAGGCCGGGTGGAACTGGGGCCTCATGTATGACTGGCTGGAGCAGGTGCAGAATGTCACCGCGGTCTAGCTCGCGCACCCCTACCGCACCCGGGCGATTGCGATTGCGGCCGCCCAGGTGAAGATCGATGCGATTGATGCGCACACGCTGGGCCAGCTGCTGCGGGCAGGCCTGATCCCCCGGGCTCACATCCCGAGTCCGGACACCCGCCGGCTACGGGCGCTTGCTGGCAGCGGTGGTCGCGCTGGAGATTGATGTGATCGGGAGAACCGAGGGTCAGGTCTTGCAATCACACATCACTCCTCTTCTTTGTGTGCGTTTGGTTAAGAGAATCGTGGTTTGGTCTTGACAGGGGGACAGCCGATCAGGGTACAAAGAGAGCATCTCCAGGCGGCCCTTCGGCTTGTCGCCTGGTTGGTCGGTAAAGTGAACACCCAACTCTCAACCCTCAACTATTAGCGGGTAGTGTAATGAAACCGGGGTGACGATAGTCTCCGGCCCACTTGCGGCACAATCCTTGGTGCTTCAGACGATTCAGACGCCTCGGGGGCCACAGTACTGCCCGCGAAGACAATTTATTTTCTTTGAAGATGTGCGAAGGTTAGAATAAGCACTAGACATGTCGTGGAACTACTGAAAACTACTAGAGGACTAGTGTGGTAACAGGGGCGTGAATTCCTGATCGAAAAGATCCGTCCTTTAAGGAGCGTGAAAGGAGTGGAGGATGGCAGGGCAAGGCTTTACCCGAAGTGAATGGAAGAAGATCTGGGAAAAGCTGGAATCGGACCCTGCCCGGTATGGCTTGCCGGATCGGGTGTATGGATCAGTCGTGCTAGCTTCATTTAACATTCGAAAGCTCGGCTCTGCCGTCAGTCGAAACAAGGACACTTGGGAGTTTTTGGCGGCCGTGTGCCGACGATTCGATTTGCTAGCGGTTCAGGAAATCCAGGACGAGCTAAGCGGCTTGCGGGTGCTGCGAGGCATGATGGGTCCAGAATTCGACATGATCGTATCGGACAAGACCGGGGTCTTTCCTGGAGAACCGGGCGTCGGTGAACGATTGGGCTTCATCTTCAATAGCTCGATCGTGCATCGTACGGAGATTGCGACAGATATTTCCTACGATCGATCCAAGGTACTGGGTACAATATCTCTACATAACGACGAGATTCACGCGGCCATGGCGCCGTATGCCAAGAAGCTAAGAAACTATCTTGTCAAGATGCAAGAGTTCGATTTGGGCACTCGCCCCACTAAACCGAAAAAGCCCAAATTCAAGGTCAAGATGCCCACGTTTCTTACATTCATCCGATCTCCTTTCTGCGTGAGCTTCGAAGTTAGGGGGCATCCGGGAAGCAAGTCGTACCAGTTTATGGCGGTCAACGCACACTTGTACTTCGGGGAGTACATGTCGGACCGTCGGCAAGAGTTTGATGCGTTGATGGAGTGGATCATCGCTAGGCTAAAGGAGAAGGACAAGGCTTATTACCCGAACTTCATTCTCTTAGGTGACCTCAACCTCGACTTTAACAAACCAGAGACAGATCGTGGAAGGATCGAAAAGCACCTCAAGGGGTTCGACGCTCAATTTGGCGACGAAGCATATGTAAACCTCCCTTTCCTAGATCCCCACCCAGCGCGAAATGATGTCTTTCGAACCAATGCCCGCCTGAATCAGACGTTCGACCAGATCGGTCTCTTCTTCCGGGATACGCGTTTCCCAACTCATAGGGATAATGCCAACATGGGGCGGGACGAACGCGGTCCCGATTACGGTGTGTTTGATTTCGTAAACCTATTCAGTGAATCGCTGAACAATAAGCCGATAGCTGCTTTGAGCAGGAATGCGAAGGAGAAGTTCTACGCGCGTTTTGAACACAAGTTGAGCGACCACATGCCGCTGTGGCTTCGACTGCCCCTGCCGTGAGACCGACGCAGTGGACCGCTCTGTGATAGTGGACTCAATATGCTCGCCTTCGGCCTCACATCGGCAGGCACATATGGCTCCCAAGGAAAGGCAAGAAATATATAAGGCGCTCGGGTCAAGGCCGGGGGTCAGGTCTTGAATCTTGACATTTCCCAAGCCACTGTCCAGATAACTCACTTGAGACAACCACGGTTTGGGCTTGACAGGGAGTGTACCTATCGGGGTACAAAGGAGCTCCCTCCAGACGCGCCTTCGGATTGTCGCGTGGTTGGTGGCTATAGCGAGTACTCAATTCTCAACCCTTAGTCCTCAGCAGGTACTACTAATGGAACCGGGGTGATCATCGCATCCCGTGGCGCCCGCTTGGAGCTTTCAAGGAAGGGCGCAACCCAGCGTACGGCATAGGAAGAGTAAAAGACACTTCGGTCACGATTCTATTTGGAGCGAGGGGGCGATGTCTGAAATGGTAATTCTCGAAGTTATCATCGGGCTCGTGTTCGTTTATCTCATTCTGAGTCTGATATGCAGTGCCGTGCAAGAGACTATTGCCGCTGTTTGCGGTTGGAGGTCGAACACCCTACAAGAAGGCATTCAGAACCTGTTAGATGATCCAAACATCAAGGACGCAGCAGGGAACGTCCGAGACTTGAAGGAGGAAGTCTATAACCATCCGTTGGTAAATAAGCTCGCGAAGAAAGGCAAACGCCCCTCCTATGTCCCGGCGCGAAATTTCGCCGTTGCCCTTTTGGACGTCCTAAAGGATCCTAATGCAAGCGGCGGACCGCTCACGGAGGCTAGGGCCACTGTAGATAATCTGCCTCATGGACCCGTTAGAAAGGCGCTTGCCGGCCTGATCGACACCGCCCAGGGCGACATCGCGCAGGTACGCAAGAATATCGAAACCTGGTTCGATGATTCGATGGATCGCGTGTCGGGCTGGTACAAGCGGAACGCCCACAAATGGATGGTGGGAATCGCATTAGGACTCACCATTTTCATGAACGTCGACTCTGTCGAAATCTCGCGGCGATTGTGGAAAGACCCGCAATTGCGGGCGCAGGTAGTTGCACAGGCAGATGTTTTGGTTGACAAAAACGCAACCGAGCTTGAGAAGGAGACAATTAAGAACCTTCAGCAAGAACTCAACGAACTGCCGGTCGGTTGGGATATACCGTCACTGAAGTCGCTCGGGGCCAACCCTTGGTCGCTTATACCGAAAGTTGTCGGCTTGATCCTTACAACGATTGCCGTTTCGCTGGGTGCCCCTTTTTGGTTTGACGGGCTCAATAAGCTGCTAAATATTCGGGCCGCCGGGCGGCGACCGGAGAAAGCAGCACCCTAAGGAAACGTCGTGGGTAGGGAAAGCGTCTCAGGGAGGCAGGAAACCTTTGAAAGTGGGGAAACCAAGGCTCCCCAAGAGTAGCATGAAACCGGGGTGACCAGAGCCCCCGGGCCAGCTCAAGCGAGGCAACGTTTTATGAATTGGGAGGTTGTCATGTGGAGACGTCTAATAAAGTCCGTTGTCCTAACATCCTCGATTCTGGCTCTTACTGCATGCGCCCAAAACGGAACAGTATATAAAACGATAGAGCTTCCTGGCGGGAAAGTTCTGGTGACCAGTCCGGAGGTGCGTGTCGTCACCCAAGTTAGAACTGGACGGACCAACCCCAAATACATCACATGCGCCGAGCCGAGCCCCGATGTGGCCAAGGTAGTCGCCGACGCTTTCTCTTTGAGTGGCTCGTTGAAGGCGAACTTACCTAGCAATATCACGCCAGAAATTGCCGGCGCCATCAGCCGAGCTCATGCCGAACAAATAGCGCAGCTTACGGAACGGCTGGCGACAATCCAATTGCTGCGGGATGGGCTGTACAGGGCTTGTGAGGCCTACGCTAACGGCGCCATATCGCCCAGAGCCTATGCCGTCATGATTAGCCGCTACGACGACACCATGATCACGATGCTGCTCGGTGAATTCGTAGCCGGCGCATTCGGCCGCCCATTAGCGGTCATAGGCACCGAAGCCAAGAGCAGAACCCCCCCGCAACAGCCCGAGCAACAGCAACCTGGCGTGTCCAGCGAGGCCAAGGGATCTACAGGAACTCAGCCTGGCAGTCTTGAATCGAAACAGGATGCCCATATTGCGAAGACGCTTTCCTTAATGCAACGTACCTATCTCCAGAATCTCAATTATGATGCGGTGGAGATTGCCTGCATCATGGCGGTCGATGAAGCAGAATCGTCCCCCGAACTGACAAAGGCTCTCGTTGAATACAGTGAAGCCAAGAGGCTACACGCCGACAAGCCCACCGATGCATCGCGGAAAAGGATGAAGGTTGCGACTGCGGAACTGGCCACAGGCGCAAAGACCGCACATCTGACACCTCTCGCCACTTTCTGCGTGACAAATGTTTTTCCGGCGGTCGATCATTACAGACAGATATTGCTTGACCATATTTTGCAAAAGATTAGAGCCGAAAGGGATGAAGCTAGAGAGTTTGCGCGGCTTAAGAGGGATGTAAAGGATGCAACAGAATATCTTAAGGGGGTCGAAAAGCTGCTTAAACAGGCCGGGAAGCTCCAAACGAAGTGATAGTTCGATACACGGAGCTATCCCCAGCACGGCACGAGATTAACTGCTTTCGACACGCACGATTATCCGCCCATAGCGCCTCCGAACTTGAGGAGAGAGTATGAGCCAGGCATCCAATGAACCGGCCAACCTCAACACCGTTCGTGAACGCGAACTCGAATACGTCAGGGCACGCCGCCGCAAGAACAACGCGAAGGCTGAACCTGAAGCTGGCGAGGAGGATTTAAAGAGGAATCTGATCGGTCTCGCCCTCTCCGGTGGGGGCATCCGGTCGGCCACTACCAATCTCGGGATCCTCCAAGCCCTCTCCAAGATGGGAATCCTTCCAATGGTTGACTACCTGAGTACCGTCTCGGGCGGAGGCTACATTGGGAGCTGCCTGTCGGGCCTTCTCTCTCTCGATAAAGGGTCTGCTAAGGCCCCTGGCAATCTTGACCAGTACCACCTCGAGAGTCGCGATGACGCCCTTTTTACCACAGAATGGGAGAATTTCCCCTTTCGCGAGGAGAAACACAAAGAACGACAGAAGGCAGAGGAGGAGGAGACTCCGGGCCGCCTCACAGGGAAGAGGCAAGTGAAACATCTGCGTACCCATGGTAATTTCGTTATGGCGCGCCACGGCGTTTTTGCCCGGGAAACGCTCCGCAGCGTGGGAAATATTTTCACGGGAATCATCTATCACCTCCTGATCGTGCTTCTTGTTCTCTTTTCGGCAAGCGCGCTTTATATGGGATGCATCCGCTTGCTAGCGCCGGGCCTGGACGGAATCTTGTCGACATCTAGCACGGGTGCGCGTACGGCAGCGGTAACAACTACAAAGATTGAGACCACAGGCCTGCCATTCTGGGAGATAAGTACTGTTGTCAAGGAAAAAACCGAGATCAAAAGTCCAAAACTCTGGATGCGACTTAAGGAGAAAGGGACGAGTTTGCGCAGCTCCCTGGAGAAATTCTTTAATAATCTCACCACCCAACATTGGCCGTTCAGCGTGGCTTTCATTTCAGGCTTTTTCATCGCCTCAATCGGCTTTCTGGGGCTGATGGCGGCATACACAGGCTACAGACGCGGATCTCCCTGGACAAAAAAGGAAATTAAAGAGGGCGACTCAGAGGAGGACGCATTTGAAAGGAAGTTGCTGCGCTGGCTGGGTCTTGCTGCTGTTTTTTTAGTACTCGTTGTTGTAGTGAAAATCCGTAAGTCAAACATACTAGGAGATGATCCGGGCCCCCTCCTGTGGCTATTTCTCCCCTTCGCCGTCGTTGTGGGGATGAGAGTAGGCACTATTGCGTTTCATGTGATACCGCCACGCATGAGCTCCCTTTGGACGCGAGGATTCCGGTCTCTATTGGGTTCGTTTCAGGCGATGACGACCTATGGACTTGTGCTCACCCTGGCCCTAGCGCTCTTCCCATTTCTCGTCTACGCACTTACGGAGCATGGTCTTGGGGCAGGGATGCTCGCGATCCTTTCGCTAATCGGGAGCCGCGTCCTCGCGCCACGTCTCACCGCCGCTCCAGCTGGCAAGAAAGCCGTGCCGCTTTGGCTCAAGAAATTCGCCCTCGGAGTCGCCGTTGGCTTGTTTGTGGTGCTCATTGCCCTCGCGTTCTGCTCGCTCATCCTTTCCTGGGGTGAGAACCCGTGGTACCTCTTTTTAGGGGCTGCCATCGCCTTGTCGGCACTTGGGCTTGGACTGAACTTTAACAAGATCGCCCTTCATTACTTCTATCGAGACCGGCTGATCGAGACCTACCTCCGAACCGAAGTGGATGACGACACGGGCAAGATGATCGTACGGCACAACTCCATGGAGATGCCACTGACGCATTTGCACGGAACTGCGGCGGAAAAGGGGAAGGATAACCCGAAGGAGTGGAAAGACGCAGAGCGGATCTGGGGATGTACAGCTCCCTACCATCTGATCAGCGCGGCCATTAACCTAGCCGGAAGCCGCGATCTTACTCGGAAGGATCGGAAGTCCGGATATTTTCTCTTCTCGAAGCTCTATTGCGGGTCTGAGCAGACCGGCTATCAGCCGACAGAGCAGTATCGCACTGGAGAGACCAAGCTTGCTCGGGCCCTAACGATCTCCGGGGCGGCCGTCGCGTCTGCCATGGGCCACTACACGTTCTTTGCGCAAGCCTTTGCGATGACTCTCTTTAATCTGCGTCTAGGATATTGGCTGGAAAATCCCGCATACCCCACGAGCCTGAAACGGAAGGAAGGGGGTGTTTTCTGGCCGTCATATCTGATCAACGAGATGTTCTCAAACACCCATGCCCGAGGTCGGCTGGTAAATCTCTCAGATGGTGGCCACACGGGCGACAACGTGGGGATCTACCCCCTGCTACAACGGCGCTGCAAGGTCGTCATCGCCTGTGACGCTGAGGCCGATGGTGATCTCACGTTCGGTTCCTTCACTGAGGCGCTTCGCCACGCTTATATAGACAGAGGGATAGACGTAGATATAGATTTAGAAATGATCCGGCCGGATGCACAGACGGGTCGCAGCCGGAGTCACTGCGCAATCGGACGCATTCGCTATCCCGACCGTCCGAATCAAAAGAGCTGGCTGATCTACCTGAAGAATTCACTCACCGGTGACGAGCCCGAGCCGGTCCTGAACTACAGAAATGCCCATCCAACCTTTCCCCATGAGACGACCGCTGACCTGTTCTTCAGTGACGCCCAGTTCGAGTCCTACAGGGCCCTCGGCGTCCACATCGCCGAGCACACCTTCGGCGCTTGGGTGCCAGGGAACCGGGAATGGTCACATCTTCAGTCCTTGCACTTACCGTTCAAAGCAGCGGATCATGTCGAGACGCAACGGGCAACGGATGCACTGAAGGACTTAGAGCGGATGTTACTGTCAGAGGAAGCCCTGAGAGAGTACTACGAAGAGTGCTACCGTGATCCTGAGACAGCCGAAGCATCTAGAATCGAAAGGCCCCCCCCAGCGAAGGTTGCGCAGGCGTGTACCATCCAAGCTCGGCTCATGGAGCAGGTGTTTTTCACGCTGAGGCTGGATCGGTATGCCAACGCGCCGGACAACCGCGGATGGATGAATCTTTTTCGCTGCTGGGGTAATTCACCAACATTTAATGGCCAATTCGAAAATATGAAGGCTACGTCCAATCCCAATTTCATTGAATTCTACAATCGGTACGTGGAGAAATGGTCACCCATCGATAAGCCCATCCCTCACCCATGGGATTCCCAGCGTGAGCGTACACGTAATGAGCGTGTGCTAGAGGGAATTTTCCTCGACCACGGGCGTACATTGGCCTAACTCGTTGAGCGCTGGCCAAGGTTTCGTTGGCGGCAATCTGCACTGCGAAATATCCGAAAACTCCATCGAGTCTTCGAGGTGCACGATTCTTCGATGCAAAGGCTTGGATTCGCAATTGGCGTGTTGATCCTGCTTACCGGCGGTCTCGTGACGTGGATGGGCGTTCGCTTCCGCTTTGAACCTAAGGAGCCACTGAAAGACTTCCGTTCCCCGGTTCTGGCCCTGGAATTCGTCGAATCTGCGAACGGTATTGCACATATAGTGGGTGATCTTGGTGACGAGAATCGCGAGAAAGTGCGCGGGAGTTTGCACGCGGACTTCTTCCTTATCGCTGCGTACTGGCTTTTGTTTGGTAGCATGGGTTTTCTGCTCGCTCGGCGACCGGAGAAATGGGCCATGTGGCTTGCTATAGCCGCTGGAATCTGCATCACGGCGGCCGCCTCCCTCGATATTGTAGAAAACCTCCGAACGCTGAGGGTCCTCGATCTGCCCTTGGCAAAAACTACCGATGATATGGCCAGAATGATACGCAGTGCAGCGCTGCTCAAGTGGGGCCTCCTATTCGTCACCTTTGCGCTGCTGGCCCCAGCGTTCTTTCAGGGCTGGACCTGGCAGGGAGCGATTGGACCCCTTTTTCTGATCGCCGCTGGCTGTGGACTGGTTGGCTTATGCTGTTACCGGCCCGCGATCGAGTGGGCCTTTGTCCCACTGAGTATTGGTTTATTGTTGGCCGCGGTTCGACTTCTCCTCTTTCCCGGCAAAATCTGAGGATTAGAAGCAAAAATGTCGAATCAAGGCGCGTTGGAGGAGCTGAAGGCGGTGCGGAGGTAGCTGGACGGGAAGCGTGCGAGATAAGCTCCCCCACACCCTGTGGCGGCTCAGTAAAGACAACCGCGTTTTGGGCTTGACAGGGGGTGGGACCATTCGATATATGGTGACACAGATCATACGCAAGCATGATCGTGGTCACGTTTTGATTGGACCCCTCTTGGCGACGCTTGGGGTGGTCGCGTGCATGATCCGGTAAAGCGAACACTCAACTCTCAATCCTTAGCCCTCGGCAGG
>JBHHYU010000096.1:0-10840 GCA_046757725.1 Binatia bacterium
CACTAAGCAGACAAGGGATTCTCCGCCTTCATGGACTACCTGATTTATTGCCCTATCACCCATACATTCTGCCGAACCTCTTCTGCCGGAAACGGTACCGGTCCTAGGTCCCAAAGTGCGTAGGTGGATTTAATTCCTTGGGCTCGTTTGGGGCTCCGTTGCCGGTAGGTCTACCGGCAGGCCGGCACTGGAATTGCGGCGCAATGAAAAAACCCAGGCGTTAAAGAGGTGGCGGAGTTTCTAGACAAGTGAATAAACTATCAGGGGCTGCCCTTTAGACTCTGTAGATAGCTAATGAGATCGGCGATTTGCTGAAAGGTCAATAGTTCGCTATAGTCCGCCGGCATACGGGAAGCTTTACTGATTTTGATGCTTTTGATCTCGTCCCGGGAAAGTTGCTTGATATTATCACTGTCGATCATGACCGTGACTGTCTTGCTGGTCTTTTTCCTAAGGATACCGGAAACGTTTTTTCCTGATTTGAGATGAACGGTCGCATTCTTCCAGTTTGCGCCGACTTCGGCGTTCGGATCGATAACCGACTGCGCCAGCCAAGTCCAATTCCGGAAGGCTCCAATAGCCGACAGATCCGGTCCCACGGAACTTGCCTTGCGGTGCCCCACGGCATGACAGCTGATACAACCAGCGTCGGCAAATATCTGTTTCCCGCGCCCAGGATCCCCTCTATAAAAGGGGTTCAAGGCAGGCACCGAAGCCAGCGTTGCCTCATCGATATTTACCGACCAGGTATCTACCTTGCCTCTCTGACTCTGCAGGAACGCAATCACCGACTTGATCTCTTCCGCATTCAAGTCAATCGGTGGCTGATAAACTGTGGCCATGTCGTTGGTGTACCCGGCAACAACATAGGCGCCAGGTTTCATGACGGATTGTACTAGATATTCGGTGCCCGATTGCAGGCCGAGTTTCTGGGCCTGTAACGGGGCTCTAAAGCCAATGTCCTTCAGGTTGGGACCACGGAGTCCATGACCCTTATTGCCGATACTATGACATTGGTGGCACTGGGCTTTACCCCAGAACAATTTCTCACCGGTTTTGACGATGGGGGGTAACGCGGCCGCGCGCTTTGCAGCGGCCCGTTTCTGAGCGGCGGTTAATTCGAAGGAACCGGTCGTAGACAGTTTTGCCGTCATGCCACCGTGAATGGTACAGTAGATTGTAAATAATCCCTTATCTTTGATGGTTGTTGTAATAGATTTTCCCGGAGGAACGCTGGTAGCAGGGAATAGAACATCATTCGGATTGGCCGTGCGAACAATGAAGACGTTGTGCTCAAATGGATCGTTGTTGACAAATTTAATTGTATCTCCAATGTCAGCCCGGATTTTTCCTGGTCTGAACTCAATGTCCTTCAGATTTACAATCCGATGCCGACTCCCTGCGGCTCTAGCAGCCGCGAAAGGACTGGAGACACCAAGCCAAAACGCTAAAAACAACACAAAAAGGCCACCGGTAGTTTTCTTCATCGAAATTCGTGAGAGGGTAGGTTGGAGGGGAGTCCCGTCAAAAATGCCGGGACTCCCCCATGTAGTTAATTTACTAGTGGCTAGCCTTCATTTGAAGGTTACCAAACATCACATGAAAGAAAGGCTGGCCGTCCATCTTGCCGGCCTTCATCGCCTTCATGACATGTTGCTTGGTGTGCCCCATAAGCGCCTTGACTTCTTTGAGCATCGCCATGCGCTTTTTCCGTTGGCTCGCGGGAAGCTTTTTTGCCGCACCCATGGCCTTTTTCATGTGCTTTTTAACAAACGGGAAGGGAATGAAACCACTCCTAAGCGGATCGGGCTTAAGCCCTTTTTTCGTTACCTTGAACGGTGGAACCATCAGGTGAAGGGTAGTCCCGCTGGAAGGGTTCCCGACTCCTTTGTCGAATTGGAGCTTATACCCCGCACCGCGTACGATTTCAGTGACCATCACATGGACGAGGTGATGGGGGTTCACGAGTTTTCCGTTGCGGTAGATATTACCAATACCCCAGAAAGCCACATAGGTGAATTCTGTCGGCATCAAACGGGTACCGATACCGGTCACTCCGTGGAGGAGATGATTGGTGACGACGCCACCAAAGAAAGGAAAGCCCATTCCATGCGGGATCGCTTTGTTTACCGTAACGCGGTATTTGTATTTTCCGTCGGGGCTTTTGAATTTAGCTTCAAATTGAATCTTATCCTTGGTCCGGGCACCGTCGATCGCAGTGGCATCGACCACTTTCATATTGATGTCGCCAACCCCAACTTCCCGCCAGTTACTGAACGGGGTGGCATGGTTAACGATGGTGTAGTGTCCATTGTGAGTTTTCCGCAGTTTGAGCGGAATCCCCATCAGCGGAAACGGGGCCGGATCAAAACCAACCGGATTTGCCGGCGTCCCAAACACGGAGGGATCAAGCGAGCGGGGCCCTGGGAGCACCCATCGCGTGCTCCCCTTGCTCTGGGTTACTGAAACCGTCAACGGTCCCCCTAACAGGTCAGGGGGAGACTTTTGCTTCGCATGCCCCTGGGTATAGGCATGCAGTCCGGGCACGGGTATCCCGGGTCTTGATTGGGCCACTGCTGCTTTTTCAGCGGCACACCCCGTTACAAATAAAGCAGCGAAAAATACAAGGGATACAGTACAAACGGAACTGATCAAACCCCACGATCTACACCTCTCCTGAAAATTAGGCATTTTCTACACCTCCTTAGCTTTTGACGCTATACATCCATTTAACCGACTTAAGAGCTAAAAGTTCCCGGCTGCGTACGTAGGTGTAGAGATATCCCTGGAATATCATTACTTGGCTGAGTGAACTGGAAGATCCGGAGTGCCAGGCTACGCCGCACCCAAGCGGAAACTTTGATGGGCTCACGCCTCTGGCTTTCCTCACCTCGGGCCGATGCCTCTTAGATCTCACCAAAACATCATACGCCGCCCGGACTTACGCGCCGGGCCCTTCTTCTAAGATAGCATTAGACCGTTTTTAGTTTATTAATTCGAGGGAGGTGCGAATATCGATAGCCCCCTTAAGGGACCGGGCTACAGGGCAGCGGTCAGCATGCATCTCGTGAACACGGTCAATAGTAGCATGGTGCTCCTCCGTCCCCTGCAACTTGTAGTGGACATAGATGCGGCGAATGACCAGGATACTCCCATCAAGCTCAATCTCTCCGGTGACGTCCGCGGTCAGCTTGCCGCCACTAGCATCAATGTAGCGCGCCTCCAGCGCCCCACCCAAAGTACCCGTCAGTCAACCGCCGGCAGCCGCAACCACATAGTCGAGTGTAGTAGCGTGGAGTGGAAACGCGTCAGCCGGTACGTTGTAGTGTTGCGCCACCTCGGAATGCACACCAAAAACCACCGGTTCTTTCTCAGCCGGCAGATAGGCCAGACGAATCGGGCCTGCTTTGCGTTCGATTTTTACATGAGAGGTGTAAACAACCTTTCCTGCTGTAGCCATAGAATCCAGACCCCCTTCGGTTTTTACTGTGCAGAGAATAAAACCTGCACCTAGGGCTTGTCGTGAGCACCTTTAAGTTTTGTTTCTATTTCACTTTCAACGGTTAACTCCACAGAAAGTTCCTGCATTAATAAGTAATCGCTTCCCGAGACCTTGGCTTGGTTTGAAACTTTTCGGCACAGGAAGTCGTTAAATGGTTTGGCATTGGTTGAGCGAAAGTGATGCTTAAGGGACTGAATTGAAAGGATTTCTTCCCTCCAGGCGAGTGCGGAAATCTTACCGCAGCACAATCATGAACGTAAAAACTATACCTGGATAGGGCTTTCCGTTGGGGGCATGAACTCGTTTTTATGACTATTAGACTACTAGACCACAGTAGGATCAAAGAAAGGCTGTAATGAAAGCTCTAGCTTTGACGATTGAGGCCGTTTGAACAAGGCAAAGAGGCAAAGCCTAGATCGTATTGGCTCACGGTTTGGCGGGAGCTAGGGTGGCGTTGCTAACGCTGCCTCCACGTACCGCTCCAACATCGCAATACATAACGGGTTCAACCGCAATGCCCAGTCTAAGAGCTTCTTGAGCACATGAGGAACAAATCTCAATCTTCATCGCGTCCGTATACGCACAGTATTGGGCTTCCCTTCCCCCTAAGCAACGTTGGCAATTCATTTTACCACCTCGATTTCCCTGGTCCATTCCTGACTGAACTCAATTCGGGTTAAAATAAAGAGCTAAACCCCTTTTGCCAGCCTCTCGCCCCACCCGCGGAGTAGCCATCCCAGATCGGGCTGTGGAATTGTACAAGCGGGTTGCGCTGAAAGGAAGCTTTAACTCGGCCTGATCGGCTGTGTGGACAGGATGCCCGGAACTCTCGCGGTGCCTTGATTGTGATTTTACTAGGGGCCCGACCCCCCGATCACCAAAAGCCCACCGCTGTAACCATCTCTCCGCTGGTGCAGGTTCCTGATTGTCACATGCCTGCCAGAAAACATGCCACGGCACAACTGAAACTTTCATGTTCTATCCCTCCAAGACTTTGGTTGTTCCATTTATCAGTTTTTTTGCCTGCTTTCAACCCGCCTCGCTCTTTTACTCCCACCCCACACCTGGGGCAGGCCCAGGCTTACTTTTTGATCTCCGCCTCCCGCTTCTGGAAATGGGCGTTCCGAACAGCACTGTAAAGATCAATAACACTCTCCTCAACCCCCTCGTAAAACTCCAGATTAAGCGATCTCCGGTTAACAGCGTCCGTGGCCGCCATTCCCAACAGCGCTCCTGTCGTTGTACCGCCGTCCGCATCCCAAGCAAACGGCAGAAGGTAGTTGAGCGGGTTCATGGCCCCGTCCACAACAGCACCGACACCATCACGAACGTTCATCGGCGGCAACAAAGGTAATACCAAATAGGGACCCGGACCTGCACCGTAAAACCCCAAGGTCTGGCCGGTGTCCTCATGGCTCCCCTCAATCCCGAAACCATCTTTTGCCACGTCGAAAAGCCCGGCCAGCCCGATCGTACTATTAATGCCAAAACGGGCCGTTTCCCGCCCAGCAGCGGCAAATTTACCCTGAGCCAAGGTATTGACCAGACGTGGAAGCACATTAAAATTATCAACGGCGTTACGCAGGCTCTGCTGTACGGGATCCGGTAATATAAGATCCCATGCCTGAGCTGCAGGTTTTAGCAGATAACGATCCAAGATGTTGCGGTTAAACCAGAACATTTTACTATTGAATGGCTCCCAGGGGTCCGCCTCCGCTCCATCCAGCGCTGCAGTCTCGCTCCCCGAGGCGGCAAGAGCGGTTGCTTCCGGTAAAACTGTTACACAAACTGCGATTAGCAAGGCCAATCCCAAAGTTACCCCAAACCATGATCTTTCAGTTTTTTGCTCCATCGTTGTATCCAAAAACATGAATGGCGCCTTTGTTGTCGTTTGTTGAGCCTTGATCTCAAGTCTAAACAGTGACGCCGAGCGAGCTCACCAAGTCGCTCTATCTATTGGTTAAAACCGTTTAGGCATCTCAATAGTTCCCTCTATGACGAAAGAGTTACATAAAAAGGGCCGGTGAACGTTACTACCCCGTGTGTTGAACTCGTTTGATCTCAATTAAAGATAAGGATAGGGGCAGAGACATGGTTCCTTGCCGAGGAGGATTTTCCTAACAGTGGGAAAAAGCTCGAAACGCTAGTGATTTCAGCAGGTTAACGCATACAGGAGTCGGGCAAGAGATTTGACTCACACCGGGGTGCTCATGAGTTGTAAAGCTCCACGACTACGAGAAAAACGATCATTGAAACAAGTATAGCGGTTAGAATGAGTGAGTCCATTTCACTTGGCCCCCACTTGCAGCACGATCTGAACTGCATTTCTCCTCTTTCCCTCTAACTTTGTTGAGATAACATCCACCTGATAAATGCCGTTATAAAACAACCAGTTTATCGAACCCACAGCTTTGATGCGGCCTTGTCTAGGGCCGGCCCATTAGATTGTACACCACCGGACCCCTAAAGAAACTGCACCACAAGAAGCCGGAGGAGAGGACCGGAGAAAACCGACTCTTCCTCTCCTCCGCAGCTTTTGGGGATGGTTACTCATCGCTAAAGTCATAGTTCCAAACCTCATCCCGTTGGACTTGGATCTCATCCTTTCCTAGAGGGTCATGGTCGCACGAACCATAGTAATCAATCAGGGATGTCCCGGCAGGTGCAAGTACCGGGTGATCCCAGCCCAGAGTATCCTCACGGATCGGCCTAAACTTCATGTGACAGATGTTGCTTCCCGGGGATAGGGCTAGCTTGAAAACGACACCCTGCCCGAAAGCAGGCGCGAAGCTCATGCCCAAACTCCCTATCAGGAATGCGCTCACCATAATGGATCTGATGCTCTTCATTTTACTTACCTCCTTTTTGACCTGACCTGTTTTTTTAACTACCTTTTGCCTTCTGTTTCTTTAAACAATCCCAGCCTACGAAAAAGTTCCGAGGGAGAAAAGTATCTATTCCGTAATGGCTATCAAGGGAACTTTCTCCTGAGAGAAATGGTTGTAGGTAGTAGCAGGTCTAGTGTTATGTTTAATGTGAATTCCAAGCTGCCTATTTCCCAGGCTTCACCAGTCGGAGTAGGGCTTGGCTAAGGGGCAAGGTGATTTTGGTGACTTTTTTTGAGGCGGACAGGTTTACGGAAGATAAGGTGACCTCGCTATTTCAACCGGATAGCCTTCTCTCTGCGGAGTTCTATGATACGTTCCGCAGGAAAACACATCTGGAGCCGGAGAAGAGACTCATGTTAGCGGTGTTGGAAGATGCGATTATATGTTTCCAGCGTTATGTTTTCGCCCGAGATTATAGGCAAAAGAGTCTTTTCCGTGAGGCGGAGCAGTGGATTCTGGAAGATGATGGGGATGCAGTCTTTTCCTTTGAAAACACCTGTGAGGTCCTAGGAGTCAACCCTAATTGTTTGCGTCAGGGGCTGCTCAGGCGGAAGGAAAGGGAGCTGGTTAACGGTTCCAAGGCTCAAGTCTATCGTTTGTCTTCCAGGGTGGAGAAGAGGCCGAATGCCATGATCACTCACAGGAGAGCAAAACACAGGTCTCTGAGAGCAGCAGAGGGTTAGGAGTTTTCGGAAAAGGTACGTCCCAGCATCATGAATGGAATAACCCACGCACTCACTGGAGGGAAGTTGTTGCCCTTTTCTCTGAACAGGAAGAATACCTTAAAAGCAGAGTTTGAAAAAGTAGCCCTTCCCCACCTTTCTCATCTTTATACTGCTGCTTTCTATCTATCAAGGAACGAATCCGAGGCAGAAGACTTGGTTCAGGAGGTCTACTTAAGGGCTTTTCGCTTCTTCCACAAATTCACGCCGGGCACCAACTGCAAGGCATGGCTTCTCACCATCCTTAGGAATCTTTTTATCAACCGGTATCGCGAGAAAAAACGGGAACCGGATATGGTAGATTTGGAGAAAATCGATCAGGCTTATGAGTCCCTTATGGCCCAACATGAGAACTCGGAGAAAAATAATCCCGAGAATCTTTTTTTCTTCCGGCTCATGGACCATGAGGTACAAGAGGCACTAAAAGAATTGCCGGAGGAGTACCGGACCACTGTTATCCTTGTGGATGTCGAAGAGCTAAGCTACGAAGAAGCGGCAGAAGTCATGGAGTGTGCCGTGGGCACCGTTCGTTCTAGATTGTCACGAGGGCGGAAAATGCTTCAGGTATCTTTAAGAGATTATGCTTCCGAAAGGGGCTTGATCCAAGAATAGGTAGGGTAACCATATGAATTGTCAAGAGTATAGAGAACTGGTAACGCCTCACGTCGATGGAGCTCTGCTCCCCATGGAGAAGAGGGAAGTCCAATCTCACGTTGACCGGTGTCCCAAATGCATGCAGATGTTTTTATGGGAAACCGGAGTCAAAAAAATTCTCAGGAACAAGTTCTCTCGGGTTCCAGTCAGACCAGGTTTAAAAGAAAGGCTCCTGGATCAACTAGGCCAAACCAAGAAGAGACGATTTTTTGACTGGTCCTTTGGTACTTATGGATTGGCTGCCGCGGTTGCCTTGCTGTTTGTTGTAATCGTTCCCTATATGCTTCGACGGAATGAGGTTCAAAATGAGATTCAAAAGGGCATCTTTACAAATACGATATCGCAGTACCAAACAGTGGCAAGGGGGATTGCGAATACTTCTCCAGTAGCTATAGCCCAGACCCCTACCGCGCGACTCCTGGATCTGAGCCCTTGGGGGTACCGTTTGTTGGCGAGGCAGATCAAGAACGTCGAAGGCCAAGAGGACCGGGTTTTTGTCTATCAGGGCCCGGGAAAGAAATATCTTCTTGCTCAGGAATTTGACGGGGTCAAGCTTTTACCCCCTGACAATGCCAGGGTCATCAGGATTTCAAATAGGGAATTCGTTAGTTTTAATCGGGAACATGTGAATCTCATCGCCTGGAAGGAAAAGAGTATGGTCTGTGTTCTGGCATCGAGCCTCCCTAAGGACCAACTCCTTGATTTGGCCAAGCAGATCGTCATAGGCGCTTAAAAAAAACCTGCCACATGACCTTGTTGAGCCGCTTGCGGCAAGCGCATTTGCTTCTTAGCTCCCGGCTTGATAAGCGTATTTTTGCCGGGTCCGTTTTATCTTAACTTCTATTGTAACGTCGTTATCCACCGTTTTCTCGCGTAGCAGCATCTGAAGCACAGCGGAAACCTATTAGGATATGTCTACTCTTGCCAGGCCGACCATGCCTCATGGCAGCCCGACAGGTTCCGGGGAGGTCATCCCAGGAACAGCTTTTCAATACGAATTTATTCCTCTGCTCGCCCGCGGGCCCACTCCAAGGGGTTGAGGTCCACTCGAAAACGTTTCCTGCCAGGTCATAGACCCCGTAAAGGCTCCTTCCCGTGGGGAATAGGTTGACCGGCGTCGTAAACTGGAAGCGCTGACCACTATTGAGGTAGTCGGGGTTCCATTCGTTTCCCCAGGGAAAAATACGGCCCTCTGTTCCGCGCGTAGCCTTCTCCCATTCCGCCTCTGTAGGTAGCCGATACCTCTGCCTCAACCTTTTTCCTCTCCATGCACAATAGGACTCCGCGTCTGTGTTACTGACCAATACAACAGGATGATTCCCTTGATTTGATGAGAAAGACCCCTTTTTCCACAAAAACTCTTCAACCTTTTGGTAAGGATGGGCCAGGAAACCCTGACGCTGATAGGCCTCCGGTGAAATGTAGGGTTGTACATGCCCGGTCTCGTCTACGAAATTTTTGTACTGGGTGTTCGTAACCGGGTACCGGTCGATACAATAGCTGCCCGTCCTTACCTCTTGTCGAGTTTCCTTTTCATACCAGCCGTAGCGTCGTGTCACTTGTTTATCAAGTCTATAGGCAAATTCTCTTTCTTCTCGCGTACTCCCCATATGGAAGGTCCCGGCAGGGATGTAAAGCTGTTGGATATCATGGGGACAACGTCTCTCCCCTGCCACGATTCCGTTTGCTCCTAAGAGGGTACCGAGAAGAGCCAGCCCCGGAAGAATGAAAAGCATTCCCGAAATCTCTGGTTTTCCTCTCTTCATTGGAAAGGGACTACCGTGTCCTTCTCTGTTTGGCCACACCCATTGCGAGGCCTGCACAGGCTGAGACGAAGGGAAATGGATTCAGGGTTGCCTTGGGAGATCCACTCATAGGCGCGTGAAGTATGAGGTAATCGTATAGCATCGCATGCTGAGACCACATCCGGATCAGGGTAACGCAGAAACCTCTTTTTCAACTGGCGGTTTTGGATGAACAAAAGTTTCCCTTATGTAGCGGATAACAGACCATATCTCCTTGTCACTCAATACCTGACCAAAGGGTTGCATCGTATCAAATTTTGCTTCCTCAATGGCGCCAAGCTTTCCCCTTTTTATGAGTGCGAAAAGAAACTCGTCCTTAAAGCGGGCCATGAGTTGAGGATCCGTGAGATTCATCGGAGACGGCTGGATAAGGCTGACAAAGTATTTTGGC
This sequence comes from Binatia bacterium, assembly GCA_046757725.1. Taxonomy (GTDB): domain Bacteria; phylum Desulfobacterota; class Binatia; order UBA9968; family UBA9968; genus JBHHYU01. Next base: position 9,963 of record JBHHYU010000096.1, read on the forward strand.
GCCGGTTGAACTTTGCTGGCCCTGTCTCCGTCCCCACGTCCTCCCTTACCGTGACAAACGGCACATGCCGCATCAAAAATTTCCCTCATCTCGGCCGATTGCGGCCCCCGTCGGCTAAACGCCCTCTCGAATTTCATGAGTTCCCGGATCTGATTATCCTCCAGAACGTCTCCGAACGATGGCATAGCTACGGCCTGAAGCTTCTTGTCTGGAATCTCCCTCCTTAACACTTTGAGCTTCCCATATTTAACCACGTTGAAGATATATTCATCGGTGAGCCGCGACATATAGACGCTGTTAATAAAAACCTGGGGACTAGGATTCGTGTTAACCCAGCTTGGCCCTCTGCCATTTCCTTTTAACCCGTGGCAGGCGAAGCAGATTTCTTTGTAGACCCCCTCGCCGACCCGAATATCCCCTTTTTTGGCTGATAATTCACCGGCGCCGGCTAGAGATGAAATAAGGCACAGAACCAATACTGCTATGAAAAACGTTGCTATCCTCCTGCTCACATCTGCTCTCCATTCTATCGCTTGATATAACAAGGGAGAGCGGAATATTTCCGCTCTCCCTTGGTTGCCCATAAGATTCTACCTATTTGCCCTGCTCAACTACTTCTTTGCTGCACAGGGATTCTTAGCCGCACAAGGATTTTTAGCAGCGCATGGATTCTTTGCTGAACACGGGTTCTTTGCCGAACAAGGGTTCCCCGTGGCCATCTTTTTCTCCATAACGAGTCGCTGCTTCTCCCATGCCTTCATCGCCTTGTAGACCTGAGGCGTCAAAGAGGCTGTATAGGAGTAAAGGTCCATGTACGCTTGGGAGTTCGGGTCCATTGGCTCACGGCCAAGGAAGATGGTGTTTCAGAGGTCGTTCAT
>JBHHYU010000097.1:0-10647 GCA_046757725.1 Binatia bacterium
GAGATCACCGGTCTCGAGTCCCCGGGTGATGAGGTGACGGGATCCAAAAGTGCGGGCAATGGTAACCGGACGGCGTTGGGCAATTTCCTGCTTGGCGCCAGCGACGAACACCGCCGGCGACCCGTCCTCGGTCACGACGCTTGCGCGCGGGATGAGGATGGCCTGGGGGTAGGATCGCACCGGAATGGTGGCGTGAGCGAACATCCCAGGCAGGAGCCGCCTCGGACCGGGGTTCCCGACGAGGACCTCCACCGGAAAGGTCCGGGTCTCGGGGTCCGCCCGGGGGCCGATGTGTTCGACCCGCCCTTGAAACGGCTCGGTGAAACCCGTCAGGGTGACTTCGGCTTTCGCGCCGGGATGGAGGAAACCGACGTCCTCCGCGGGAATGCGTATCAGGACTTTCACGGTGCTTATGTCTGCGAGACGGAAGAGTACCGTTCCCGGGGCGACCTGTTCCCCCAGGGTGACCGGTTTCTCGGATATGATCCCCGCGAAAGGGGCTTCCACCTGAGTGTCCGCGAGGGCATCCTGCGCCCGGGACAGCTCCGCCTGGGCCGAGGCGAGTTCCGCTTCAGCCACCGCATGCTCGGCCTCCGCCTCACGGAGGCCGCTCTTGGCCCGCTCGGCCTCCTCCTGCGTGCGGCGGAGAGCCAGCTCGACCGCTTTCACCTCTACCCAGGCGATTCCCCCTTGGTCGAACAGGGATTTTAGTCGGTCAAATTCGGCCTGGGCCAACCGCAGCTTGTCCCGGTTGATTCTGATCAGGGCCTTTTGCCGGGCGATCTCCGCCTGTCGGGTGCGGACCTGAGCCCGGGCGCGGGCCACCAGCGCCTTCCGTTGGCTCACGTCGATCCGGAAGGGGGTAGGGTCAATCGTGGCTAGCAGTGTTCCTTGCTTTACGGCGGCGCCCAACTCGATCTCCGGGGGGATTGCCGTCACGGGCCCCGAGACCTTGACACTGACCGCCGCCTCCCGGATAGCTTGCACGGTCCCCAGCGCCTCCAGCCGGTGGGTGAAGTCTTGGGGGGTTATGCGGGCCACCTCCACCGGCACCGGCACCCGTGCTGGCTTCGAGTTTTGTGGCTCCTGCACCGCCCGAATCAAAAAAACGCCCACCGCGGTCACGAGGACCATCGCCAAGATCAAAAGGATGGAGAGACGACGCCGGGTCATGGCTGGAGGCTCCGCAGGATCGTCTGGGTGAGGCTCTCGCGCATGGCGTCGAGATCGAAGGCGTTGCGGTCGCACAGCCACTGAAGAACTAGCCCGTCGAGCGTGGCAAGGATGGAGGCGGCGGCCAGCAGTGGGTTGTCGCAGCGGAAGGACCCGTCATTGACACCAGCGGCAATGATGGCCGCGACATCATTCCTCGCGAGCGCGTAGGCCTCCCGCAGGCGTGTGTGGAGAAGTGTCTGCTGCTCCCCCCGGCCCCCCTCGGCCCAGTAATCGAAGAAAACCAGAAAGAACGGCTCCCAGAGACGAAAGGTCTGAAACGCAACCGCGATGAATCGCTCGAGCATGGGGGCCGGCTGCCGGATTCCCTCGAGCTCTTTCATATAGAAAGCCTTCAGTTCGGCCAGCATGTGATCGTGCAAGGCCAAGAACAGGTCGGTCTTGCCCTTGAAGTATTCGTAGACAGTCCCCTTGCCGATGCCGGCTTCCTCGGCCACCGCCTCCATTTTTGCCCGGTGGTATCCCTCCCGGGCAAAGACCCGCATTGCGGCTTCGAGAATTTCCCTTCGCTTTCTGTCCTTATCAACAATAATAGCCACTTACAATTTCCACATTAGAATGACCGACCAGCCGGTCATTCTAGTCTTATTATCGACCCTTTCCGAGAGGGTGTCAAGCCTGCGGGCCTTTCCCCATAGGAATATTTCGGGTATTCTCGCTGCAGGCCACCCTGAGCGCTTTCGTGTGCAAGCGGCCGAAAGAGGGGGAAAATAGGGAGAAGCGCAGCGTCAGGAATAGACAACGATTAATTTCTGTCGGGGAAGGAGTATCGTGTTCGACGTTTGCGTCATTGGTCATATCACCAGGGATGTCATACGGATTCAGAATGTGGAGAAAGAACTCCCTGGTGGAGTGGCATATTATTTCACTATGGCAATCAAGAACCTGGGCTTACATGTCTCCTTAATTACGAAATGTTCTGAAAAAGATAAGACGCTGTTAGACGATCTTGTTGAGAACGACGTTGACATTTTCTATTCAACAAGCAATACAACAACATTCGAGAACATCTACTCAAAAGATTCGCATTCAAGAATTCAGAAGGTAAGGTCTGTCGCCGCGCCATTCCGTCCTCAGGAAATACCGCACATTTCTCCTAGATGTTTTCATCTCGGGCCTCTGACAAAAAAAGATATCTCGGTTGACTTATTGAGAACTCTTTCACAACGATCAAAAGTATCATTAGATGTACAAGGGTGTTTGAGAACTATTGAAAAGGAAGTGGTCAGTTACAGTGACTGGGAAGAGAAGGATGAAGGGCTGACGTACGTGAATTTCCTGAAGGCCGATGAAGGAGAGGCAAAAATCCTTTCAGGCGAACAAGACCTAGAAAAAGCAGCCGTGAAGCTATCAACATATGCTATTGATGAGATCGTCATCACACTGGGGAGTAAAGGATCTTTGATATATTCGAAAGGAAAAATATATCCGATCCCGTCTTTTCGTCCAAAGAAGATCGTCGACCCTACGGGTTGCGGAGATACCTATATTGCGGGGTATCTTTTCAAACGGATGAAATCTTCCCCGATAGTCGAAGCTGGAAATTTTGCAGCCGCGGTCGCGTCACTAAAAATGGAACGACACGGTCCTTTTGAGGGGACAGAGAAAGACGTTGGAAAGTTTTTGGAGATGTCACGGGTTATTTAGCGGAAGGAGAATAACGTGTCCGGGGCGATCTTCCCCTCTATATTCTTCAATGGAACGGCCCCAAAGTCCCGGCTGTCCTCCCTTACCCATCGGTTATCCCCGAGGACATAGTATGTCCTCTCCGCGATGAAATAGGGACCATGATCCGGATAGGTTTTTCCAACAGCGTACGGTTCGTCTAAGCGGCGGCCATCTATGTAGACGTCTCCCGATTTGATCAGCAGTGTCTCCCCTGGGAGTCCGACGATGCGTTTGGCATCTTCCACAGAGGCATCTGTCGTCCTTCGGAACACGACAATGTCCCCTCGCTCGGGATTGACAAAGTAATAGATGTACCTGTTGACTAAATAGTAGCCCTCCATGACCAGCGTCGGGTGCATGCTCTTATCGTTCGTAATCCCGGCGCTCACGACATATCCTTTGACGGAGTAACCGATGAGGATGGACCAGAACAGGATGAAGGCCAGCCTGTAATGTCTTCGCCGCTCTTCCAGGCCCCTGACATAGCGCCAGTCAAAAAAAACTCTATCGTCCTTTGTTCTTGTACGGCCTGTCCCCGAAATGGATTCCGTCATCACTCACCTGCCTGCTCGGCTTCAAGCACGGGCCGCTGGCCCCACAGCATCTCACGTGAGGGAAGTACGGGACCACCCTGGACAGGGTGAGATCGGCAGTCATTCCCCGATCTCGAACACCTCCCGTAACGAGCGCCAGCGAATGCGATGATACTCCTCTGGGAAAAGGTCACGTAGAACCACTTCAAGGAGGGCGTCCACGAAGCCACATCGCTCCAATTCGCTTGACGGATCGCGGTACGAAACGGCGGTCCTCCCCGTTCGGTTCCAGGGCCTTCTTATTAATCGAGATCGATCTTCCACGCCGAGGCTACCTCCCTTCGTCCCCCACTGCTTCAGCAGCAATTCCCGTGCCTCCCGGACTCCCTTCCTGGCCCGTACCCCGGCGGATCTGCAGCAAGCCGCTCTAAGCTCATGGGTACTTTTCAGGCACAGTTGGACCGGATAGGGGTTGACTCTCCCCAGGTAACTGTGCAGAATCAAGGCGACCGGGCGAATAGCTCAGTGGGAGAGCACCTGCCTTACAAGCAGGGGGTCAGAGGTTCGAAACCTCTTTCGCCCACCAAAAATCGCTACTTACAGAGGATGGCGTGAAATGGTGCCGATTTTGGTGCCGGTTGGATGCGTGAAATAGACCGAGGCGGTAGTGCTTGGCCCCAACCCGACATATAAACCTCCCCAAGCGGAGGGAAAGGAGAAGTAAGATGGAACCAAAGACACGAACTAAAGGAGTGTGCGTCCGGGCGGTCTCGGCGCCCCTGCCGGCCCGGTTGCCGTCGGCGCGGATGCCGCAGGAAATTATTCCGGTAGAAGCCGAGATCCCCGAAATGGAGTCGAGCATGGAGCCGTTGCCGGCTTTACCCTCGGATGCCGAAGCGAGTCCGGATTACCTCGCCGGGATCGGTGGGGCGTTGCGGGCCTGGCAACATAAGGGGAGTTTACGGCGATGGGCGGAGGTGTTGGCGGTGGAAGTGAATACGCTCAAGATCTTCCTCGAGCACAAGCGGGTGTGCGGGCAGATCCGGAACCAGGATCTCTCTGACGAATACGTCCGGGGGACGTCGGAATACGGCATCGAGTTGAACCGGCTCAAAATCGCCCAGCTCCGAAAGGCGCGGGAGGGGTTGGAGGAGAGGTAAGCTCGAACGTCCTTTTAATCCTTACGTCGGAGGCCGGGTGAAAGCCCGGCCTTTTCTATGCCTCCGCTCCATTCGAGCGAAGAAAGGCCCTGTTTCCCTTGCTAGAGTGATTTGTTATAATAACTTGCTATGACAGCCAACTCCTTCCAGACACGCCGAGTGATTATCAAGACCAATGATAAAGTCTGCAGGGTTCCTTAGGGCAGGTTCACGAATATGATAGTTGAAATCAACTGGGGAAATTTCAGAGCAAAATTTAACGGCAAGGAGCAGGCTTCTTTTGAGTGGCTTTGTTATCTCCTGTTTTGTAAAGAGTTTAAGCAACGAACCGGAATTTCAGCGTACAAAAACCAAGCAGGAATTGAAACGAACCCAGTTACTGTAAATGGCATAAACATTGGCTGGCAAGCAAGGTATTATGAAACAAGGCTGTCGGAGCACAAGGCTGACTTCATTACTTCTATAGATGCAACTAAAACTCGGCACCCTTCTGTCGATAAAATAATCTTTTACACGAATCATGATTTTGGTCAGAGTCGACACGGAACTGATCCACAATACAAAACGGATATTGAAAGCTACGCCAAAGAAAAAGACATAAAAATAGAATGGCGAACCGCAAGTTATTTTAAGTCCCCCTTCGTTTGTGAAGAAAACGCAAGTATAGCAAAACATTTTTTCGCTCTCGGTGAGAAGAGTATTATTGATTTCATAAATGAGCTGTGTCGGCACACAGAGGCGATTTTGGATCCTATTCGCTCAGAAATAACTTTTAGCAATAAGACGATCAAAATTGATAGATCAGGAATTACGAAAACTCTTAAAGAGACAATCTCAAATTCTCCTCTTATAGTCGTAAGCGGAGAGTCGGGAGTGGGGAAAACGGCAGTAATAAAAGACTTCTATAACCAGATCAAAGATACGGTGCCCTTTTTAGTGTTTAAGGCAATTGAGTTCAATATTTCAAATGTGAACCAACTCTTCACGGACTATGGCAGTTTTACGCTTTCAGACTTAGTGCAGGAATATCAAGATGCAAAAGAGAAATATATCATTGTTGATTCTGCAGAAAAATTGGCAGATGTGGAGCGTCCAGAAGTATTCCAAGAATTTTTGTCAACGATGCGAAACGGAGGCTGGAAAATAGTCTTTACCACAAGGCTCAGCTATCTGGATGATCTCAAAAATGCGTTTGTGCAAATATACAATGTCAGCTTCGAGCCTCTTAATATCCGAAACCTGACGAGCGAAGAATTGATCGTCCTTTCTATGGAGTATCAATTCAGTCTGCCGCGAAGCGACCGACTCCAGAGCCTTCTTCAAAATCCGTTTTACTTAAACGAGTACCTGCAAAATTATCCTGCAGGAGAAACAACATTAAGTTACGGTGACTTTAAAGATGCGATTTGGAACAAGCAAATCGCGAAATCCTCCTATCGAGCAAACAACACGCACAGAAAGAGGGAGGATTGTTTTTTGGAAATAGCACGAAAGCGAGCAACTTCAGGTAATTTTTTCGTCACCGTCGAGAGTTGTGATGGCCGGATATTGCAACGGCTTGAATCAGATGAGATTATCAAATTTGACTCAAATGCCAGAGGGTATTTCATCACTCACGATATCTACGAAGAATGGGCGCTGGACAAGCTCATAGAGAGGGCATTTCGTAAATCCGCTGACCATGAGGCGTTTCTTGAAGACATAGGTAGCTCTTTGGCAATTCGCAGGGCATTTCGGAGCTGGCTGTCTGAGAAAATCGCTTCAGACGACGATGATGTCATGACTCTTATTGAAGCTATTGTTGACAGCGCTCGCGTTGAACGCCACTGGAAAGACGAGGCGCTCGTGGCAGTTTTGCTGTCAGATCACGCTGGTAGGTTCATTGAACGCTTTGAGCAAAAGCTTTTAGAGCTTCCTGAGAAAGTGGTCGAGGAAGATGAGTCTTCATCGGTGGTGTGCTCATTCTCGGTTCAGTACAGGTATGAGAACAGCTTATTGTATAGGATCCTCTTCCTGCTCAGAATTGCCTGCAAAGAGATAGATCAGGATTTCCTAAAATTACTGGGCATATCGAAGTTCGATGGTATTGCCCTATCCATGCTTGTTACAAAGCCGAAGGGTCAGGGCTGGAAGAGTATCATACATTTCCTTAGCAAGTACAAGGAAGAGCTGGGTTTGATGTACATGCACTTCATCCTTCCAGTGCTTGATGACTGGAACCGAAATCACAAACAAGGGGAGACGACTAAAGACGCAAGTAAGATAGCGCTGTTTTATTACGATGAACTTACGAAGCGGGATGGTTTCTATTTCAGGTCTCGTGACGATACAAAAGACAAGCTCATTAGAACAGTTTTTAATGGTTCTCACGAAATAAAAGAGGATCTGAGGCGTATTATTGATGAAGTTGTAGCTAAAAAGAACACCAGCCATAGAGGTAGGTATTACGAACTGGTCAAGGGAGCGCTTTCGTCCCTCATGGAGAGCGCTGAAATCGCAAAGAACCTTCCAACGGAAGTAATGAGATTGGCCAATCTCTTTTGGTTTTATACTCCTGACAAGATGGAATGGCGCTCAGCTTCTCGAATTGATATCGCGCAGCACTTCGGTCTGTCAGAGGGTCATCGTGACTATTATCCGGCAAGCGCTTTCCAGACACCTGTATTTCAATTATTGCAAACCTCCTCACAGGAGGCGATTGACTTTATTTTGGCTTTTACAAACAGATCGGTCGAATATTTCGCGAAATCAGAATTTGCGAGGTACGAAGTAGAAGAGATTGAAGTGTTTGTTGACGAGGCCGGGACATCCATCAAACAGTATATATGTCATCGAATTTGGAACATATATCGAGGAACACAAGTAGCACCTCATCTTCTTGAGTCCGTGCATATGGCCCTGGAAAGATGGCTGCTTATGGTTGTGGCAAAATTTGCAACGCCCGAGGTTCTTGAAGCATGGTGCTTATACCTGATAAAAAACTCTCGTTCGGCATCCATTACCGCAGTTGTCGCAAGCGTTGTTCTTGCCGAACCCTCCAAGCTATTTAACGTTGCCCAAGTTTTGTTCCGGACGAAAGAGTTTTTCTTTTATGACAGGGCCAGAACGCAACTTGATATGACAGCAAAGAGCGCCTATTCAATCAGTTATGACCCGGAAGGCATATTTACGAATGAGCGTCTTCAAACCTGCGAGGATAAGCATCGATCCCATACTCTCGAAAATCAAGCGCTTAGTTATCAACTGTTTGCCAGTGAGGATGAAGGGGAGGGGGTGGCCAGGAAAAGACAAGAGATCCTGTGGAAGATATTTGATGAATACTATGCGCAACTCCCCGATAAATCGAAAGAGACGGAGGACGACAAGACTTGGAGACTGTGCTTGGCACGTATGGATAGGAGAAAAATGGACATTACTACGGAGAAAAGGGACGACGGAATTCTTATAAGTTTTAACCCTGAGATTGATCCCGAGTTAAGACAATATAGCGAGACTTCCTTGGCAAAAACTTCGGAGGCGATGAAACATGTTCCCCTGCAGTTGTGGTCGCGCAACAGGTTTGAGGGAAACGAGGAGGAGTATAAAAAACACCCTCAATATGAAAATGACCACAAACTTGTAATCTCCGAAACTAAGAAGACTATTGAGGAGTTGAAGGATGACCAGAGTGACGACGGAAGCTTCACCTTGTTTTACCGTGCAGTACCGTCTTACACCAGCGCCGTACTAATTCGAGATTACTTCGGTCAACTTGATGCCAACGAGAAAGAGTTTTGTAAAAACGTAATCCTCGAATACGCTTCAATGCCGCTAAAGGTTGGCTACAGATATCAAGTCGGTGATGGTGTGGGTGCGGCGATTAATGTTTTGCCGCTCTTGCTGAAGCCGTTTGTTCAAGACTCTAAAGCAATAAAGGAAATACTTCTGTTTACGCTGTTTGACTCATATCCAATCGGTATGAGTCAGCGTCTTTCAGACTACGCCGTGGCAGCAGTTTTACACAATCTGTGGAAGGAAAGCGCTGAAGATGCCCACTCCATATTTTTAGGGTACCTGTTGTTGAAGCCGAAGTTCGATGAACTAAGCAGGTCGATTATAGAGGAAAATCGTAAAAAGAATGTATACGACTTTTCACACGCCTCCGCAGTGGAACGTTTCGGGGCAAAGTACAGATCAGAGCTCACGAAAGTCGTATCGAATCAACTCACCTATACTGAGATACCCAGTTTGAGCGGCATTGATCCTGGCACGCTAGTAACCGCTTTCCTATCACTGCCCGAGAAAACGGCAGATGAGGATCATAAAAAGTTTGTACGTGGGATCTTCCCGATTCTATCCAAATCACTGAGAAATAACGATCGAGAAGAAAGGCTGGATTACGCACTTGCACATCGTTTTTTGGAAAAACTTGCTCATTTCGTTTTGAGCTCGAAAAAGGAGGACATTGAACCCTACTTGAGGCCCTTTATTGAGGACTTTGGGAGCTCAAGAGAGACCGGAGATATTTTTAGTGAGTTTATTATGGCTGAGGATGGCTTGAATGAGTATGAGTCGTTTTGGACGGTTTGGAGCCTTTTTTATCCTAAGATAGTGGAGCTATGCCAAGAGGAGGATCTACGACACCATTCAACGAATATTGTTCATAATTATCTGTTTGCATGGCCATATTGGAGAAAAGATGCGAAAGAGTGGCATTCGCTGAAAGAGCGGGAGAAGGGATTTTTTAAAAGAGTAGCAGAAGATATTGGCGGCCATCCTGCGGTTTTGTATTCACTTTCAAAGTTCCTTAACGAAATCGGAAGTGGCTTTGTGAGTGATGGGATATTGTGGATAAGTGACATGCTGAAGAAAAATCAGGATCTTGCCCACAAAGAGCTGGAAGTGAATACTGTTTATTATTTAGAGAGTCTTGTGAGGGGATACATTCTTAAGAATCGTTACAGAGTGCGCACAACACCACAGATAAAGAAACAAATTTTAGTCGTATTGAATTTCCTTTTAGAAAAAGGTTCGGTAACTGCATACATGTTAAGAGAGGATATTCTGTGACTATCTTAGATAGGTTTTGATGTCGACCCCCCCAGCGTTGGCCCTTGGCTTTCAGATGCTTTTGTGTACACACTGAATCGTCTCGTTTGTCCCATTTTGGGAAACAGCTCCGGCCCATGTGCTCCGTAAAAAGAAAGAGCCTCCTACGGCGGAGGCTCTTTCTGTTGTGGTGGCTTATTAGAACGCCTGATCCGGCACGGTGATGACCACCGGCGAACCTCGCGGGTCGATCTCAAACTGCTCGGTGATCTGCCCCACCTGCCGCGGCCCTCAAAAAGGACGGCATCCGCTGTCCTTACTTACGATCGTGGTGAGGGTAGTTACGAGATGGTTTTGGTGGAAGAAGAGGTCTGGAAGCGCAGCGAGCCTTAATACTAAATGCTAGGAGCGACGAGATGAATCGACGGCGTGAGATACGGCGGAAAGAGGCGGATGCGAAGATTGCCGCGCTGCGGAACACGCTTCAGGAGACGAACGGGGTAGGGGCGGTCCAGCTGCTCGCCCAACTCCTCACCGCTGTAGAGGTGGCCGAGCTCTTGAGCCTTGACCTCGGGACGGTGCGCAATCTCACGTACCGTCGGGAGCTGCCCTGTGTGAAGGTTGGCCCTCGAGGCGTCCGATACCGTTTGCTAGATCTTTTGACTTGGATCGAGGAGCGAACCCGTCCAACGCTCTGAGGATTTCCTTAGATGGGGGTTTCCCGGCCCTATCCGGACGTTGCCTACTTGCCCTTGGGTTTTAAAGGATTTTCATGGAGTCGGCGGTCGCGGTTGAAGCGCCGACCTGCTGATTACGAATTATCCCCAGGCCCCACCTGAGCAGACCCCAGAGGACCTATCCGCACAAAAACCCGAGGATTTGGACTGAGGGATGGTGCTCCTGGGTGCTCCCGGTACGGGGTGCTCTGGTAGCAGCGTGGTAGCAAGAGATGACGCCCCCTGGAGTGTCCCCTGGCGCGGCAACAACATGCCAACTGCCTTGAGAGACTTAAGGGGACAAGGGCG
>JBHHYU010000098.1:0-10572 GCA_046757725.1 Binatia bacterium
AGATCTCACCGTCGGTTGGGTGCTCCACCCCTCCCAAAAGACGGAGCGGCTTAGTCTTTCCGCACCCCGAGGGGCCAAGGATACAGAGGAACTCCTCGTCGGGGATAGAGGCGCTAACACGGTCAAGGGCTGTCACAGTCCCGTGGTCGTCTTCGAATATTTTTGTCAGATCCCGAATGACGCCCTTCCCGTCACCCGGCGCAGGACTTTCGTTCACTCCCGTCCTTCCCGGGACCGCCGCCCCGGCGAGCCGCCCATGGGGTCAAAACACTCCTCCTTGGCGGCAGGCCAAATCACTTGTCCGCCGCAGGGTGTCCCTTCTGGAACGAGTAGTCGGTCACTTCAGATGCCGTTATGCGACGCTTGATAAACTTGTCCTTGAGCATCCATTCGCCGAGCTGGGCAATCCAGCTTACGGGTATCTTGCTGTAGGCCAAGCCCATTTTGTCATACGCGGCGCGCGTGAGCTTCTTGTCGATGCGCTTGGCATAAGAAGCGAGTATCTCCGTTGCCTGCTCGGGATCCTTACGGAGGACCGCCAACGCATCAAGGTGAGCCCAGACCACCTTTTTGGCCAGGTCTGGGTGCTTCACCCGCAAGCGGTCCGTCATGGAAAGGCTGTTCCGGAACATCTCCTCGTTGAGGATCTTCTTGTCCATGATCTGGTCCCAGTCGAGCAGCATCGTCGCACCCTTGCCCACGGCGTCCGTCCCGTAAGGCTCAAACGGGAAGGCCGCCTGCACCTGATTCAGCGTTACAAGGGCAGCCACCTCGGGGGCGCGTATTCGCAAAAGCTTGACGTTTTTCCGCGACAGACCGAAGCGCGGCAGGATGTGATGTACAAGCACAAGGTACTGCACGTTCCTAAGGCTGGTGACGGCAATTGTGTTCCCTTTCAGGCCCGAGACCGATTTGATTTGGGGCGCGCCGACTAAGGTGGCCGCACCATAGGTGGTGGAAGCGACGATCTTGATCGGAAGCCCCGCCTCGATGTAACGCATGATGTCGGAGATCTGCGTGTAGCCGGCGTCGTAGTCGCCAATAGACATCATCTGTCTATTGCGAGAGAAGCTTCCATAGAGAAAATTCACCTTCAAGCCGTACTTCTTCCAGAAGCCCATCTTCTCGGCAATGAAGGGGAACGAGTGGTCCCACCCAGGCGAACCCGCGTTAATTTGGATGGGCTTGTCTCCGTGGTCGGCCAACACGGGCATGGTCAGGAGTCCTGCCGTCACCCCAATTACGAGAGCGGCACATAACGCGCCCCATCCCCTAATCGAAGAGGTATTGCTTATGACAATATCGTCTTTGTACGATTTCATTGCCATATCCCTCCTTCCAATTTTTAGTGGTCCCGACAAGCAGACTACGAAACACCTTATGAGAGCCAAAATCGGCGGCGAGAGACCGATCTGCCCCGGGATCAATTTTTAGGATAAGAAACTATCCAATAAGTAGCTACGATGTCAAGGGATATGATATGGAGGACCTGCATGACCCACATTCAGGGCCGAAACCATGAGATTAAGGAGTAACGGGGATGTTCAAAAGAACGGTTCGATGGATTAAGGCTCCTTTTACTGCACTGGGAATGCTTGTTGTCATTCTTGTCACTACGCCCCTTAGCGAATACCTGGCCAAGCCATTACGCCTCGAGGGTCAGCTTCGAAACGCCCAGGCCATTGTCGTCCTGGGTGGAGGCGCGTTCAAAGACGGCTCTGCCTCAATCTCATCCTTGGCACGGGCTATCTATGGTTTCTCTCTACTCCGGGCAGGATACGCACCCCGCATCTTGCTGAGCGGGGGGCGAGCATCCCCGGAGTACGGGCGCGAGGGTTTAGCCATGAAAAACCTGCTCCAAGACATTGGAGCGGATAGCCGGCTATTAGAGACAGAGGACCGTTCCACCCGAACCTATAGCAACGCTCAGGAGAGTGCGAAAATTCTTCAGGCTCGGGGCACTACCCGCATCCTTCTCGTCACTCACCCAAACCACATGCTGCGCGCAAAGTGGACCTTTGAAAAGGCGGGTTTCACCGTTTATCCAGCTCCCATACCCTGGGATCGCTTTACAGAGAAAAAGTTCTCGATAGGCCGAATTGATCTTTTCTGGAGGGCACTTCACGAATATGGAGGGTTGGTCCTCTACTGGTGGAGAAGCTGGTTGTAGATGCCGGACTTTTTTAGCGCCTTAAAACTTTTCCGCATAGGGGCGGATATCGATCTCGTGCGTCCAGGCATTCCTGGGCTGCTTAATGGCATGGATGATGGCAGCCGCAATGGCGTCGGGAGGGATGACTGTATCGTCCGCCCGACCCGGTTCCCTTGCACGAAGCCTTGGGGTGTCGATCTGACCATCGACGACCATGTGAATCACGTGAATTCCCTTCGGGTGAAATTCCCTCGCAAGGGATTGGCCCAGAACGCGCAGGGAGGACTTGGCAATAGCCAAGGGGGCAAAGCCGGCACGACCACGCAGGGATGCCGTTGCCCCCGTAAGAGAGATCGCCCCGTGCCCGACCCTTAGCATATCCGGAATGATGGCCTGGGCAAGATGAACTGCACCCATGGCCCCTGTCTCAAACGACTGGAGAATCACATTCGGATCCAGTTCCAGAAAAGCGCCACGCCCGTAGCCGCTCGCATTATAGGCCAAGACGCTAATCGCCCCGAACTCGGACCGGACTCTATCGACCGCAGAAACGACGGAGTCGCGATTTGTCACATCCACCGGGACTACGAGGGCCTTGCCTCCTCTAGCCTGGATCTGAGCTGCTACGGGCTCGCTCGATGCAGATCGGCGCGAGAATAAACCGACGCCGTAACCCTCTCCGGCAAGCGCACGCGCCAGCGATGACCCCAGTCCGGGACCTACCCCCGCGACAACGGCAGCTTCCATTCTTCCCCCATGGTCGACTTGTCGAACAGCTCATCCAAGGATAACTCCCGCGAAATCATGCCCTGCAGATGCGAGTACCGAATCAATGTGGAAAGGTTCTTCCGATTGGCTTCGTTCAGGCCGTAGACCCACGGATCCTTACCCAGTATTTGCTCCTGCTCTTCCCGCGCATTTCGGAACCAGGCGAGAGGGACCCTTCTGGGGTTCTCCATCCTCTGATAGGCTACCTTTTTGGCACGCTCGAAAGCGACCATCATATTCATTGGAACCCACGGATAACGATCTACGATCTCCTGCTTGATGACCGTGGTGTGCATGATGGGAAAGATACCGGTGCGATGGTAGTAATTAACTTCCTCTTCCTTGTAGCGCTCGAACAAGTGCTTGACCCTGGGGTCTTTATCCATAATTGGAGAGATGATGTCCGGATGGATCACGCCGTCCAGCTCTCCCTCTACGAGCATGGACTCGACCCGTTTGCCGGGAGGTATGCGAACCAGCGTGAGACCTTTTGGCGGGGTAAATGGAACATCCTCTTCTTTTTCTGCGTGCCAGTTGACCTTTTTGTGAGGGACCTGGAATTCATCTTCAAGTATCCCTCGAATCCAGACCAGAGCGGTCGCCTGAAAATTCTTGAGCCCCACATTTCTACCAATAAGATCAGTAGGTTCATTAATCCCTTTCTTGGCATTGATGAAAATAAAGCCGTGGCGGAATCTACGGTGGAGAAATACGGGAATGGCCGTTAAGTCCGCCCCTTTGTCTTTTGCCAGTAAATAAGACGAGCAGGAAAACTCACATATGTCAAAGTCACGGTTTCGTGCCATTCTCCAATGCCGCGTGGACGAATCCATGTCGGTCAGGACAGTAAGCTCAATACCGTCGGCCTTGACTGTTCCCTCTTTGATTGCCCGTATGCTCTCATAGTCGCCGGTGGCTAATGTTAGATGAAGCAATCTCGACATGGTCTTATCCCCTACACTGTCTCCGCTCAACTACTCGATCGCGGCCCTTTTTGCCCTGCGCACAAAATAGTCCCACATGGTCCCCAAACGGTGTGGAGTATAGACCTGGTCGTACTTTAATTTTGACTCCTCGTCGCTGCTCCACGAGATATCGCCGGAGGCCATAGCCAATAGTTGAATCCTAGCCGCCTTTTCCAGAAAGACGGCATGCATAGTGGCCACCTCCACCAAACCCCCTACCACGGTCACCCCATGGTTCTTCATCAGAACTCCACGACACCCTCGCAACGTCTTGGCCACCTCTTGTCCCAACTGGGGAGTCCGAATCAGAGCCGTTGTAATGTCAAATAGGGGGAGGCTGTCGAAGAAGATGGATCCCTCGTGGCTAACAGTGCGAATGGGCCGGCGTAGTGAGCCGAATGCGGTTGCATATAGCGGATGGGTGTGAATCACGCAATTCACGTCTGGACGGGCCTTATAGATTTCCGTATGTATGAAGATCTCCGAGTGACGATCGTAATCACCTTTTATCTTATTTCCCTCAAGATCGCAGACGATCAGATGGTATGGGCGGATCTCTTCGAACCCGAAACTGTGCGGTTTCATCAAGATTGCCTGCTCCCCCGGGATGCGGGCGGAGACGTGACCCAGGATGTTGTCCCAATGGCCTTCTATGGCTAGGATATTACATGAATAGGCGACTTTTTCTTTTAGCGAATCAATGTCCACAACTTGCCCCTTTAATTAAATGGCCGACCTTTCGCGCAACTTAAACCTTTGAATCTTTCCCGTAACTGTCTTAGGTAAATCCTCGACAAAATCGATCCACCTGGGATATTTGTACGGAGAGAGCTTCTCTCTGACAAGAGACTGGAGCTCCTCTTTGAGTTTGCTGCTGGATTGGTACTCGCCTTTTAACACGACATAGGCCTTGGGTTTGACCAGTCCATCCCGGTCGGTTGCACCTGCCACTGCGGCCTCAAGTACAGACGGGTGCTCCACAAGGACGTTTTCAACCTCGATGGGGGACACCCACATCCCCCCTACCTTTAACATATCGTCGGACCGACCGCAGTACCAGTAATAGCCCTCTTCATCACGGTAGTAAGTGTCCCCGGTCTTCAGCCAATCCCCTAGCATAGCCTTTTTGGTCTGTTCGTGCTTGTTCCAGTAAAACGGAGCATTGGCGTCACCCTTTACCATGAGATGTCCCACCTCCCCCACTGGTACCTCTCTTCCCTCGTCATCGACGATCTTGGCCTCGAAGGCCGGAGTCACCTGTCCACTGCTACCCGGTTTTGCCTTTCCCGGTCGGTTGGCCAAAAAATCATGAGTGGCCTCGGTAGAGCCCACAACATCCAGCAGCTCGATTCCAAATTTTTCCTTCCACTGGTGAAAGATAGCCGGAGGCAGGGGCTCTCCGGAGGAGAGGCATATCCTGAGCGAGCTCAAATCGTAGCTCTTTTCCACGCGCAGAAACCTGGCATAGAGCGTCGGGACGGAGAAGAAAAAAGTGGGACGGTTCTGTTCAATAACCTGCAAGATCTTTTCCGGATCGGGTCGCTCCGGCCACAGGACAGTAGACCCACCAAAGCGAAACGGAAAGTATAGGGAATTTCCCAGGCCGTAAGAGAAAAAGAGCTTGGAGGCCGAAAAACAAATGTCGTCTTCTCTCATGGCCAGCACAGGCTTCACAAATAGGTCGGTGATCGTGATCATGTCGTGGTGCAGGTGAACGGCCCCCTTTGGAAACCCTGTGCTGCCTGAGGTATAGTTCCACATCGCGATATCATCCTTGCTTGTAGGCTCAGCCTCGAGATCGGCCGAGGCGCTGGCAACGGTGGATTCGTAAGAGAGGGCCCGGCCCCTGGGTTTACCTACGACAATAACTTTCTTCAGATACCGGGGTTGGTCCCAAATAGTCTCAACTTCGGAAAGAACGGACTCGTGGACTACCATCACTCGTGCCCTGCTGTCCTCAAGCAGGTACCGGTAGTCCCTGGCTTTCATCCAGGGATTGACTGGAATTGGCACAGCCCCGATTTTGATCGCGCCGAAAAAACAAAAAACAAATTCAGGGCAGTCGGGGAGGATGAGGAGGACCCGCTGCTCAATCTCCAGCCCCAGATCTCTTAAGGCGTTTCCCGTTTGGTTGACCCTATCGAAAACATCCTGATAGGAAAACTGCTGGTCCAGATAGTAGATCGCGATCTTTTTTTCCCTACCCCGGGCGATATTATCATCCACGAAGGTAGTGGCAGCGTTATAAATTTCGGGCAGGTCGACCTTCAGATCCGACATCGGCTCTCTCTATTCTCCTCTCACGACCTCAGACTCCACCTCTGTGGCTATCACGATAGACTTGGTCTCAGAATAGTAGTCGATGGCTTCGTTGCCGTGTTCCTTTCCCAAACCGCTCTGCTTGACCCCACCGAAAGGCAGCTCATCGTATATTATCTGTGCAGAATTGATCCACGTATAGCCTGCCTCGATCTGCTCGGCCGCCCTCATAGCCTTGTCCAGATCCCTGGTCCAGACCGAGGAGCCAAGACCGAAAATCGAGCGGTTCGATTGTGCGATGGCCTCGTCCAGGTTTCTTACCCGCACGATTGGCAGCGCCGGACCAAAGCACTCTTCTGTCAATATGCGCGATTCGGGATCGACATCGGTCAACAGGACAGGTAAAAGAAAGTAACCCCGCTCGTACTCGTCTCCCTTGGGGCGTTGCCCTCCACACAAAAGCCTGGCGCCCCGTTTTACAGCATCCTCTACCTGCCCTTCGATTTCTTCTCTCTGACCCTCAGTATGGAGCGGGCCGAGAAGGGTTTCTCGTCTGACCCCGTTCCCGATACGCAGCTTCTTGACCTTCTCCACCAGCTTATCAATGAAGATCCCGGCTATCTTGTCAAAGAGGTAAAGCCTCTTTATAGCCAGGCACGCCTGGCCACAGTTAAAAAAACGCCCCACCGAGGCGGCGCTGACAGCCTTGTTTATGTCTGCGTCTTCACACACAATCATGGGATCGCTACCGCCCAGCTCGAGCGTAACCCTTTTAACCTCCTTCGACGCCACCTCCATGACATGTTTCCCCGTACCGGTCTCGCCGGTGAAACCCACCTTCCTGACCTTGGGATTCTGGAGGATCTCCTCCCCCACGATTCCACCAGGCCCGGTGACAATATTTATGACCCCTTTGGGAAGGCCAGCCTTGTGAATAAGCTCAACACAGCGAGTGGCGGTTAAAGGCGTGCTCCCAGCGGGCTTGATCACCATGGTATTACCGGCCAGCAGGGCCGGACCGATCTTGTTCCCCATCAACGAAACGGGAAAATTCCACGGCACAATGGAACCGACGACACCCATCGGCTTTTTCATAATGATGCCATAACGGCCGTCATCCAGGTTGACATACCCGCCGCGCAGGCATTTGGCCATGCCCGAGTAGTGTTCCAGGGTGTGCACGAAACGGCGTATCTCGAGAAATGACTCGCGGATCGGCTTTCCCTGCTCCTGCGTGAGAAGAGCGGCCAGATCCTTTTCTTTGTCTTTTATCAGGCGACCCGCCTCAAGAAGGAGAGACCCGCGCTTTGCGGGCGACATTCTAGACCATGAATCAAAGACATCAGAGGCGACCTCAATCGCCCTGCGAACATCGCCGACAGTTCCCTTTGGAACCGTATCGACTACCTCCCCGGTGGCAGGGTTGCGAATTTCAGTGGTCTCTCTGCTTTCCGAATCCTGGTACTCACCGGCAACGAACATCTGGGCCATAAGATTCTCCCGCTGTTACAAAAGGATTTTTGATCTGAAAACCTCGGAGAAGAGTCATGCCGTGAAAGGAAATTCAGTCAAGATAGAAAACGGAGTCAATCATTTTCCCCGTATCTTGTCAAGGAATCGGGGGCTATCGGTGGACATTACCACTCTGTCCGTACTTCCCTCCCGCTCATCTCTACATAGATCTTTTCCGACTTGACGGGCCTACCATCGAGCCTGTCTTTAAGCCAATCAACTATCAGCCTGCGTGCGGCCGGGTTACGAATAGAGTGTTTTTCGCCTTCATAGAGCTGCAAGACCTTGGGAGATCGGACCTCCCCCAGCAATTCGTAAACAAACTCGATCGGGCAGAGTTCGTCGTCCTCCCCCGCAACAACCAGATAAGGGCATGTCACCCTGGAGGCCACTCCCCGTAAGGTTAGGGTTTTGGCAAACTCATCAAACGCCTCTTCATCTTCGTAACCTGACATGTACATAAAGTTAAGCTTGAAAGAGGGCGACGCGGTATTGAAGATGGTGTATTGTCCGGGCTCCAGACAAACCCCACTCACCGCACAGGCCTTAAATCCCGGCTCGTCTGCGGCTACCCGTGTCCCCCAGTAGGAACCCATGCTCGACCCAAAAATCGCCAGACGATCCCTTTCGATCTCGTCTCGTTTTGAGAGGTAGGCAAAGGCCGCCTTTCCCGCCTCTCCGTAGTTCGAGGCCGTCACCTTAACCCCTCTCTCTCGAGATTCCCCCTGGCCCGGCCCATCGATGGAAAGCAAAGCCACCTCTCGCTCCAGGATCGGATCACCATAAATGGATGTGTCCTCTTTGACCCCGTCCATCCCCGGGATATACAGGATGCAGGGAAGCTTCTCTCCCGGCCTCGGCCGGTAGGGAAGGTGAAGAAGGGCGGAGAGGGAGCTTCCATCAAAGGGCAACTCTACTCGCTCAATGGGTCGATTGGCAAACCGTATATACTTGTCGTAGCAGGACCTTTTTCTTTTCCCCCAGGCGATCCTGTCCGGATTGTCGTCTTCGTAGATCGCCCACTGGGCATTGGTGTAAAAGTTCGCCGCCACGTAATAGTGTTCACGGGCCTCTACCTCGTGGCCCTCTTCCTCGGCCTTGCGTCCTAGCTCCTCGCGGCGGCGAGCCAGGCGGGAAAACTCGCGCGGAATGTCTGAAAATTTCTGTACCCTACGGCCGATCTCGTTGAGATCTCCTGCGACACCCGGACCACAATTTCTGAGAATCTTTCCTGTCCTGCCCTGGTCCCAATCCAGGCCGCTCACTTTTATCACATGATCAAGGAGCCATCTCTGTTCTTGCCAGCGCCTCGTCTTTCTCTCGGTCTTGGCCCTCATCGTAATTCTCCTTGTTCAATGCTCCTTGAAAATTACTAAACCGCGAGCCCTTTGTCTACCAATTGAGAACCGTGCACGGGGTCGTGAAAATTTGTCTTGATTTCGCATTGTCTTCGCCCATACGCTTTGCCGATAGTTAGGACAGACTGTATCAATCTATGCTTAACCACTTTGCGGAATTCGAGCCGGTCTATGAAGAGCGGTATGAGAAGAGATACGGATTCTTGAGAGACGCGGCTCGCGAGGTGGTCTACGAGTACCTGGGTTGTGGGGATCTAAGAAACGGCTTTGCCCGGATCAGGTGCAAAGAGTGCCAGCATGAGGTTCTTCTAGCCTTCTTGTGCAAGGGACGTTAATTCCGCGCCTCCTGTCACCAGAAAAGGGTCCTGATGTTCGGGGAATGGAACACCGAAGAAATCTTGTACCCCTTACTATAGGCGGTATGTCTTCACTTTACCCAAGATGCTGAGGCCCTATTTAGATTCGATCGAAAACTCCTGGGCAAGCTCAGCCAGTGCGCCTATAGGAGTCTGAAAGAGTTTTTCCGGACGACCCTGAACAGGCCGGAAGGCATACTGCGCGCCGTCATCTCGATCCAGACCTTTCCTCTTGGTTGGGACTATCGGCCTTCACGGCGCCCGATGACCGAGCGACCCACCCGCATCAGGTGGGTCGCTCACCGCCTCTCCAACTTCTCGCTCTACTTCTTTCTAAGTTTAGCCAGCAGTCCCTTGAGATACTGCTCCCGTTCCTGCCACATCTTCAGGACCCTGTCTCGCTCGATCACCCGCATCGGCGAGCCACCGGCGAGCATCTTTTTGATGACTTTCTTGTCGCGGAACATGTGCGGCACCCGCTCGGCGAGCAGCTTGATCACCGCCGATGACGTGCCTTTCGGCGCCATGATCCCTCGGAAGTTCACGCTGGAATCGTCTACATCGACGCCCTGCTCCTTAAAGGTTGGGACATCAGAGAGAAATTCCTTGTCCCGTTGCAGGTCGGCTACCGCGAGGATCTTCAGGCGGCTTCGGCTCCGATAGGCGTCCGACAGGTTGTTGAACCCAGCCATCACCTGTCCTCCCATCACGCTTTTTAGCGCAGGCACGCCACCCTTGTGGGGGATATATTTCAGCTGGACACCAGCCGCCTTCTCGAACTGCAGCAGGGCAATATGGTGACCCACATAGAGGCCCGCGCCCGAGACCGTGATTTTGCCGGGATTCTTCTTGGCATAGTCGATCACGTCCTTAACGGAGTTGAACTGACTGTCCCTCCCCACAACCAATACCGCCGGGTCGGCGCCCCAGTTGGCGATCGGTTCCAGGTTGCGGATGTTGTACTTCGTCTTGAACACGATCGATTGTGCGATGAAGTGAGGGATATTATAGGCCGCGAGCTGGTAGCCGTTCTTCTTCGCCTTTTCCGCAAACCAGTTCCAGCCGACCTTGCCGCCGGCACCCGGCTTGTTGAAGATAACGATTGGCTGACCGAGATACTTTTCCTTCCCGGCCATCATGGTGACGATCCGCGCCTGGAAGTCCGTCGCTCCGCCCGGTGAATAGGCTACCACCACGCTGAC
>JBHHYU010000099.1:0-10412 GCA_046757725.1 Binatia bacterium
CCCCATCCACGGCTCGGTCTAACTCGTCTCCCCTTCGCCTCACCCCTTACCTCTCCCGTGTTACGTCGTACGTCTTACGAATAACCCCTCACGCCTTACCTTTCATGTCCTGTGTCCTATGTCCTATGTCTTACGTCCTATGTCGTATTTGGTCGGCATGGTCCGTCCGGAGAGCGGGGAGCGAGATCACCTCAGCATTGTCCTTGACAAATTGGGATACAATAATACAATTAGAGACTAATTGAGACGCTTTCATCTTTTGACAAAAGGAGATAACAGTTTTGAGACTAATGACGATTCCAGAGGCCTGTGAGCGGGTCCGGGTTTCCCGGGCAACCCTGTACAAACTCATCAAGCGAGGGGCCCTCCCCTTGGTGAAGATTGGAGGGAAGTCTCTGATCGCAGAAGACGCCCTCCAGAAACTGATCGGGGCTGCGTCCACATCGAAAGGGGCGGAAGACCAGGGGTGGATGGAATACTACGAGCAACTCCTTCGTCTTGGCCTTGCGACCCACGAAAGTCGTCAGGCGATTCTGGCACCCACGTTCACTGACTTTATCCCCATCGAGGTGATAGGCAAGCCAGCCTCGGAGCTGATCATCGAAGAGCGGGCAGAGCGCTAAAGTGTCTGTGTATTTCTTTGACGCCAGCGCCATTGTGAAACGCTACCTGCTGGAAGCCGGAAGCGAATGGGTAAGACAGATCATCGCCCATGAGCAGCCTCGGATCTTCATCTCCGCACTTTCCGGCGCTGAGGTGTTCTCCGCCATTATGCGAAAGGGGCGGACCAGGGAAGTCACCCTTTCAGAACGGGACAAGGCCCTCAGCGTGTTTCGTCAGGAGTTCACCACGCGCTACGCCGTGCTCCCGCCAGGATCCGGGGTGATCCAGAAGGCCATGGATTTACTCCTCACCTCTCCGCTTCGAGCCTATGACGCGGTGCAGCTGGCCAGCGTCCTTGTGCTCCCGCCGCCTCCTCACGGGACAAATCTCATCTTTGTGTCGGCTGACGAGGGGCTCTTGAGTGTCACAAAGCAACTCGGACTTCTCACTGAAAATCCAAACCTTCACACGTAAGCTTGTGTGGGAGGGGGCGCGTGGAACCGGACGTTGTTGCCTAGGTTGAATAACTCTGATCTGGTCTGTCTTGCCTCCCTGCCCCTCACGCCTTACCCTTCACGTCCTATGTCCTACGTCCTATGTTGTACGTCGTATGTCTGATGTCGTATGTCGTACGTTTTATGTCTCATGCGGGCAAGCTTCCGCCATAGTTGCATGGGAAATGTCCTTTCCCCAACCTGTTCTCCCGGCCATCGATATTTGGTCGCTGGTCAGAAAGTTATCCTGGCATGTGGTTTTAAAGGCCGTTTATGATGCGACCTTTAGCGAGTCCTACCCGTTACGATCCGACAAGGGCTATTTTCGCCCGCTGGCTTCTTTTCCGGCGTTGGCTTCCATCTTTCGTTTCAGCGCTTCGTAGCGTTTCTTGTAACCTGCATTGTCCGGCGCGAGCTTGACTGCACGAGCATAGGCCTTCTCCGCAGCAAAAAAGCGATAGCGCGCCTCCTCGGCCACCGCGAGATAGAAAAAGGCGTTTGCCGAGCGCGGGTCAACATGGGCTGCTTTACCAAAGTAGTGCGCGGACCGGTCAAAACTGTGCTCTTGCAGGTAGATAACCCCCAGACGAAAAAGCGCGCTGAAAGATGACGGATAAAGATCGACTCCACTCAACAGGGCCGACTTTTCTACCGTGGTATCCCCGACCCTCTGTGCCGTTCGGGCCAAAGAGAGATAGAGGGGAAAGGGGTCGGTCCCTTTTTTTGAGGCATCCAGCACTACGGCCCTGGCGGAGCCTAAAGCGGTCTTCACTTCCGCAGCATCTTTCGCCGTTTTGGCCGCTTCGGCCTGTGCGAGATAAAGTGAAAAGGCATCGGCGCCCTTTTTGATCCCTTCAGAGACTACCTTAGTGACACTCTCCAGCTCGCCCTCGGGGGCGTAGATGAGCGTTGCGAGGTAACTGTATGGCCGCAAATCCCGGGGGGTAACCGAACTCGCCTGACGGAACAGCCTCTCGGCCTTTTCTCCTTTCCCGGCCCTCACATAGGCCAAACCGGCCTTGAGGAGATATTCGCTCTTCATCTTCGGTTCTGGATGGCGGGCGGCGCCTTTCTCATAGAGCCGTGCCTCATCGGAGAAACGGCGCAGGCCGGCATAAAAACCCGCCATGCCGGCTAGAGCCTCGACACTCCCTGAACGGAGCGACCTCTTAAAACCCTCCTCCACCGCCTCTTGCTCGGCCGTAGAAAGCCAGGGCAATAGCCTGCCTCGCAGATAAAAGTGGGTGCCAAGAGACGGAGAATCAAAGACCGAACGGGCCATCTCCTTCAGCCCCTCTTCTTTCCTTCCCTGCTGGATAAGAACGGCCGCATAGAGATCTCGCGTATAGGGGTTGGTGGGCTCCAGCCAGACAGCGGCTGCGAGTTCTTTCAACTGCCGGGAGCGCGGGGCCCTATCCGCGAGCAGCCGAAGCAAAGAGAGATGGCCCGAGGGGCGGGCGGGATAGGAGAGTACCAGCTCCCTGGCCTCCCCCAGGGATGCCGGTTTTTTCGTATTATGAGGATACGCGATACCCGTCCCTTGATCAAAAACAGCAACAAGCAATAGGAACGCAATCACACCAACGGCTGCAGGGAGAAAAGCCGGGAGGCGGGAGGCGGGAGGCGTGCGGCTGATCTCCAATCCCCGGTGGCTAATGACCGGCGCAGCCATTCGCAGCGCCAGGGCTAAAAACAGAGTGAAGAGAAAGGCGTTGGCCGGGATCTGAAGACTGAAATCAAAGAGCTCATGAAAGGCGAGCACCCCAAAGGCGGAGAGAAGCGCGGCAAGCAGGTGGAAATCCTTTACCGGGGATCTCTTGACTCCGAAGAAGATCCTTTTACCACACTGCCAAAAAAACCAGAGGAGAAGGCCGAAGCCCACAAGCCCCGCCTCGCTGAGCAACTGGACGTAATCGTTGTGAGCCTCACGGTAGAAGTCGGGGGACCAGGGAGGGCGCTCGTACCGGGGAAAGAGCTCCGGCCAGGCGCCGAGGCCCACCCCGAAAACGGGAAAGTCGCGAACCATTCCGAGAGAGTCCTGCCATACCGAGGACCGGCCCCTCAACACGGAACCGTGCATGACCGTCTCTTCCAACCGTGTATCCACCTGTCCCCTGCCCTCGGAACCAACAAAGAAAAGGCTCAGGACAACGAGCAGACAAAGGCCGGCCAGAGAAAGGCGCAGGGTAAACATCCGATGCCTGCTGAGGAGGGAAGGCCTTCTCTCCTCGGGCAACCGGATAAACAACCAGAGAAGGATGGCGCCGGATAGAAGTACGCCGGTCCACCCGGCACGGGAAAGGCTAAGGAGTATGCCACAGAAAATAACGAAGGCGCCAAAGGCACAGATCATCCGAAAGGGTTTCTCCATATCCTTGGGCATCGTGGATGTTCGAAAGAGGGCCCCTACCAGGGCCAAGGGAAAGATGACGGAGAGGTAGTTGGCAAAATGGTCGGGATTGACAAAGGGGCCGGATGCGCGCGGGGCCGCCCCAAGCTGCGGGGCCCCCCAGTCATAGGGCACAAAAAACCAGAGAATCTTGCCGTTCCAGTCGAAACGCTCTATGAAACCCACCACGGCAACGAGAAGCCCGCTCAGAAGCACCATAAGCAAGACTGAGCGAAAGAAGCGTTGTTCGGCGGAAAGCTGGGAACCACCGAGTTTTGGATTTCGGAATTCGGATTGCGAACCGGACCTACCAAAGGGGTAGAGCAGCACAAGAAAGAAAAGCGATGCGTAGGCGATGAACTTGAACAGCGCCGTCCTGGTGAGGGACGGGGCAATGGAGAGGGGGAGCCAGGATGAAGGGGTGAGGCGTGAGGATTGACCGGTGGGGGGTGAAGAGTCAGGCACGGGGGCTGAGGGGGAAGAACCGGAAAAAGGTATGGGTGCCCCATGACGAACCTCGTCGGGAGTGGGAAGAAGGGCCGGTCGCGAGTCGGGTGAGGCGTCAGGCTTCAGTCGCGAGATGTGAGAGAGGTCCGCATAGGGAACACGCTGGGGCCAGCCGGGAAGGCTCTTGCTGTAAAGCTCATGGGTTGAGGGCGAGAACCAACCCAGGAGAGACGGCGGAAGTGGCAAGAGCTGAAAGAGTCCAAAGATAAGAAAAAGCAACAGAGGTAAGGAGTAGCCGGTCACCCAGGAGCGGGAAGGAGTGTGGGGACCGGTGGCGACTTTGGCCATCCACACGATCACCAGGAGAAATACGGTCCCCTCCATAAGGGAGAAGGCCCAGGGGTGAACGGCGCCGAAGGCTAGAGGGGTAAAAAAAACGAGGAATAAGATTCCTCCGGTAACGACGCGATCACACCAGATGGCCATCTTCTATTTCGTCACATGCTCGTCCTGTTGATAATAGGCGTGGTAGTAGCGGTAGTAATAAGGATAGTCTCCTCTGTGCAGATTGACCCGGTTCAGCACCACACCCAGGATCTTGGCATGAGCGCTCAGCAGGCGGGAGCGAACATCTCTGACCGCCTGCTTGGGGGTTTTTGGACCGTCCACGACGAGCAGCACGCCGTCTACCAGGGTCGCCATGAGCAGGGCATCACTCACCGGCATCAGCGGAGAGGAATCAATGAGGACACAGTCGAAACGCTTCTGGAGACCGACGAGGATCTCGTGCATCCTTCTCGATCCCAGAAGCTCGGCCGGGTTTGGAGGAATGGTGCCGCTGCTGATAAAAAAGAGATTTTCCGTCGGCGTGCTCCTGGTGACCATATTTTCCAGATCCATTCGCCCGGTCAGGAGCTCCGTGAGACCGATCCCGTTACTCATTCCCAGCAGTCTATGGCAGCTTGGGCGGCGCAGATCGGCATCCAGCACCAGAACCCGAAAACCCATCTGAGCGAAGACGATAGAGGTGTTGACGGTGGTGGTGGTCTTTCCTTCATTGCTTGCCGCGCTGGCGAAGAGAATGCTTTTAGGCGGCCCGCCGGCCTGAGAAAGCATGATGGCCGTTCTGATCGCCCTGTAGGACTCGGAAACGATGGAAAGCGGATGTTGAGAGACGACGAGGTCTTTGCCGGCGGCACCGTTTCCCGATTTAGAAGGCTGTTCGGTGATATGGCCGCGCGCCTTGCGACCATAACCATAACTTCCCCCGGCCACCTTCAAGAAATCAGGCACCACGCCTAGACTGGGAACGTGAAGGTAGGGCTCTACTTTTTCCGGAGTGAGGGTATTGTCCAGGTGGTCCAGGAAGAAAGCGAGGCCGGTTCCACCCGTAAGCCCAAGAATGAGGGCAAGGACCAGGCTCCGTGCCTTTCTAGGGCTGGAGGGTACGAGGGGGGGCTCGGCCCGATCGATCACAGAGACATTGGATCCCCGGACCTCCGCCGCCACTCCCATCTCTTTCATGCGCTGCAGGACGCTGTCGTATAGCTGGCGGTTCGTGTCTACTTCCCGGGCCAAAATGGCATATTCCACCGCCGAGTCTTTTAACCCCAGGGCGGCCCTCTTTTGCTCCTCGAGCTTTGCTCGAAGTTTCTTTTCGTTCAGCTTGACTGCGGCATAGGATGACGTGATGCCTTTAACCTCGTTTCGCATCTCTCTCGAAAGGCGCCGACGGGTCTCCTTGACCTGAAACCTGAGCTTGTCCAGTGCGGGATAGCCCGGCTTGAACTCGCTTGCAAGTTTGGCGTACTTTCCCTCCAACTCCGCCAACTGGGTCTTGAGATTCTGTATGAGAGGGCTATTGATGATGGCCGGAAGGGTATCATAGCTGCCCTTGCGGATGACCCGGACCTGGGCCTCAAGGGCGATCCTTTTAGCTTCGGCCCTGGTGAGACCCTTATTTAAATCGCCCAGTCGATCCAGCACCAAGCTTCCTTTGTCGTCTATGGAAATGATTCCCTTGTCGCGGCGGTAGCTGTTCAGGGCAACCTCGGACTTTTCCACCCGCTCCTTCAGATCCAAGAGCTTCCCTTCCAGAAAACTCAACGCTTCCGAATTCGCTTTGGAACGCAAATCGACCCCATACCGAGAATAGGCTTCGGCATGGGCGTTGGCCAGGCGCGCGGAGAGGGCTTTATCAGGGGTGCTAAAGCTGATCTTGACCAGGCTGGTGCGCCGGACGGGTTGGATCTTCAAGCTACCAAGATACGTATCAACGCCTCGGGGCTCGATCCCAAAACGGCGGTCTTTATCAGTCTCTTCAGTCGGGGCAGCCGAGAAAAAGCTCCGCCAGCTCTCGGCCATGGTCATGGCCTCAGCCCAGAGACCGGCCACAAGGCCTTTCTTTCCCTCCGACCCTTCTTTCTTTCCGGTAAAGAAGCTATTATTCTCCAATCCCTCATGTCTGATGACCCGGGCGGCAAGCCCACGACTCTTGAGGATCTCGTACTGGGTCCTGTAATAGTTGGCCTCCACTAAACTGGAAGATCCCGATAGGGCGTCTTGAATGTTCAAGACCTGGGGAAGCTCGCGCTTAAGCAGAACAGTGGACTGAGCGGTGTAGATGGGAGTTTTTGTAAAAACAAAAAGGACCGTAGCCAGGAGAACCACAAAGGTCGCGGCCAGGACAAGCCAGCGGTACTTTCTAACCACCCGCCAGTAGTCCCAAAAGCTGACATTCTCCTCCTCCACAGGGTTGTCAAGCAGGATGGCCTCACCTGCCGGCGGGGAAAAGGTACGCTTGATGAAATAGGGGGATACTTCTTTTTTCTTCACCATTGAGATTAGAACACGCTCGCGGTAGCACCTAAACCAATGTTGACCACCGTAGAGAAGAAACGGTAAAGACTATAGGGAACCAGCTTTGAAGTTTCAGACGAGACCTCGATGATATCACCTCCTTGAAGTGCGAGATCAGGCTGTTCTCCCTTTTTTATCTTCTCCAGATCGCTGACGAAAAAGGCCTTTTTACCACCCCGCTGGTTCCGCATTATTTTGACGGCGCCGGTTTTCGCCGGAAAGAGAGCGCCACCCGCCGCCGCCACCACGCCGGAAACCGTAAGTCCGGGGCTGACCTTGTAGGCGCCCGGCTTTTCCACCCATCCCTGCACCAGGACCTGGCCTCCCCCGGGAACCATGAGGACGTCTCCCGGCCGGGCCGGAAGAGAAAGGTATTTCTGATAACCTCCGTAGGCCAGCTCTTCAACATCGATCAAGATGGGATCGGTCCTTTTGAGAATGAGGGGCGAAGGATCTTTACTCAAAAGGCTTGCCGGTAATGTGGAGATAACCTTCTTGGCCTTATCCTTATCCAGGGGTTCCGCCGGAATCAGGTAGATTCGCGGGTCCGCATCCGGCAATATGCCGCCGGCGTGAGAGACCATGTCGAGAATAGTGTCGGTTCCACTGTTTAGACTATACATGCCGGGTTTTTGTACGGCGCCCAGCACCGCTACCTGACGGCTATGGTATTCTTTGACGAAGAGGACCGCCCGCGGGTTATACATATACTTTTTCAACCGAGTTTGGATTTTTTCCTTGAGCGCGTCCTCAGTCAGGCCGGCGGCCCGTATTCGCCCGATGAACGGGAGGGAGATAGTCCCGTCTCCGGAAACTCGCGCCGTCCGATCATTGAGCTCTTTCATGGCAGGGACAGAGACTTCCAGAACATCCCCCGGACCAATGGGGTAGTCCGTCACAACTTCGGCCTGGGCCCGCGCCTGCCAAAGGCCCGCGAGCTTGTCCACGGTGGTTTTGGACTGGGAAGAGGAAGTTGCAGGGGCGGAAGAATCACCGGTCTCCGGCGGGTCCACGGCGGAGGGCTCTGTCTGGGTAGCGAAGGTGTGAGAGGATGAAACGCACCCGCCTAGCCAAAACAACAGGATAAGCGAGGAAACGGAACGGAACATCGAGGCCGGGTTAGGCCTTGTTGTTGGAACAGGCCTTAACCATTTCCTAATAGAAAGATACAACACTGGGTCCACAGCAGCAGTAACAAGGCGCGTTTGAGATACCCTTAGTTTTGTTTTTTTGGGTAACTTACCACCTTAAGTTAAGAATGTAAAGGTTTTTTACGCCGACGACCTGCTGCAGTTTCGGTACCAGCCGTCAGTGCGCTGAAGAGTTTGCGCGAGTGTTACCTAGCAATAGAAAAAGGCCAAGTTTTACGAATGCTAGTTTATTTAATGGACTGCAAATGACGTGCCACTACTTATAACTGACAATAGTACCTTTAAGTTCCCGTAAGGGTGAAAAAAATATTTTTCAACAAAATCACGCGCTTTACTGACGTATCCAGAAGTGAATAACCGTTGGTACGGCCATGAGCTCTGAGAATCCCAGAAATTAAATGACAAAAACGGATGAATTTTTCCAGAATCTAAGAAAACCGTAAAGCCTTGTTTGCGGAAATGAGAACGTTAGAGGAGTAAAACAGGATGGACAGGTGCTAGATGGAGTTCAGTCGGTTTTGATTTCTTTTGCCCACTCCCGATTTTTCTGATACCAGCGTACGAGATTCGTTACGCCTTGCTCGAAACTTATCCGGGGACGCCAACCTAACAGTTGTCGGGCCTTCCCGATATCGGCCCAGGTGGCCATGACATCGGCCGGATGGCGAGGTTGGTTTTCGATCATCGCCTTTCGTTCCGTCAGCCGCTCCACCAGCTTGATGGCCTCGTTGAGAACAATGGGCTCGTCGGAGCCGAGGTTGATAATCTCATAACCCAACGGCTTCAACGCGGCGATGGACCCTCTGGCAATATCCTCGACGTAGGTAAAGTCCCGCCGTTGAGTACCGTCCCCAAAAACCAGTACCGGGCGACCTTCCGTGATCCACTGGACAAAGCGGAACAGGCTCATGTCGGGACGTCCTGCCGGACCGTACACCGTAAAGTATCGCACGACGGTCACGTCAATCCCGTACAGGTAGTGATAGGTGTAGGCCATGGCTTCGGCGGCCTTCTTTGAAGCCGCGTAAGGAGAGAGCGGTCCATCCGTATTGGCATCCTCCCGAAACGGCTGAGGGTTATTGGCACCGTACAGGCTGGAGGTGGAGGCCAGGACAAACTTCTTCACTCCGGACTTCCGACAGTGTTCCAACAGGTTCAGCGTACCGGTCGCGTTGGTATCAATGTATACCCATGGATCTTCAACGGATTGGCGGACGCCGGCGCGGGCAGCGAGATTGATGATCGCATCGAAGCGACCCGTGCTGAACGGCGGCCGCTCTATGGCCGAACGGTCCGCAATGTCCAGCCGGTGGAAGGTAAATCCAGGTTTGCCTTCAAGCCGGGCAAGACGCCACTTCTTGAGACGGACGTCGTAGGCACCATTGACGTTATCCACGCCAATGACCGCATGACCTTCTTTAAGGAGAAATTCACAGACTTTCGAGGCAATAAAGCCGGCGCATCCCGTAACCAGTATCGTTTTCATGTTGTCGTAGGCTGTATTGTGCTGGACCGGACGTGAATTGTCAATTGCAAACGAGCTCCCACCAGATACGGTGGAGAGGGTGAACGGCACATGCTGGTTTCCCGGACTGCTGGTGTCGCCCGAGGTCATGACGCATCACGAACTACTGACCATCAACGGTCAAGACCTCGCGATCATCTCGCTGGAAAGGACCACCCGAGTAGTGCGGGACAGGAGATCAAGGAGAATCGCGACGCGCCGGCTTCCTCTGATTTCCTCCTCAAAGATCGCCTCAAGACCGGACAACGGCCCCTCTCTGATTATGATTCGCTCACCCGGCCTATACGACGGTTGCACCCGGGCGACGCCGTCGGGGCAACGGTCCTGGAGTGCTTGGATGACCTCTACCCCGACCTCTCCGATGTGATTTCCAAACTTTACAAAATCCTTGACTCCAGGAGCGTACCGTACGTCCTTTCCCGAACGAACAAGATCCAGGCGAGAGAAAAGGTAGCCGGGGAAGAGGGGGACCAAAACCCACTGATAGCGTGTCCCAATCCTGCACCGAGAACGAAGCCACGGAAGAAAGACTTCTAGATTGAGAACTCCGAGCCTCTTCTCAACAACCGTTTCTTTTCTCGGTTTCGTTTGGATCGCATACCAACGAAGCTCGGCTTCTATCTCAAGTGATCCCGGTTCCATCAAATCAACCTTCATCGATCATAAAAAATGACGAGAGGCTACGGCTCCCCCCTTCGGGCACTTCCCTGCCTGGGGAAGCAGATCGGTTTGGTACCCACGTCAAGTCGCATGGGTTCCTGACGATAAGAAACTGGAAAATTTGTACTCCACGAATCCAACAAGTGTCAAGAAAAATTTGACTCACCGATGAACTACCCCGCAGCAAGCTGCGGGGTATCAAAAGGAACGGACTCACGTCAACACATTGCTATCGCGCCAAGACGCCAAGGGCGCAAAGAAAAACATGACCCTATTTCTCCGAA
>JBHHYU010000100.1:0-10406 GCA_046757725.1 Binatia bacterium
AACGAAAGTTCAGAGATCGGATTGACAAGATCACCGCCAGTATTCATTAACTCCAGACTTGACCCCAATTCAATTCCCAATTCCCAATTCTGCCAGACCCAAACAAGGTAACCAAATGCCAGAGACAATCGTCCTTTGGTTCTTCGCCCTTGCTTCTGCCTGGGCCGTTATCTTTACCTACGGTATGGTCTAGCATCTGGTCCGACAATACGAAAGTTCCCTTTCCCTATGAACTTCTCTCATTGGCGTATCCCTTCTCTGTCTGTTTCCCTACGCAGCCTTTCGTTTGGGCTTTACGAAAGGGTACGCGTACCTATCTCCCATTTCCATATTTTTTTGATTATCATCCCACCGTAGAAGGATTTCGCTTGTCAAGAAAAAGTTTTTCTGGTATAAGCATTTATGTTTGTGCTCAAGGCACTGATTGCGTTAAAAAGCCCAGGCCTAGGTCTGGGCTTTTTTGTTCCCTCTATTGGAGGTGACCCATGTTAGATCAGGAAATTCTACCTCTCGGCCTGACCTTTGATGATGTCTTGTTGGTCCCGGCAGAATCATCGGTCTTACCAAGGGAGATTGATGTCTCCACAGTTCTAACTGAGCGGATCAGGCTGAATATCCCACTGATAAGCGCGGCAATGGACACAGTGACCGAATCGCGCACGGCCATTGCCATGGCCCAGGAGGGAGGGTTGGGGATTATCCATCGCAATATGCCGGTGGCAGTGCAGGCGGTGGAGGTCGAGAAAGTCAAGAAATTTGAGAGTGGGATGATTGCGGAGCCGATCACAGTACGTCCCGATCAACAGATCGCGGAAGCCCAGGAGATTATGCAGAAAAATAAGATTTCCGGCCTTCCGGTAACTCACGGAAGGCAGCTAGTGGGAATCCTGACCCATCGGGATCTACGCTTCGAAAAGAGGCTGGACCGGTCGGTATCGGAAGTGATGACAAAGGAGAACCTGGTAACCGCGAAGCCCGGAGTGGATTTGGATGAGGCAAAGGAGATACTGCACCGTCATAAGATCGAGAAGCTTTTGGTCGTCGACGAGAATTTACAGCTTAAGGGCTTGATTACGGTCAAAGACATAGAAAAGAAGACTCGATTCCCGAACGCCTGCAAAGACGAGCGGGGACGATTGCGTGCAGGAGCAGCCGTGGGTGTTGGTCTTGATTGCGAGCCCAGGGTAGAAGCGTTGGTTAAAGCTGGGGTGGATGTGATTGCGGTGGATACCGCTCACGGCCATTCGAAAAATGTCTTAGAGGTAGTAAAACGTATTCGTCGTCGCCACTCCGATCTGGGTCTAATCGGCGGGAATGTGGCGACGGAGGATGGAACGCTCGCCCTGATCGAGGCTGGAGTCAATGCGGTCAAGGTGGGAGTTGGACCAGGCTCCATCTGTACGACCCGGGTCGTCTCGGGGGTGGGAGTGCCGCAGCTCACAGCGATCGCGAACTGCGCCAAAGTTGCCGAACGTCACCAAATCCCAATTATCTCTGATGGCGGGATTAAATACTCAGGTGACATCACTAAGGCTCTCGCTGCTGGTGCACATCTCGTGATGATCGGTAGCCTCTTTGCCGGTACCGAGGAGAGTCCCGGGGAGACCATACTCTATCAGGGAAGGACTTATAAGGTCTACCGGGGGATGGGGTCTCTGGGAGCGATGGGAGAGGGAAGTAAAGATCGCTATGGACAGGCAGATGTCGAGGATGTCAGCAAGCTGGTACCTGAGGGAATAGAAGGGCAGGTTCCTCATAGAGGTTCTCTGGCTTTTAATATCCACCAGTTAGTCGGGGGGCTGCGTGCAGGTATGGGCTACCTTGGCTGCCCTACGGTTAAGGAACTAAGGGCTAAAGCTCGCTTTCTGCAGATCACCGCCTCAGGCCAGAAAGAGGGCCACGTACACGATGTTTTTATTACCAAGGAAGCTCCCAATTATAGGATAGAATGATTCTCATTCTTGACTTCGGCTCTCAATACACCCAGCTCATTGCCCGGCGCGTTCGCGAGGCGAAGGTCTACTGCGAGATTCATCCGTATAGTTTTGCGAGGAAGGCCATCCGGCAACTCAATCCCGAGGGAGTTATTCTTTCGGGTGGTCCAGCCAGTGTCTACCATAAAAAGGCACCAAAAGTAGCAGCCGAAATCTTTAATCTTCAAGTCCCGTTCTTAGGTATCTGCTACGGAATGGGTATGATCAACCAATCGGCCGGCGGCAAGGTAGCCCGGACGGAGCAGCGTGAATATGGGCCTGCCGACCTGATCGTTGATGACGCCACAGATCTGTTCCACGGCTTTTCCCGCAATGATGCTGTGCGGGTTTGGATGAGTCATGGCGATAGAATGGCGTCGCTGCCGGAGGGTTGGTGTATTCAGGGCCATAGCCAGAACTCTCCGATTGCTGCCTTCGCTGACCCTCAACGAAGACTCTTTGGAGTTCAGTTCCATCCCGAAGTCGCACATACTCCGCGAGGTAAGGAAGTCCTGGAGAATTTCATCTTTCGTATTTGCGGTTGCAAGCCAGTCTGGACCATGGGGCATTTCATCGAAGAGTCAGTAAAGAAGATTCGAGACCAAGTAGGAACGCGCCGTGTAGTCTGTGCGCTGAGTGGGGGAGTGGATTCTTCTGTGGTTGCAACATTGGTACATCGTGCCATTGGGGACCGGTTAGTCTGTATATTCGTCGATAACGGTCTTTTGCGTCAGGGGGAGGCGTATCAGATCCGTCAGGTGTTCGAGGAGCGTTTTGGGAAGAGCTTCCACAGTGTGGATGCGGGGCAGCGTTTTCTCTATGTGTTGAAAGGCGTTGAAGACCCCGAGAAAAAAAGAAAAGCTATCGGCCACCTCTTTATTACGGTCTTTGAGGAGGAGGCCAACAAACTAGGGAAAATACGCTTTTTGGCCCAGGGGACGCTGTACCCTGATGTGATCGAATCAGTTTCATCGGTCGGCCCCTCGGCTACGATTAAGACCCATCATAACGTTGGGGGTCTTCCATCAGAAATGACGTTTCAGCTGATTGAGCCGCTACGGGAGCTTTTTAAAGATGAGGTTCGGAA
Source organism: Binatia bacterium (assembly GCA_046757725.1). Classification (GTDB taxonomy): domain Bacteria; phylum Desulfobacterota; class Binatia; order UBA9968; family UBA9968; genus JBHHYU01. The sequence goes on from JBHHYU010000100.1 coordinate 3,061, forward strand.
GTTGGGCCAGGAGCTAGGTTTACCTCGAGAGCTTATCCAGCGACACCCTTTTCCGGGGCCCGGTTTGGCGATCCGCGTATTGGGTGATGTCACGGAAGGACGGCTCAGAATTTTGCGTGAAGCGGATTTGATTGTGCTGAGCGAAATCAAAGGGGCGGGGTTGTACGACAAGGTGTGGCAGTCTTTTGCGGTTTTGCTGCCCGTTCGAACGGTAGGGGTCATGGGAGATGAGCGAAGTTATGAGCATGTGGTAGCGCTACGAATCGTAGAGAGCCAAGATGGAATGACTGCCAATTGGATGCCGCTTCCGCCCGAACTTCTGAGCCGAATTTCTAACCGTATTATCAACGAGGTTCGCGGAGTCAATCGCGTGGTTTACGATATTTCTTCCAAACCACCAGCCACCATCGAATGGGAATAAGTTAAGGTTTGCCTACTTTGTCAGCGTCGAAGGCTCATGGGGGACTTCAGCCATCGGTTTCCTTCCAAAACGGGATCGAAGTGCCTGAAAACCTCTTTTGGCGAGTCTAAAAATTTTAGGAATCAACCAGACTGCCAGGGCTAAAAATCCGATAACCAGGATGAGCATAACCAAAGGGTGATGGAAGATGAGCCATACCCCTCCTAGAACCGCGAGATCCTCTCCAACACTGACAAACCAGTTGCTAAAGGGTTCCGGGCTGACGTTAACGGCGAGGCGGGTTGTCATTTTGGTCCCATGCGCGGCTAAAGCTACCGTACCTCCGGCCAAGATTGCTGCGACTTCCATGGGTGCGCTGACAGGCCCCACGGCGCGGGCTGCCAAGATTGCACCTGCGGGCACCCGGATGAAAGTGTGGATGGTATCCCAGCCGTTGTCGATATAGGGTACCTTGTCTGCAAAGAACTCAATGACGTACATAATGCACGCGAGTGTGATTACAAGGGGATGAGACAAAACCTGCAAGTCGGGAGGAAGATCAATCATCTCAAGCCTGCCTGCCAGTCCCAGCGCAGCCACCGTGGCATAGAGGTTGATACCGGAAGTCCAGGCTGTCCCCATGGCCAGACCTAACGTTTGCAGCGTACCCATAATTCCATTACCTCCTGAAGAAGCGTTACTTCCCCTTGAAAGTTTAGCTCACCATAAGTAGCCGGCGCGAGAGATCTGCGGAGTTGTTGAGCAGATACCGCTGCTACCATAAAGGAGAGGTTTCTTTTATGGAGAATCGCTAGCATACTTAAACTAAGCGGCTGTATGGATCTCAAAAGTACACTGGCATCCTCCTAAATTCTAACAAGGCTGTCAACCGGTGAACACCGGTGCCTCTTGAGGAAACCGGATGCTCGAGTTTGGTTCAAAGCGTCATGGGGCGAGCGCATAAACAGAAAGCTTTAGCTTCGAGTAAATTGATCGTGCATGGATGACTCGGTTCGAGCAGCATAACGGAGAACCAAAGCGCTTTTCAGGCCTGCGGGTTGCAAGAAGCTATGAGATGGTTCCTAAAATCCCTGCTCAAAAGAGAGAGCTTTGGTCGCCTGTGGGTTACCAGCAATACCAACCACTTCGAGATCATTTCCGGAAAGCCCGAGACCCGTAGAAAGACCTGCTAAAAAAAATTGTGAAGTGCTCTGTTTTGTGTTAGATATCTTTTCAGCACTAATGGAGCACTCTCATTTCGTACACCTTCATTGCCACACCCAGTACAGCCTCCTAGACGGAGCCAACAAAGTCGGGCCGCTGTTGGAGCGCATCAAGCAACTCAAACAGCCGGCAGTTGCCATGACGGATCATGGTAACATGTTCGGGGCCATCGAATTTTACAGAGAGGCTATTCGGCACGGTGTCAAGCCGATCATTGGCTGTGAGATTTATGTGGCGCCAGCGAGCCGGTTTGAGCGTAAGGGGGTCGATAGGGGAAACAAGGAATATAACAACCACCTTATCCTCCTGGCAATGGATAAGGAGGGCTACCGCAATCTGTGCAAGCTAGTAACACTCGGCTTTATGGAGGGTTTTTACTATAAGCCGCGCATCGATAAGGAGCTACTCAAGCAATATAACCACGGACTGATCGCCCTGAGCGCATGCTTGCAAGGCGAGGTCGCATCAGCGCTATCCGCCGGGTCGATGGAAAAAGCGCACACTGCTGCTGAGACATACGCATCCATCTTTGGAGACCGCTACTATCTTGAGATCCAGGACAACAAGCTCCCGGAGCAAGAAAAAGTCAATCAATTGATCATTGAGCTGGGCAAGGATCTCTCGCTTCCCGTCGTTGCGACTAATGACTGTCATTACCGTGAGCGGGATGACGCAGAGGCGCATGATGTGCTCCTTTGTGTTCAAACAGGCAAGACCGTGCAGGACGACAACCGCTTGAAGATGTCTACGGATGAACTTTTTGTGAAGTCGGCGGAGCAAATGATGAAGGGTTTCGATCATTATCCGGAGGCGGTCGAGCGCACGCTGGAAATCAGCCAGAGGTGTAACCTGGAGCTGGAGTTTGGCAAGTATCATTTTCCACACTTTGAGTCTCCTAAAGGGATGAGCCTAGACGATTATCTTGACAATCTTGCCCGTAATGGTCTCGCCGAGAGGTTGAAAGACATAGCTGTGGCTTCTAAGGGTCCGGCGGGTAAAGTTCAGAATCCTGAAAATACAGATCTGGATTCTCAGATGGGATCAAAGGTCTATGAGGAACGGCTCGAATTCGAACTCGGCGTGATTAAAGGGATGCGATTCTCCGGCTACTTTCTTATCGTTGCCGACTTTATTAACTACGCCAAAGACCAAGGTATCCCTGTGGGGCCGGGGAGGGGATCGGCTGCCGGGAGCCTTGTTGCCTATGCGCTCCGGATCACGGACCTGGACCCTATTCGTCACGGGCTCCTTTTTGAACGATTTCTCAATCCTCAACGTCGCTCCATGCCTGATATCGATGTGGATTTTTGTATTCGCGGTAGGGATCAGGTGATCCGGTACGTCAAGGAAAAATATGGGTCGGATAAAGTGGCGCAGATTGCCACATTTGGGACCCTTAAGGCGAAGGCAGCGATCAAGGATGTGGGGCGTGCTCTGGGGTTTTCCTTTGCTGAGACCGATGCCATCGCGAAACTCATCCCAGCCCCGAAACAGGGGTTTGACCATCCGCTGGCCGATGCCCTTAAAATGGAGCCCCGGCTCCAGGGGCTCATGAAAAATGATCAGCGAGTACAAAACCTGATCAATCATGCCCTGCGCCTCGAGGGACTCACGCGCCACAGCTCAACCCACGCCGCGGGAGTCGTTTTATCCAATCTTCCCCTGGTTGATCATCTTCCTCTCTTTTTGGACAAAGAAGGTGGCGTTGTTACTCAATTCGACATGGGGAGTGTGGCGAAAATCGGGCTCATCAAGTTCGATTTTCTCGGTTTAAAAACGCTAACCCTAATCCATGACTGTCTCAAACTCGTTCAGGTAAGCCAAGGAATCGAGATTGCCCTGAATAAGCTCCCGCTGGACGACAAGAGGACCTATGCACTTTTGTGTTCCGGAAATACCACGGGGGTCTTCCAACTCGAAAGCACGGGCATTCGAGAGATGACGGTTAAAATAAAACCCAATAATTTTGCGGACTTGGTTGCGATCCTGGCCCTGTTTCGTCCTGGGCCTCTGGATAGCGGGATGACTGAGGAATATATCAAGCGTAAGCACGGCAGGGAAAAGATCCGCTATCTCCTTCCTTCCCTGGAAGCTATTCTTAAAGAAACCTATGGGGTGATCGTCTATCAGGAGCAAGTGATGCAGATCGCACAAGCACTTGCCGGCTACAGCATGGGTGAGGCGGATATCCTGCGCCGCGCTATGGGTAAAAAGGACCCGGAGGAAATGGCTAGCCAGAGAGAGCGATTCCTCGACGGGGCGCGAAAGAGCAAAATCAATATAAAGAAGGCCGGTGAGATATTTGATCAGATGGAAACCTTTGCCCGTTATGGCTTCAACAAGTCGCATTCGGCCGCCTATGCCTTGGTCTCGTATCAAACCGCCTACCTGAAAGCCCATTATCCGGTGGAGTTTATGGCCGCCTTACTGACGTCGGAGATGGGGAATACGGATAAGGTGATCAAGAACCTGGCGGAATGCAGAGAAAAAAAACTCGAGGTCCTCCCACCGGAGGTCAATGAAAGCCGCGCCGATTTTACGGTGGTAGGGGATAAAATTAGGTTTGGTCTCGCGGCGGTCAAAAACGTGGGCGAAAAGGCGGTAGAGGTTATTCTTGAAAGCCGCGAAAAGGAAGGAGGCTTCAGGTCTCTATTTGAATTCTGTCGGCGCGTCGACTTAACCGCAGTTAACCGGAGGGTAGTCGAGAGCCTCATCAAATGTGGCGCCTTTGATTCCACGGGCGTCCCGCGCGCTCGGATGATGGCCGCACTGGACGAAGCCATCAAGGCAGGACAGGCCCATCAGAAAAGATTCCAGAGCAAGCAGATCGATATCTTTGGTCTATTGGGGAATACCCAAAACAAAGATCCGAATGCAACAAGGCAGGCGATAGGTGGTAAATCCGGCATTGAGACTACTGGAGGTGGTGGTTGGGGAGGAAGGTATGGCGATTCCTATCCTGATCTAGAAGAGTGGTCGCCGCAGCAGTTGCTGGCCTTTGAGAAGGAAGCCCTGGGGTTTTATATTACGGGTCATCCCCTGGATAAATTTGACGGGGCTCTCAAGAAATTAACCAGTGGAACCATAGTCAGCTTACGAGAAAAGCCTGTCACTGGGGAGGTCAAAGTGGGTGGTGTCGTTACCGCCCTAAGGCTCAGAAACACAAAAAAAGGGGAGCGTTACGCAAGCTTTCAATTGGAGGACCGAACTGGATTTATTGAGGTGATTGTATGGCCTGACGTCTATCGTCGTTGCCGGGAGACTCTGGTTCTAGACGATCCTATTCTCGTGCAAGGGAGACTGGAAATCGGAGAAGAAAGGGCGCAGCTTATTACCGCAGATGTGAAACCTTTGGCCCAAGCGTCCCGTGAGGCGAGAAAGGTTTCCTCTCCGAAAGTTGACGGAAAGTCAAAAAAAAACGGAGATGGAGTCCACTTCTTTTTCCACGGTTCTAGAATTACCGCCCAGGAACTGGGTCGGCTTCGTGATGCCTTCGCACAAAATCCCGGCCCTTCCACGGTTTTTCTCCATCTTCTGATGTCTCATCGAGCTGAAACCGTCATCGAACTCCCGGCTCGGCTGCGGGTCGCTTCTACCCAGGCGTTGTTAGAGGTAGTGGAACGACTGTTCGGGGATCGCGTTACCTTTACCCCATAGGAATTTGAAGCGAGATCATTCCCATCAGTGCCAATTCCAAGAACGAGCTATTCTGGTCGGCGTGGAGTTGCCTTCCCGGTCGGATCAGGTGCCATTGGAATACAGTTTGGATGAGTTGGAAAAACTGACTCACAGCGCTGGGGCGAAGGTTCTGGGGAGATTTGAGCAGCGTCTGAGGCGAGTGAACTCAAGTACTTTAATCGGCCAGGGAAAGGTTGAGGAGATTCAAGAGACTCTTGGTGAAATGAGGCCGGATCTGGTTATTTTTGATGGGGATCTAAGCCCGGCCCAACAGCGCAATTTAGAATCCGCCTTTCAGGTCAGGGTTGTTGATCGGAGTCAACTGATCCTTGACATCTTTGCACAGAGGGCACAGAGCAACGAGGGCAAGATCCAGGTGGAGTTGGCTCAACTAGAATACCTTCTTCCCCGCTTGACCCGGCGGTGGGTCCATCTCTCTCGACTCGGTGGGGGCATTGGAACCCGTGGCCCAGGAGAAACCCAGTTAGAAGTAGATCGGAGAAGACTACGGGAGAGAATCGGGAATTTGAAGCGTCGCCTAGCAACAGTGGAAAAGACTCGTACCCTCCAGCGTCAGGTGCGAAGTGAAGTGCCTTTTGCTACGGTCGCGCTGGTCGGGTATACCAACTCTGGCAAATCGACGTTGATGAATACCTTCACTCAGGCCGGTGTCTTGGTGGAGGACAAGCTGTTTGCCACGCTGGATCCCACGGTTCGATCTCTTCGGCTCCCCAATGGAGATAAGGTTATGGTAGTTGACACCGTAGGATTTATTAACAAGATTCCTCACTCTCTCATTGAGGCGTTCAAGGGTACTTTGGAGGAGGTTAGAGGAGCGGATCTGCTCCTTCATCTTGTGGATATGACGGATCCACTTTGTGAGGAGCAGATCGAGGTCATTGAAACTGTCCTCAGAGAAATTGGTGCGGGCGAGATTCCACATCTCATGGTGCCTAACAAAATAGACCTCGCTCCAGCGGTGCCTATTCAGAAGCTGCAAAGGAACACATCACGCGAGGTGTGCCCTGTTTCGGCGGCGACCGGCCTAGGAATCGATCATCTCCTGGCAACGATTGGAAAGATTCTTGATCAGGATAAAGAGTGGACGCGCTTCTGTTTCTCTTCCTCGCAAGGGTACCTGCTCTCTCTTTTGCGTGGGCAGGGTCGAATTCTAGAGGAGAAATATCAGGAAGGCAGCGTACATGTGACGGCGCTAGTTACGAGGAAACTGGCGGGTCAAATGAGGAAACAATTAAGAAAGAACAGCCCCTCGCGAGAGTCCTGACCGTCTCCGTATGCTGAACCTACCTAATTGTCTAACATTAATTCGCATCCTGGCGATCCCGCTTTTCTTGGTTCTTCTCTCTTCCCATCTCTACCTCGACGCACTGATTGTTTTTGTTCTTGGCAGTTTGACCGACGTCTTGGACGGGGCAGTGGCACGCATGACAAACCAGCAGACCCCTCTAGGGGCCTATCTCGATCCATTGGCTGACAAGTTACTCGTTATAAGTTCTTTTGTAATGCTTGGCCTGATTAGTGTGATTCCTCCTTGGTTGGCGGTTCTCGTAGTAAGCCGGGACATCATCATTCTGTTCGGCTATGGAATGCTTTATTTGCTTGTTGAGGAACGTTTAAAAGCTCGACCTAGTTTCATAGGTAAGCTCAATACCTTTTTCCAGCTTGTGACAGTCGGCACAGTACTGGCTCTTCTATATGACCCGCATTTTGTGCCCGTGTGGTTGAAGGACTGGCTGATCTATATTACCGGTGTTACGACCGTCATCTCGGGCTTTCAGTACATTTATCGGGGTTTGATGTGGCTCCAAAATAGGGCGACTAGTCTGAGTCGGATAAGTTGACAGGGAATGGAAAAATTGATAGAAAAATCAAATGCTTGCAAGGCTCTGCGTGGATTGTTCGCTAAAATTCCGGGGAAGACGAAGAACTCCGAAATTCTGGAAACTGAAGGCACGTAGCTCAGTGGGAGAGCGCTTCCTTGACACGGAAGAGGTCGGCGGTTCAATCCCGCCCGTGCCTACCA
>JBHHYU010000101.1:0-10391 GCA_046757725.1 Binatia bacterium
GAGCCGGCCATTGTCTATGGCCACTCTATGGGCGGTAGAGTCGCCCAGCTTCTAGCTCTTGATCACCCGCAAAAGGTTAGGAAGCTGATCCTTGCCTCATCCGGCGCCTCGCATTCCACAAAAGGGATCCCGCTTCAGATGTGCATGGAATTGGTGGAAAAAGGATACGAACGGTACACGAGGGATCATACAATCAGGATCGGATTCACGGAAGAGTATGTTAAAGAGCAGCCGGAGCATGTTGAAAAGTTCCTGAAAATCCGTTTGGCCAGCCTCCCTTCACTTGAGTGCTATCTCAGGTACGTGATCGCTCGTCAGGAGCACGATACGGCCGGACGCTTGAAAGAGATTCACGTGCCCACGTTACTTACCGTGGGAGACGACGAAAGCAAGACAACCAGCGACATTTCCCATAGCCGATCGGCCGAAATACTCGCGGAGGGTATTCCCAATGCGAAGCTTGCTGTCATCCCGGATTCCGGACACTACTACTTCTTCACCAGACCGGAAGTGACCAACGAAGCCATCCGCGATTTCCTGAACGGGGATTAGACTCCGTCCAGATAATAGGCCTCTTCGGCCGGTTTGTACGATCGTGGTAACCAAAGGGGTCGGCGGAGGTTTTCCGGACCTGGGGCCGGCCGGGTCATTTTGAGCCAACGCTTATAGACCTCATGGGACTTGTTAGTATCAACAAAAATATCTCCGTACCGGTCTTCTGACCTTACGGTCTCCACTTTCACCTTCTGATGCCAGCATTGCTGCCCGCTGATAAAATCGGGTTGCACAGGGAAGACAAGGTTCTGATGTACCCCACCGTCATTCCACCAGATACGCCCGGAATCAGGATCACTGCTCTCGAAAGGTCGCGTGCCGTGAATTCGCCGCATCATCCACGCTCCAGGCCGAACCTGTTTTAGATCTACCAGTGCTGTGGACCACCTTTCACCACCTTGACTCTCTTTGAGTCGCCACCGACCTAGATGATGGGAGCAGGCAATGACCCCAGGTCTGATCCCCTCGGTGACCCAGACCTTATCAACGAAATAGCCGATTTCGGTGTGGACCTTCAAAATATCTCCTGTCCCGACATCCAGCCTTTTAGCATCGCTCTGGTGAAGCCAGAGGGGGTTTCTGTGGGAGATCTCATAAAGCCATTTGGCGTTCCCGGAACGGCTATGAATCAACGTTGGCAAACGGAACGTCGGTAAGAGCAGCATCTCTCCTTTTTCCCGATCAATGTTTTCCCGGTGAACGTGGCTTTTGATGTATCCGGGGATTGAATACTCGGGCCATTTCCAGTCTTTCAGGGTCCTGGAATAGAACTCAAGCTTCCGTGACGGTGTCGGAAATCCAACCGTTGGGGTCCCGCCGAGGTCGATACCAATAGGTTTGCCTCCTTTTCTGATAACCTTCGTCAGCGGGTCTCTTTCGGCATTGCCGAGGTCTTCGGAATTTAGCGACCGTTCGTGGATTCGATAAACGTTGTCTGCTACAAGGTAAGCCCCATACTTCCGCATATATTCCAGCGGCGTCAGTCCTTCTTTGGCTGCTGTTTGAGGAAGGCCGGGAACGCTGTTTTCGAAAATCCAACCGTAATATTCCTCTAGAGTAAGTTTTCTTCCGGGATGATACGGCGACTCAAAGTATTTTCGGATACCCAGGGTCCCATCTGGGTCGATGCGCCATGACAGTTCTATCCAAAACTCGTCTTCTTCCCACACTTCACCTAATCCGGCCTTTAGATGGGCCTCGTAGGTAGAAGTAAATTTATTCCCCTTTTTCTCGAGCGCGACCCGCAGTACCGGTTGGCGAAAGCCGATCCAGCGTGCTGCATGGGTTTCCTGGCTCATGAGGTCGTGCCGCTCTGAGGCATGGCCCATGGGAAGTACATAGTCGGCAAACCACGCCGTCTCGCTCCAGATCGGCGTGAGGCAGGCATGGCATTCTATCTTGCTTTCATCGGTCAAGGCCTCAATCCAGCTGATCCCGTCAGGATTGGTCCAGACCGGATTGTACACCCGTGTAAAATAGGCGGCGAGTTTTCCCCTGCCCTCTTTCAGAAAATGGGGGAGGAGGAAACTCATCTCAAAAAAACCTAGCGGATACTCCCGAGGCCATATCATCTCACTCCAGACTTTGGCCGGAGGCGGCATCATGGGGGGCTGGGGGACAAACTTATCCCACGCATTAGGGGAAGTACTGCCGGGTGTACCTACGGCGCCTACCAAGACTGCTAGAAACTCAAGGGCCCGAGCAACCTGCCATCCTCCCAGATTACCCGCCGCAGCATTACGCCACACATGAGTGGCCAGTGCGGAGCCCGCATGGCCGCACTCACGCGCCACCTCAATAATCAGATGGGCTGGAACCTCTGACTCACGGGCTGCAAACTCCGGACTATACTGGGAATACATCTCCTTCAGGATTTCGAGGAATGTTTCGAAGTCCTGAGATTTATTGGGGTGCTCCTCTCGCAGGTACTCCTCCCAGTTGACCCATTTTTTCAGAAATGTCGTATCGTAAAGACCCTCTTGCAAGATAACGTTACACATAGCAAGGAGAAGGGCCGCCTCGCTCCCAGGCCAGGCTGAAAGCCAGTAGTCTGCCTTAGAAGCGGTATTCGACAGTCTGGTATCGATCACACATATTTTTGTACCCTTCATTTTCCCCTCGATAATTCTCTGTGCATGGGGGTTAAAATAGTGACCGGCCTCCAGGTGAGAACTCAACAACAGGATGAAGCGGGCGTTGGCATAGTCAGGGGAGGGACGATCTATCCCACACCAGAAGGCATATCCGGCACGTGCCGAGGCCGAGCAAACGTTGGTGTGACTGTTGTGACCGTCGATACCCCAGGCGTGCATGATCCTCTGGTGATAGAGCAGCTCGTGGCCCGGGCGTCCCACGTGATACATGATCTCTTTGTGGCGATTTTCCTGGAGGGCCTTGCGGATCCGCCCGGCCAGCTCGTCCAAAACCTCTTCCCAGCTCACCCTTGCCCACTTCCCCTCTCCGCGCTTTCCTACCCTTTTCAGGGGATAGAGGATTCGCTCCGGGTCCCGGATCTGGTTAATGGTAGCCGGGCCCTTGGCGCAATTTCGCCCACGGCTGCCGGGGTGCTCCGGGTTTCCTTCGAACTTCCGAACCTGAAGTGTTTCTTTGTCCACATACGCGAGTAGACCGCAGCCTGCCTCGCAGTTAAAGCAAATGGTAGGAATCAGCGTATAGTGCTTCTTGACTTTCTCGGGCCACCGCGCAGGATTGTACTCTACCCAATCCTCCCAACGGTCCGCTGGAGGAAAGCCGGTCGGCCCCCCTTTCAGAGGCTCTAATTGAATTGCATCCGGGTGAAAAGATCGACGATTTTCCTTCAGCATGCCATCCCCCCGTCAACTCAAAGAAACTGCCTGGCCGGCTTTGATCCAGAGGTCCTCAAAGGCCCAAAGACCTACCAGCGCAAGAATCGAGGCCAAGGAAATAAAGGGTTGATTAACCCCATGCTGAAAACCAGGCCAGAGAATAAGAATGATGGGAAGGAATCCTCCCAGTCCAATCACGACACCCCAGAACCTTCCACTTAAGGCTCCCTTCTTTAAAAGGTCTGTCGCCCTTTTAACGTTTTCATTTATAGGAGTCAGCGATATCTCTCCCAGAATGATAGCGACAGTCAGGATAAGGGAGATGGCGAGGGTTTGAGCGAGGACTCCCATGATACTTGACCCTGCCTGGAAAATTGACCCCAAGATGATCAGCATTGCCGTACCAGCGTTAATCGCTTGAAGCAGGAGGTGCCAGAGGAACAGGGGGCTCTGCCACAGATCGCGTCCTTTTGCTTGGGCCAAGAGAAAGGCAGTGTAACAAGCAGAACAAACGGAAAGGAAAGCGGTTGACCAGAAAAGAACTGTGGGCACCGAACCTTGTAAGAGGCCGAAGATGAGCCAGACGCAGGCGAGAAGCCCGTAAATCATAAGTATGTAACCCCCTAACACAAGCCAGGATCTTAGGTTCGGTTTAGTTAGAAGGTAGTAGAATCTCTCGGGTCGCTTGAGGTCAGAGATCAAGAGTAATGTAGTGACGGTGGTGAAGACTAAGGCTAGGGCGGGACTCACAACGTTAAGAAGCAGTGTCTCGTCCTGATGGCCAATACTCAAAAGAAAAGCGGCAACAAGAAGTGCGCCCGCTGCGATCGACTTGGTCCAGAGATAGGAAGCGATCGTTCTTCCCCAGAGCTGCGGGTGAGGCACATCGTAAACTTCTCGCGCCGCACCTGGACGGGAGCTTTTCCTTTCGCTTTCCGAAGTATACAAATCATCGCATCCAATAAGTTTACCGTTCCTGTCCCTTAATAAAGCGTAAAGGTCTTCCGCTGGCTGTTTCTCTGCCCAAAGATGAGTGCTCTGGGGCTCCATCATCGTGGGTTGTAGCAGGTCTCCTTCGACCCCAACATAGAAGAGACTTGGCTTGGTTCCCTTCTCTGGCTTACGCACATTGACTTTCTGCATAGCCACGATCCGACTCACCTTGCTTGTAGGGTTATCGAGGTCTCCGGAAATGATGGCCTGTGTTGGGCAAATAACCTCGCAGGATGGCTTGAGACCCACCTCTATCCGGTGGGCGCAGAAGTTACACTTGGCTGCAGTATTCCTGTTAGGGTCGATGTAGAGGGCATCGTAAGGACAGGCCTGCATGCAGGACTTGCAACCAATGCAGCGCTCACTGTCGAAATCCACAATACCGTCCGGCCGGCAGAAGAGGGAGACCGTGGGGCATATCTCAATGCAAGGCGCATCGTCGCAGTGGTTACATCTGAGTACGGCAAAATGACGGCTGGTGTCGGGAAATTTCCCCTTCTCGATGTACTTAACCCAAGTCCGGAAAACTCCGACCGGAACATTATGTTCTTCTTTACAGGCAACCGTGCAGGCATGGCAACCTATGCAGCGGTCCTGATCAATGACGAAACTATAGCGCATCGTTCGGCTAAGAGGATAAGCTTAGTTGACCGCATCCAGCCAGATATCGATCAAGGCAACCTGGCCACCGGCGACGGCCTTGAATCCCCTTTCCAACACGCGGCGCACTTCCCCAGGCTCCTCAACCTTTTCCCCAAATCCCCCATAGGCACGGGTAATGGCCGCATAGTCGGGACTGGGAGTGATCGAGGTTCCGACAAAAGTTTTTGTCCGAACCGCCCATCCTTCCGGGTAATAACGGGGCACACCGGCCTTCATTGACTTGTAACCGCGATTGTTCATGAGGATGATTAGGATCGGCATGCCGTATTCCTGGGAGAAACCCAAGGTAGCCAATGCCGGATTGTAGTTGAATGCCCCATCCCCCATAATAGCCACAACGGGCCGCTTGGGAGCGGCCGCCTTAACACCAAGGGCGGTTCCCAGGCCTGTTCCCAAGCCGCCGGTACATCCTGCGAAGTAGGATCCCGGCCGCAGCGCGTCAAGGTACCGGTGGATCGCAAGACGGTGCGTGATGGTCTCCTCCACGACCATCACATTAGGCGGAAGTACCTGGCTTAGCTCATAAATAGCCCAGCGGGTATCTATCGGTTTGTGATCCTTGAAGGAAACTGCCTCCTGTTTCCATGATTCTTTCCGTTCCCGAAATCGCTTATGCCAGCGTTCTCTCCGACCTGTGCGAGTCGAATCGTTAGATGAGACCTGTTGTTTTAGCTTTTCCAAAAGTTGGCTCACTGACCCCTCCACCTCTCCTTTCAGACAGAGGTCCGCTTGATAACCCCAAAAGGGAACCTCGTCACGAACGGGATTCTCATCAAGTATCGCGACTTTAACCCCTGGCCCAGGCCCGGCAGAGGCAGGATGCCAAGGTGCTACCGCACCCAAGATAAGAACCATATCGGCTTCCTGGAGATATTCTCGGGGTTCAAATCCGCCGTGCAGGGGGTGGGTACGCGGAAAGTTGCCAAAGGTGGTGCTGCGCGTTTCTATCACGGCAGCGCCGAGCAGTTCGGCTATCTCGACCAGACGCTTAACAGTAGCCTCAGTGCGCCCAGCCTCCTCGGTAATGATAATAGGGTTCTTTGCCCCAGCCAGCAATTTGGCCAGCTCTTCAATGCCCGCAGAGCCCGCGGTGGCCTGCAGCGGAAAGGCGGCAGCGGGGAGTGGGTCGGTTGTCATTTTGTCGAAGAGAAACTCCATCGGCAAGGAAACAAAGACGGGACCTTGGGGCGATGCCATTGCAAGCTGGCACGCACGTTGGATAGTCATCGGTACCAGGGCTTTGCTATTGACCCCAAAACTCCATTTCACACAACGTTCCACAAGCCGCGCAGGTCCGCCCATGTCGGTTAAGTGACGCAGCCACTGTCCCCCTGGATCCGGTCCTTCTTCCTCACCAAAACCCACAGACTCACCACAGAAGACCACCATGGGGATCTGCTCGTGATAAGCCCCACGAAGCGCCATGGAGGCGTGGAGGGCGCCTACAGTCGTATGGATCATTACCGCGGGTAATTTTCCCGAAGCCTTTACATAACCGCTCGCCATGCTCACGGCTGTCTCTTCATGCCGGGCGCTCAAATAAAGAGGAATACTCTCACTCCGCGGATCCGGCCTTGCCAATGCCTCCCAGACGGGAGACCACTCTGACCCAGGAGACGCAAAGATGCGATCGACCCCCATACCCGCAAGCACCCGTAAAAGTGCCTCACCTCCGGTTAATCCTTTCGTCTCGATCATGTTTACCTCCTAAGCTGGGGCCCTGCGCGACTTGTTGCCAAACTCCGTAGCCCTGTCGTTTCTATTTAAGACAAGTTATAAAACCGTCGTGCATTGTTCTCTAAAATATTTTTTTTTGCTTCCAGTGACAGATCTTCTCTTCTCCAGATATGTGTGGCCGACTCTGGCCAGGTCATGTCCCAATGAGGATAATCCGAGGCGTACAACAGGGTTTCCGAACCGATCTCACCTACCACGTAACTGATCATGGTTTCCTCCGGTTCGACGCCACAAAAGATCTGCCCACTCTTCAGATGTTCGCTCGGCCTTTTTTTACACAGGGGGGCCTCCGCCTTCCCCCGCTTGTCCCATTCTTCATCCATCCGCTCGGTCCAGTAGGGTATCCAGCCACAACCAATCTCAAGATAGGCAAGCCTGAGCCGAGGAAAAAGCTCCGGGATGCCCCCAAAAATCATGCCCGTCAGTTGCCTTAATACGGGGAATGGATGGCCGGTGGTGTGAATGCAGATAAATTGATCGAATATTTCACTTCCCGCCTCATCTCCGCCAAAGGCATGAACGGCCAGGGGCGCATTCAATCTCTGTGCCTCCTCATAAACAGGATAGAACTCAGCGTTTCCAAAGTTCTTGTTATGTGCCTGTCCCGCAAGCATTCCGCCAACCAAGCCTAACTTTGTGATCGCTCGGTTCAACTCCTTAGCGGCCTCATCCGGAGCAGAGATGGGCAAATTGGCGACGGCCTTGAGGCGAGGGGAAGCTTTGCAGTAGTCGGCAATGAAATCATTATAGGCACGGCACAGGGCCACGGCGAAGCCCGTTTCTCTGATTCGCCCAATACCCAAACCCGCGGTAGGATAGAGCACCGCCGTATCAATCTCCTGCCTATCCATGGCGGCGAGCCGTTCATCAACTTTCACCCCGGGTTGGCCGAGGGTGCCACCGAGATTGCGGTCGTAAGGTTCCCGTGAAATGTAAGGGCCTCTACGGCTACGGAAAGGCGCCGCCAGATAGGGCTTAACCCATTCGTCCTGGTCCCGGGCATGCCCGTCGGAGTCTATTACGTTAATCGTATCTCTCATGGTCTCCATAAGAACCTCCTACCAATACCGGGGCTCAAATCCCTTCAAGCACCGGGGCTTTTAACATTCGGCCCAAAACCTCGTCTTCCAACGATCCTTCGCTACCAGGTTGAGAACCGTCGCTGGAACCTTTCCTTGCAGTATCGAAAGGGTGCTTTCCACCGCCATGCGCTGGCCCGACTTCAGGGATTCCGGATTGTTACCGATGATGTGGGGCGTGAGGATCAATCGCACCGGATCGACCTCCCGCAACGGGCTTTGCATGGGCAAGGGTTCTTCTTCAAAAACATCCAAGGCAGCCCCAGCGATCCATCTTTCGTTTAAAGCCTCCACAAGATCGCCTTCTCGGATAACGGCGCCTCGTGAGGTATTAATCAAATAGGCGGCGGGTTTCATCATTTTAAGCTGGGTTCGGGTAATCATATGCCGGGTCTCTTCCGTGAGCACGACATGGAGGGTAACGAGGTCTGACGAGCGGAGCAGCTCCTCCAGGGAAACTAATCTCACTCCAAGAAGATCGAGCTCGTCCTGTTTTACATAAGGATCATAGCCAATGAGACAAAGCCCCCAAGATTGTAAGCGTTTCGCCACCTCACGGCCGACCCGTCCCAGCCCAATCAGGCCAACCGTCCTGCCCAACATGAGCTGGCCCCGATTTTGTGCCTCTTTCCAACCACCGGACCGAACATGGTGTTCGTGAAATTTTAGCCTCTTAAAAAAAACTACCATGAGGCCCACCGTAGCCTCTGCCAAACCGATGAAATTTTCTGGAGCCGGGCTATTACAAACGAAGATTCCAAGCTCCGATGCCGCCTCGATGTCAATGTTCTCGACGCCAATGCTCATCTTCACAACCGCCTGAAGGTTATCGCAGTTATGTAAAACCTCGGCGGTGATTTTGTCTCGCGTCGGAACCAACAATACATCTGCATCTCCAATGAGATCAACCAACTCTTCCTTTCCATATCGAACTTCCGGAAAATCATCAATTGATTTTCCCAAGATCACCTCACAACCGGCCTTCCTCAGTAGCTCGCCGGCAAGCCCGAAGCGACTAGGCCCAGAGATACATACTTTGCGAGCCATTTGATCGAATCTCACCATTTGCCTGGAAGTTATTTTTGGTGGACCATCGATGCCTTGCAAATCTATAACCACCTACGAAAGCAAGTGTCAAGGTGAAGGGTGTTTTCTTTCTCTATTCCCACTCCTTAAAGTTGACCCATTAGGGCTCATAGGAATAAAATAAGTAAAATTTATTAATGAAGGGAGGATCGCCTACATGCTTTTTATTACCAATGAGCACGTACAAGCCGTCCTGGATATTCGTACCTGCCTTGATGCAATGGAAGATGCTTACCGGGAACTGGCGGAGCAACGGGCAGCCTACCGGCCGCGGATCGACTTTTATGTACCTCAGGAGCCCCATTACTACCGATGGGGAACCATGGAAGGGGCCTCCCGAAAGCTCGGTATCTTTGCCATTCGAATGAAATCAGACATGTTAGCCTGGGAACACAAGGACGGGTTTCAAACTGAAGACAAATACTGCATCAAGCGGGGAACCTATTGCGGACTGATATTTCTCTTGAGCACAAGCAACGGAGAACCCCTTGCTTTAATGAATGACGGGTATCTCCAACACATGCGTGTCGGCGCCTGTGCCGGACTCGGTGTTAAATACCTTTCACGTCAAAACTCCGAAGTGCTGGGCGTTTTGGGCTCCGGGGGTATGGCGCGTACTTACACAATGGCGATTATGGAGGTTCGACCGATTAAGCGCATCCAGGTTTTCAGCCCGACAAAGGCCAACCGAGAAAAATACGCACAGGAGATGAAAGATATGTTCGGTATTAAGGTAAGCGCCGTCGATTCTGCCGAAGGGGCGGTCAAAGGCGCGGATATTGTAGCCCTCACCACCGATTCGCTTATCCCGGTAATCAAAGCGGAGTGGCTCGAGGCCGGTATGCATGTGGCAAACGTTCGAAACAACGAGGCAGGTCCTGACGTCTTAGCTCGTGCAGATATCATTGCCCGGCTTGGCACGACTACGTTGCGGATGGATCATCCCCCTGCCGGCACGATTCATGGAAGCGATGGGATGTTTGGCTATTTCGCCGGCACGGCGGAAGAGCAAAAGAAGGTCCCCTACTCGCCTTCCCGTGAAATCGACAACCCCAACGTGGGCACCATTCCTGATCTCATGGCGGGCAGCTGGGCAGGACGTACGAATGACCACCAAATAACATTCGTGAACAACCAGGGAACCCAGGGGCTCCAATTTGCCGCCGTGGGGGCCAAGGCTTACGAAATGGCCAAAGCGAAGGGACTTGGCCACCCTCTGCCGACTGACTGGTTCCTACAGAATATCCGTGACTGAACACCTGGAACCTCAAAAAATACTTTAGAAAAAATAACCGCTGGAACCCTGCGCCGGGTTCGGGCAAGCCCAGGGCTATAAAGTCTTGCAAAGGGACCTTGTGGGTTGGGAATGATCCCGTGGAGGAGATCTCCGATACCTTGCCGGTGGAGTACCAAACTAGTGTAGTGTCTGGTAAATGAAGGCACTTATTCTCCGACGTAACAGTTTAGCATC
>JBHHYU010000102.1:0-10006 GCA_046757725.1 Binatia bacterium
TAGCTACCTTGTGGTCGAGCCTGAAGATTAACATCCCCTCTCAGTGGGTAAAAAAGTGGCTGAACCAAAAGTGGCGTCGCGTCGGTGGCAGATGAGCTTTGTTCGGCAAGCGGATAATACCCTGGTTGTCCGTCTCGCCGGGAGCTGGAAAATGCAGGATAGGCTTCCGTCGCGGATCGAGCTACAGAAGCGGTTAGAATCGGGACCTCGGGTCCAGCGTATTATCTTCGATACCCAGGCCATCACAGCCTGGGACACGGGACTTCTGACCTTCCTGACCAGGATTCTTGACCAGTCTGCCAGGAACCGGATTGACACTGATCGGGAGGGTCTGCCTCCAGGTGTCAGGCGGCTTCTGAATCTGGCTGAGGCGGTTCCGGAGAAGACGGATGCCCGTGTGCAATACGTTCAGCCCTCCTTTCTCCAACGCGTTGGAACAGCCGTTATGGGCTCCGGGTACTCGCTTTCGGAGATGGTTACCTTCCTGGGTGAAGTGACTCTCACTTTCGTGAAGCTGATCCGTCTGAAGGCGCGCTATCGGGCTTCGGATCTTTGGCTCTTAATCCAGGAATGCGGCGCCCAGGCCCTACCCATCGTAACCCTGATCAGTTTTCTGGTGGGAGTGATTCTCGCCTTTGTCGGAGCGATCCAACTGAGGCAGTTTGGGGCCCAGATCTACGTGGCTAATCTCGTTGGCATCGCCATGGTTCGGGAGATGGGTGCTATGATGACGGGTATCATCATGGCCGGAAGAACAGGCGCTGCCTTTGCCGCACAACTCGGCACCATGAAGGTAACCCAGGAGATTGACGCCTTCACCACCATGGGGTTCTCGCCGCTGGAATTTCTAGTGCTCCCCCGGATGATGGCGTTGATTTTGATGATGCCCCTACTCTGCCTGTACTCCGACTTCGTTGGCATCTTGGGCGGCGCTGCCGTAGGGCTTGGCATGCTCGATCTCTCGTGGGCTACGTACATGCGGCAAACCGCGTCTTCGATCGACCTCACATCACTCTTTGGCGGTGTATTCAAAAGTTCCGTTTACGGAGTCCTCATTGCTATCTCCGGCTGCCTGCGAGGCCTGCAATGCGGTAACAGTTCCTCGGCGGTGGGGGATGCGGCCACTTCCGCCGTGGTCACGGGAATCGTCTTTATCATTACCGCCTGCGGTTTGTTTGCAGTCGTCTTTTACGTTTTGGGACTTTGAGAGAATGGATCCGGTTTGCCAAGAAAACTTGACGCCTCATATCACCGTGCGGAATCTCACCATGGCCTATGGCAGCTTCGTGTTGATGCACAATCTCAATTTCACAGTCAACCATGGTGATGTTTTTATTATTATGGGTGGTAGTGGTTGCGGTAAAAGCACATTGCTGCGCTATCTCATTGGGCTCAAGGAAACGGAAGGCCGTGGGGATATCTTTTACGGAGACGAGAATTTTTCAATAGCGGAACCGCTGCAAAAAGAATCCATTCGTCGACGGTTCGGCGTCCTCTTCCAGAGCGGTGCCCTCTGGAGTTCCATGACCCTGGCGGAAAATGTGGGACTACCATTGGAAGAATATACGGATCTCAGTCCGAATGAGATCCGCGAAGTGGCGTCGCTGAAACTAACCTTGGTGGGCCTGAAGGGTTTTGAGGATTTCTATCCATCCCAGATCAGTGGTGGCATGCAGAAGCGAGCAGGATTGGCCCGTGCCATGGCGTTGGATCCGGATATCCTTTTTTTCGATGAGCCGTCGGCAGGCCTCGATCCCATCAGCTCTCGGCTACTGGACAACCTAATCCTGGAGCTGCGAGACAGTCTCGGCGCCACCCTAGTCGTGGTGACACACGAGCTGGCCAGTATTTTTGCCATCGGCAACAATAGTGTATTTCTCGACTCGGAATCCAGGACCATGATCGCTGGGGGTGCTCCCAAGGAGTTGCTTTCCCATTCGGAGGATCCAAGGGTACGACGGTTCCTGACCCGGGGAGAGGAGGAGAAACAATGAGCAAAGAAATCAGTCCGACCCGGGTCGGTGCTTTCGTCATGGGGGCATTGGCCCTGGTTGTCATCGGTGTAATCATGTTCGGCTCGGGACGCCTTTTCCAGAAGACGTATCAGTTCATTCTCTATTTCAGCAGCTCTGTTAACGGACTCAATGTTGGTGCCCCGGTCAAAGCTAAAGGGGTTGAGATTGGTACGGTTACCAATATTCTACTGGCGCTGGACGCGGAGACGGGAGTTCCCATGATCCCTGTGATCATTGAAATTGATTTGGACAAGTTGACCAGTAGGGGTGCCAGCAGTGCTGCGTTGACCGACCCTGCCGTCTTTGAATCTTTGATTCACCGCGGTTTTCGGGGACAGCTGGCCATGCAGAGTTTGGTTACGGGTCTACTCTATATTGACCTCGATTTTCATCCCGGAAGCCCCGCAAACTTCGTCCAGCCCGCAGCGTCCAGATACAAGGAAATTCCGACCTTACCTACCGCCTTTGAAGAGGCGCAGTCAACAGTGAAAAAAATCATGGCCCGGCTCGAGAAGATCAACTTCGAGCCATTTATGAAGTCGGCGAGTACGACCGTTGAAGGTTTAAACCGACTGGTTAACTCGCCTGAGCTGAAAGAGGCCATTCGCTCCCTGAACACAACCATGACGGACTTGCAGAAACTGGTTAAGAATCTTGATGCGCAGATTGCGCCTTTGGCAACCAGCATGAAAAATACCTCCGATGCAGCTCACGGAGCCCTGACGAATGTTCAGCAGGCGGTGCGGAATATTGATGACCGGGTCGAGGCGCTGGCGTCCAGTCTCCAGGAGACTTCCAAATCGGTTCGTGCTACCATGGCGCAAGCGAAAAAGTCACTCTCAACAGTAGACAGTGTTATCAAAGATGACTCACCAGTGAGCCAGGCTCTCGCTAATGCCCTCAGGGAGCTTTCGACTGCAGCTCGGTCTATCCGAGTCCTGGCCGATTATCTTGAGCGACACCCGAATGCCTTGCTTTACGGTAAGACGGAGACACGGGATCAATGATGCGACGTCCTAATTGTAGGCTTTTGGCCGTGGCTGTCGGTGCCTCCCTGATTTCGCTCGGAGGCTGTGCCACCACCCAGCCCACGAGTTACTATGTTTTGGCCTCACTCCCCGCGGCAAGGGTCGAAACAGGGTTTACACCCAGCGCCCACAGTATCGCAATCGGTGTTGGTCCCATTGAGCTGCCGCAGTATCTTGACCGGCCACAGATCGTGACCCGCGCGAGTCGCAATGAGCTTGGCATTGCTGAATTCGATCGTTGGGCAGAGCCCCTTAAAAACAGTTTTGCCAACGTTCTCGCAGAGAATCTATCCGTCCTGATCCCCACAGATCATATAGCTGTTTTTCCTTGGAATCGTTCGACACCCATCGATTACCAGGTGAGGGTTGAAGTGACACGCTTTGAAGGGACCTCAGGCGGGGAGGTTTCGCTCATCGCGCGGTGGTCTATCTCCGGGAAGAACAAAAGAAAGGTGTTAATGATCAGAAAATCAAGCGTTAAGGAGTCCACAGAGGCAATGAATTACAAGAGCACGGTTTCCGCCATGAACCGGGCGCTGGGCAATCTTAGTCGCCAGATCGCTGCAGCTATCAAGACTGTCAAAAAGTAAATGCTTTTGTGACAACTAGGAATTTGTATGGGCGGTAAGGATCATACCAAAATTCTGATAACAGGACCCCAAAGGCTCACGAACTATCTCTTAGGGAGATAGGCTATCTCGGCCTGAGATCGTCGCTCCTAGGACATTGATGAAAGTCGTTTCTCTCTTCTTCCCGGTCCTATCCCCTAAACATTACAGACAGTCTGATACATCAAAGCGGCGGTGACCTATTTGCACTTTTGCCATAAGTATCGTAAGATATTTAAGAGAGGGCGCTTTAAAAGAATTATTCGAGATTATTAGGAAACCCTGTAGCTTACAGCGGGCGCAAACTCGACGGGGTTTCCAAAAAAAAGAGAAACAGCGGTCTTCCCTTTAGTTGGCTGCGGGGCTTTAACTCCCGTGGTTGATATAATTAGTTTAACATTCCCTTTTGCGCACCCTTACATCCGCCTTTATCGGTATGGTGGGACTCATTTCTTGAAGAATAGGAAAAGAACGTGAAAAACAAAACTACCGTGTGGTTCGTTTTAGGCATAATGGGGCTTCTATGGATTCCTTTGTCTCTTTGGGCGGCAGACCCTATGGATCAGATCAGCTCTGCCGTGGATAAGGGACTGCAGGTGCTTAACGAGGACAATCTCAGGGGGAAGGAAAATAGAAAGGAGCTTATTGCACGGTTACGGGAGATTGTCTATCCCGTTTTTGACTTTAAGGAGATGGCCAAGCGGTCGTTAGGGGCTCACTGGAGGCGCCGTAGCGCAGAAGAGCGAGAGGAGTTCGTTAAACTTTTTACCGCACTTCTGGAAAAAACTTATGCGAGCAAGGTTAGTCTCTATAACGATCAGAAAGTCGTTTTTATGGGCCAAAGGGTTGACGACAGTTACGCGGAAGTCAATTCCAAGGTCGTGACCAAAAAGGGAGAGGAATTTTCAGTCAAGTATAAGGCACGACTCGAAGATAAGGGCTGGAAAGTCTATGACCTGGTAGTTGAAAACATCAGCCTGGTCAATAATTACCGGTCTCAATTTAACCGGGTGATCAACAAATCGTCATTCAAGAACCTCATCGAGAAGCTGAGGGCAAAAACACGGTGAGGTGTAGACGGTAGCCCTGCGCCGATTCCCCGCCCCCCATATACTAAAATGTCTACTCGCCTTGAGAGTATTGTGCTACGGGAAACCTTTCTATTTTGTACGAAACAGGTTTGGTTAAAGCGCTCGTGCCTCACTCAAACTAAGCACAGTTACGTGTAATTTGACTCGTGGCCCTGTGTATCGATTGATGGGAGATTGATATGGGGGAGAACTGCACTCCACGTTACGGTTCGGATCTTATCGTAGCTCTTTTAAAGGTTCTCGGTATCGAATACATCGCATTAAACCCGGGTTCGAGCTTTCGTGGGATTCACGACTCATTGGTCAATTACAACGGAAACCGCAATCCTGAGACTGTCCTTTGTTGCCACGAGGAGATCGCTGTCTCCGTGGCTCATGGTTATGCCAAGGCCGCGGGCAAACCGATGGCGGCCATTGTTCACAACGTCGTTGGTCTACAGCATGCCTCGATGGCAATCTACAACGCTTGGTGTGACCGAACGCCTATCCTGGTGCTGGGTGGTTCCGGCCCGATGGATGCAAGCAGCCGCCGGCCGTGGATTGATTGGATTCATAGCGCGCTGGTGCAGGGAAATCTTGTGCGTGACTTTGTCAAATGGGATGATCAACCAGGTGGCGTCGGAGCAATCCCTAGCACATTGATGCGGGGTTACCGCGTGGCGGTGACAGAACCCAAAGGGCCAGTCTATCTCTGCTTCGATGTGGAGCACCAAGAGGCTCCATTGGAAAAAGAGATTCCGGTTCCGGATCCGTTGCGCTTCCAACCTCCGGCTCCACTGCAAGCGGATAGTGGCGCTATTAGACAGGCTGCACGACTTCTCGCAGAGGCGCAAACTCCAGTTATCCTGGCCGACTACATGGGAAGAAACAATTCCTCCGTGCTGAGTCTCGTCGAACTGGCTGATCTCTTGGCCATACCGGTAATCGACTGTGGTGCAAGGCTCAACTTCCCCAATACTCACTCCTTTAACCTGACCGGCAAAGAAAAAGAATTGGTTGCACAAGCTGACGTTGTCCTAGGGCTCGATATCATGGACATGTACGGTGCCCTGGCGCGCTATGAACCAAAAACAAGAGGCTCGACCATGGGGTTAAAGCCCGATTGCAAGGTGATCCACGTCACTCTCGCCGACCTGGCCGTACGCGGATGGTCTACCGAGGTCCAAGAACTGGCGCCCGTGGACCTTGCGATCACGGCCGATACACAAGCTTTTCTTCCGGCATTGGTCGAAGAGATCAAGAGGCAAGGAAGATTTACTAAGGGCGTCGTTGAACAACGAGAAAAGCATTTTTCTGTCCAGCATCACGAGATTCGGGCACACTGGCAAAGCGAACTCAAGCGCCGCTGGGATGAGAAACCGATCTCTCCGCCACGCTTGGCCCATGAAGTCTGGGAATCCATCAAGAAAGAATCATGGCTGTTGGTCAGTGGAAAACTTCGGGGTTGGCCGAGCCGTTTGTGGGATTGGAACAAGCCGGGGCTCTTTCTTGGAGGTTATGGTGGTGGGGGACTCGGGTACGGACCGGGTGCTTCAGTCGGTGCGTCACTCGTTCATCGGGGGACAGGAACCGTATGTATCAATTTGCAGCGTGATGGGGACTTCCTCTTTACACCAAGTGCCCTTTGGACTGCGGCCAACACCGAGGTCCCGCTGCTGACCGTGATGACAAATAACCGGACTTACTATAATGACGAGGAACACCAAGAGAAGATTACATTAGCCCGCGGTCGTCCGCCAGAGAACAAAGTAGTTGCCATGAGGATGGAGAAACCGCCGGTGGATTTTGCCGCTCTGGCTCGCTCTTTCGGTATTTCAGGGGAGGGGCCGATCGAGGAGCCGGACAAGATCCGCCCTGCATTGGAACGGGCCCTCAAGGTCATAAAGGATGGGTGTCCGGCGCTGGTCGATGTGATTATCCAGTCAACTTGATGGTTGGAATCTTGCGGTTCGGGGTTCGCAAGAACAGCAGGCACAAGGCTTTCTAATCTATGTCGATATCTTTCAGAGGTTTCTCGATCGGCTCTTCTTTGGCCTTTTTGAGGAGCTCTTGGAATTTTCTTTCGAGCACTTTTCCCTTGCTCTTTTCCGCCTCAAAAATCTTCTGATACTTCTCATCGCGCCGGTTCGCCTCTTCCTTTACTGCAATGGGGACGTCCTTCATTTGAGTCACAGCATAGGGTTTGGCAGGAAGCTTGTGCTCAAGGACTGCGGGTAACGATGCGTCAATAGTCAGAGCAGACCCACAGCATGGGCAAGTGACCTGTAACGTTGATGGTTCTTTGTGAGACATTTTCAGGTCTCAAGCGACAAACGGGAGGCGGCTGGTAACAGAAAGGTCATTCCTACTCAAACCTACCGCCTCTCGCCTTCGTCCTTATCCCCTCAATTCTATTTGTTCTCCATCCGGACCCCGGAACACTACCCGACGCCAGCCCTTTTCTCTTGGCTGCCTGGCAGCGGTATCGTGAGGAGCCCTAAGCATCTCCAGCCCATTTTTCTGTAATGCTTCCACGGCCTCATCGAAGCTCTCTGTCTCCATGCAAAAATGAAAACCGGTCATGGATCCATCGGAACGGTGGGTCAACTCTAAGACCGTGTCTCCGAGCCTGAGATAAGCAATCTGCTGTCCTCCCGATCCTCCATGCTGGAAATACCTCTCGAAACCGAAGTATTTCTCGTAAAAACTAACGGAGCGTTCGAGATCCGCGACATGGAGCGCCACATGATCGATTCTTTTAAACATCGTCTCTCCCTTCAAGGACGTCCCCGGCCTCCCACGGTTCAACCATATTACTTTAGCTAAGGGTCTTGCAAGAGTTCAAAACTGGGGTGAAAATTCCTGTTGTAAAGGTTAGAATGTCGAAGAAGGTGATGATCGCGGTCTATGCCGATATATCAACTGAACGATGAAATTATCTTTCCCCGACCAGACCATGCTGAACCAGACGGATTGCTGGCTGTTGGCGGAGATTTGGGTAGCAAACGACTGCTCCTGGCCTATCAGATGGGAATCTTCCCGTGGTATGCGGAAGGGCAGCCCATACTGTGGTGGTCCCCTGATCCCCGTTTAATCTTCGAACTTAGCGGATTCCATATCTCCCGGCGTCTAGGCCGAACCATCCGAAACGGGCAATTCAAAGTAACCTTTGATGAGGCGTTTGGCCTTGTCATTCAGGGTTGTGCGGAGGCCCCTCGGAAGAGAGAACAGGGCACATGGATCACTTCGGAAATGCAAAAAGCCTATATAAACCTCCATCGACTTGGTTTCGCCCACTCTACAGAGACCTGGTTTGATGGAAAACTGGTGGGTGGCATATACGGTGTCTCCCTAGGAAGGTGCTTTTTTGGTGAATCGATGTTTTCTCGTAAATCCGATGCTTCAAAAGTAGCCTTGGCCGCTTTAATCCGGCAGCTGAGAGAGTGGGGCTTTCATATGATTGACGCTCAGGTGACCTCTCAACACCTCATCAGCCTCGGGGCAAGAGAGATATCCCGACCCATTTTTCTGAAACGATTGAAGACGGCCCTTACCTTCCCCACAAGGAAGGGAAGTTGGAACCCTTTGATCACAGACTAAGTTCGCTTTGTTTTCTAATGCCCCTTTATTAGGAACTCCCGTGGCCTGGCGCGGGGACAAAACCGATCGGGTTTTCAAAGAGGGAAAGCACAAGCTTGCTTTGATTGGCCCCGCGGGTTTCAAACGTCGGGGTCGATGTCATGGGATGGTGCTCCTGACGGCATTGATTGCCTTCATTCAACTCTAAGACGACTAGGCAACAAAAAATCCGCCCATAATGGTATCATACCAAAATTTTGCCACAGCCGGTCCGATGCCCATCGGCAGATCCTTTTCCCCCACCATATAGCCATGGACCCCGGCACCAAATTGAGTGACGGTGACTTTCGGCGGGGGCTTCATAGCCTTGAACATAGGAATAACGATCTCCTTGTACCCTTCCGGTGTATGGTCGCGACTGTTTAAGGAGATACCGAAAAGAAATGGGGGAACCGGTTTGACCCCCGGCCCTGACAAATTTCTTGGGTATCCTAAGTACCGCTTGACCAGGACCGCGGTTTCCTCACGATTCATGTTCAGACGCTTCGCGCTGACCTCAGCAGCTTCAGTCAAAGATGCTACGATGTTATCCGTGATGATATATTCCGCCTTAAACTGGGGTCGCATTTTTTCTTTATCCCAGGCTTCAAACACGGCCTCCATAAGCGACGGCAAGCGCATCAAGGCCCCCGGCCCCTGCTGCCCGAGAGCCTCCGGTCCCAGATACCGGGCCTTATCCCGCCATGTGCGTATGTACAGATCGTTAAACGGGTCTGTGCGGCGCGTCTCCGTCTTTGGACCAGTATCATACCCCACCACCTTACCGAGGGACCCGCCCCAGGCAAGCTTTGCCTGCCCGATAAATCCAAATGACGAGTTTTCTATTGCGATGGCGCCTGCGACATTTGGGACACGCTGGCTGAGCATGCATACAAATGGCCCCCCCGTTGAGTGGCCGTGGACGTAGATGGAATATTCACTCTCCGGAAGGTTTCGTCGCATAGTCTCTTTCCCCCCCTCCTCAAAGGCGACCGGCCAACCCGCCATGCGGTAATAAAAGTTTGTCTCAGGTTTTGCCTTTGCAAGGGTCCGCGTCCCATATCTGTTTTTGATGGATGTATCCTGAACCCTGTCGTATTGATCGGGGGTGATCAGCTCGTCTTTTTTCCATATGGGGGTTCTCACTGTTCCGTCCGGATGAATGGTATCATTTGGCCAATCTCTACTTGAATTCTGTAAATACAACCTCCCTGGATAGGTCATGGTCGCTACTTTGTAGCCGAACTTCCCTGCCAACAAGGTTGCGAGTTTCTCCATGGATTTGTAATCGCCTGAGCCGCCCGAGAGGAGGAAAACTCCCACTTTTTTTCCGTCGGCGCCGTGCGGGATCTTGGCCGCCTCTTCCGGTTCATAGATCATGGCCCCTATGTCCCAGTCCATACCCAACGCTCGAATACGGAAAAGATCCTCATGCTGGCGGATCTCGATATCAGGCTTCGCCAAAACTGACTCAGAGTCTCTAATGACTTGTTCACGGGGAATAAATTGAGGTGGCTCCCAGCTTGAATTCCGCATGTTGCATCTCCTTAAAGGATTGACGGCTCGTGTTGGTTCGTTAATGGTGCATGACCGGTAGCCTGCCGTTTAGCTACGGCTCTTTTTTTCCGCTCGTAGCATATAGAGTCCCAAAGGCGTTAGCAACACGG
>JBHHYU010000103.1:0-9824 GCA_046757725.1 Binatia bacterium
AGCTGTTTTTACCCAGCAAGCTGCGGGGAATTAACCCGTAGCGATTAAATCGTTGGAACCGGCTAACGCTCTATTCTCACCGCGGAATCCACTTCCTCACCGAGAAAGCGCTGCCCTACCTTCACGAACCGATCTGCGGCATCTGTAACAAAGAAGCTCGGTGTCCCTCTACCCCTCGCCCGCTCAGCACACGTCTCCCGTAGAATCTCCTTCACGTCCTTGACGGTTTCCTCCGCTGAATCAATCATTTTAACTGTTCGTCCCATAAATCGACGAATAGCCTTTTTGAGTAGCGGATAATGGGTACAACCTAGAATCAACGTATCTATGCCGCTGCGTTTTAGGCTCCCAAGATAGGCTTCCACGGTTATTTTAACTGCCGAGTTATCCAGCCATCCCTCTTCCACTAGAGGTACAAAAAGCGGACAGGCACGACTATACACCTCGACGCCGGGCCCCTGTGCCTTGAGGGCTTTGGTATAAGCGCCGCTTTGCATTGTAGCAGCCGTCCCGATAACGCCAATTTTTTTATTCCTCGTTCGCTCCAATGCCCCCCTGACGCCAGGATCGATTACCCCAATGATTGGAACGGAGAAATGCTCTTTCAGGGAATCAAGGGCTATGGCCGTTGAAGTGTTGCAGGCTACCACAATCAGCTTAACTCCTTTCTCAATCAAAAACTCGGCATTTTCAAAGGAGTAGCGCTGGACTGTTTCCACCGACTTAGTGCCATACGGAGATCGGGCGGTGTCCCCCAAATAAACCGTATCTTCTCTCGGAAGGACCTCCATAATCCTCTGCAATACGGTAAGGCCTCCTATACCCGAGTCAAACACCCCTATCGGTCTGTTGCTAGTCATGGACATTTATCTTGACCGTTGATTTGATGGTTTGACTCAATCGTCGTTGACCATAACCTGTTAACTTCTAGTTCACTCATTAACTGTAAATCAGGGGAAAGCCCAACAAAAGATAACACAACCGATGTCGTTTCCGCCGAGAATCTACAGACCTGGTGCCGCCAATCGATTACCAAGCTCTTTTTCACAACTCGGCACAAAACCGAAAACCTGCTCCCATACCTCCCTGGATTCCATACAGAGATAGACAAAAGCCGTCGGTGCAACGCGGCGGATCCAGCGGAGCATTTTCCGATACATCCCGACCCGAAGGGGTTGAAAGTAACGCATCTTGCCGTCGGAACCAAGAACCTGTTCTCCCGAGAGAATCCGAGTTGAAGGAAACCTATCTCGAATGATTTGCTGCAGGCCGCGGGTATTGCGCAGTACACCCATGCTGAGGGTGGCAACCCTGCCGTGATCCACCACGGCAAATATCTTCTCGACCATTTCCTGATAGTCGTTCTCCCAACCCGGATATTCAATCATTGGATCAAAGTGGAACCCTAACTTATATCCTGCTTCCTGGCAGCGGCAGGCCGCCCTGAGCCTTTCATCGAAGGAAGCCGTCAAGTGTTCATCTATCTCAATCACTTTCTGGGGACTCATCGACCAGGAGACAACCACCCGGCCTTTGGGATTCAAATCCAACAGACCATCAACCTGGTCGCTTTTCGTCTTCAACTCCAGCAAGACATTCGGCTGCTCCGCAAAGAAGGGAATGACCTCAGCGGAAAAACCGATGTAAGGGTCGAGGGCAAGGCTGTCCGTTATCTCCCCGGTACCAATGCGAAAGAAAATGCGACGGTGGCGGCTCAGCATCGTGCCGGCCTCGTCGATAAGGTCGTCTACATTGCTAAAGACTTTGAGTGCCGGATTCTGAGAAAGGTATTCCTGAAGATAACAATAGCTGCATTCCATCGGACAGTTGCTAGCGAAATTGATGACAAAATAGTTACAGCATACCTGTCCCTCGCTTCCGGGACATTTCTTCAGAAATTTCCCCCTATGACGCATTAAGTGGAGCCGTTTTTTTCCCTCCCCAAAAGGATCACTTGAGGCGAATAGAGGCGCACTAGAAGCTTCCGGACCATCCACATAGGTAAAAGGGACTTTTGGGAAAGCGCTCTTTAGGTTTCTGAAAATGGGGCTATTCTCCGACCCGATCTCTACGACTACTTCTTCGGGCTCAAATTCCACCATCACTTTCTCCCCTCAGCAAAGAAAAAATTTCTTTCATACCTTCCCTGTCCAAAGCCTGCCCAATTTCTCCAACAAGCTTCCTTAACTCCTCGTAGCTGCTCGCTTTTATACAGACTGTTAATGCCCCACTCTCCAGACCGGAGGGAATAGTCATTTGGATCTGAGGCAGCAGCTTAAGGCCACGGATCCTTTTGTTGATTTCGTCCTCGAGCTGACTCAACCGGGGGAATCTGATACGTCTCATCTCCTCCTTGATGCGTTTCAGCCTATCGCCCCGGCCCAAACGTGGATCCGATGTAATCCGAATAAAGGGCTCCCGCTTTAGGATGTTACTCGGAGTCACTCCGTCGCGCAGCGAGATTTCCTCAAGCCAGTCCAGGAAATCCCGTAGGTGGTTCTTCCCTAAATTCAGTCCTTGTGCGAGCCGCAAAAGAGCCTCCTGGTCATCCTCAGCTAAGTCAAGCCAACGGTCCAGTGTTCTTTGGGGCAATTCTTTCTGCTTTCCATAATCTAGAATTCGCTCATTTATCATAGCCTATTTCCTCAATAAATTCGGACCCTAACGCTTCATAACCTAAAGCTTTATCTTCTCTGCCTCTCTTCCTGGCACCTTGAGCAAGAATCGCTATTTTGTTGGCCATGACCTTAATAATCTGATTCTTTTTTTCTTCCGTAACACCGCTGCGAAGCAGTTTTTGAAGAGCTAGGATACGGAACCGGTCCAATCCCCACGTAGCGCGCGATAACTGATCTTCGTGCCCGCCCTTTTTTACGACCAGGGGCTCATCAATTAAAAGGACCGGATTGTGCACAGCCACACGAAGCCAGAGATCGTAATCCTCACAGACTAAAAGGGCTTCATCGAATCCCCCCAACTCCTCGAATAACTTTTTCGTCATCATCACCGCTGATGGACTAACCAGGCAGAGATCAAGGCTCGCCCGAAAGATATCCCCTGAAAACTTGCGGTGTCTTTTTTTTGGGTTGACTCTTATTCCATTCCGCACCCAGATCTCTTCCGTCTGGCAGATTTGAACCACTGGATTTCTCTTCATAAACGCCACTTGGATCTCCAGCTTCCTCGGCCGCCACAGGTCGTCAGAATCGAGGAAGGCTATGTATCTGCCGTAAGAATAGCGGACTCCGAGGTTGCGCGCAGCTGCTACGCCTCGTCTCGGTTGCGACAATATCCTGACCCGAGCGCCGTATCTTGACAGCTCATTGACCGTCCCGTCTGTCGATCCGTCATCCACCACGATAAGCTCAAATTCTTTATAGCTCTGTTTCAAAACAGAATCGACCGCATCGCATAACATCAGCCGGCGATTGTAGGCGGGAATAATAACGCTAACCAGCGGTGCCATGTTTATCTTTCCTAGCCGTTCAAAACTTGAAAAGTCAAGAGATAGACCCCCTCCCTCCGTATACAATTTCTTCATCCGGTAGCAGCCAGACCCCTTACGCTTTTAATTTGACAACGCTGGAACAGCAGGGATATTATAACCGGACTTTTGCCTTAGAAATTTCATCTGTTGTGGTTACACTGGCCTTATAACCATACTAGGGCGAATTTGCCCGACTGAGAGACACCCTTATGGCTGTGTACATTGGTACTAACAGAAGGGAGAAAATCCATGTGGCGCTGGAGAGGTAACCATTCACAACCAGAGCAGGCCACAACATCCGTTATCGACAAGGGTTGTGAAGTAAATGGTCGCCTTGTTTCAGCCGGCACGCTGGTTGTACACGGGAAATTTCAGGGAGAGCTACTATCCTCGGAAAACCTTCTCGTTGGTGAAACAGGGAGGGTTGAGGCGGAGGTACAAGCAGGTGTAGCCCTTGTCAGCGGCCATATCACCGGCACGATTACGGCCCGAGAACGGGTCGAGCTTCGGGCCACCGCCCGCGTCTTCGGCGACATATTAACCCCAGTGCTGGTGTTGGAAGAGGGGGTAGTTTTCGACGGACACTGTAAGATGAAAGGTGGAGAGGTTCGGGCCGCCCAGAAAAGTTCCTAAAGGTATCGCAGCATGGAAAGAAGATACTCGATTCTTATTCTTCCTTGGCGTGGAACACGGACACGTAGTCTTGTCCTGTCACACAAATCGATTCGCTGTCTCGTGTGGTGCGGAGTTATTTTGATAGGCGTCACTACCTGGATCATGGGCGATTATTTATCCATGAAAATTCAGGAAAAAAGATTTGAGGAGGCCAGAGCCGAGGTTCAGGGACAGAAAGAACAACTCTCAGCTCTGCAAAAGCAGGCCCAGGATGTCCAAGCACTTCTCAGTCATTGGAGGGAGCTTCAAAAAAACATCAAGGGTTCTCTGCCTCCTGTACAGAGATCGTCTCAAAATGGGGAGTATGTAGTCGCTGACCTCGCAACCAGCCTCGCCTCGTTTCAGAGTAAGATCGAGCAACTTATCGCATCCATCCCTACTGAGTGGCCCATACAGGGTCGGGTTAGCTCTGGGTACGGGAAACGGCTCTCCCCGTGGACGGGAAAGCCTGAGTTCCACTCCGGAATTGATATTCCAAAGCCGAAGGGGACGCCTGTTTACGCCCCAGGAGACGCGGTTGTGAAATCCGTCGGTGCAAGCAACGGGAACGGCCGGAATGTAATCCTGCAGCACGGCCAAGGGATCACGACCCATTACCTACATTTATCGAAGGCTCAAGTAAAAAAAGGAGAACGGGTGCGCAAGGGGCAACAAATTGCGACCGTCGGAAATACCGGATACAGTACAAACCCCCATCTCCATTACGAGATACATGTTAACGGTTTTCCTGTCGATCCACGTCGCATTCTCATTCAACAAGATCAACCATCTTCTTAAACCTTTATCCTACCGAAGATGTTTCCTGGCGTCTAACTTGAACCGATTCTTCTCCTTCGCTAAACTCTGTTGGAACTTATGCGAGCAATCTTAGTCTCCTCCCTCTTCTTTTTCTCGCTCCTACTTCCCCTTTTCCTGCTCGCCCAGGAGAAGCGTCCCAGCGAGCATTTCTCGGAAGCCTATGCACTATACACCCACGGTCATCATTCTCAGGCGGAGGAACTCTTCCGCAAAACCCTAGGATCAGAATTTCTTTTGGAAGACTACAGTCTCTATTTCCTGGGTACAATCTCTCTCGAACGGAATGATGCAAGTCGCGCCCGAAACTATTTTGCCCGACTCAAGAACCACTTTCTTCGAAGTGTCTGGTCTACTCCGGCGGAGCTTCGGTTAGCAAAACTTTCCCTGAAAGAACAAAACTATGACCAGGCGATTGAAAGACTCCGTGCGCTGCGAGCCAGAAAAACAGTTCAAGAAGAGGTTTCAGATGAAGCCCTTTTTCTTCTAGGCCGGATCCACGAGATCCGGACAGATTCCAACCGAGCCTATTCCCTTTACCAGGAGCTGCGCCAGGTTTC
Source organism: Binatia bacterium (assembly GCA_046757725.1). GTDB lineage: Bacteria > Desulfobacterota > Binatia > UBA9968 > UBA9968 > JBHHYU01. Next base: position 5,518 of record JBHHYU010000103.1, read on the forward strand.
ACCTCTTTCACCATGGGCCACAAAAGCCAGGAAGGCAGTCAAAAAATTAAGGAAAGAACATCCGCAACTTTTCGGTCTAAAAACGCCGCAAGCATTATCGGCGGAGGGAGACATGCTCTTACGGGAACGAACATACCGGGAGGCTGAAAAAGTTTATCACAGGCTTCTCGATCTTGTCCCCAAGGGCAAGCTCCGTCCATCGTTTCTTCTGGGACTAGCGCGGATCTATCGAAACACAAGGAAAAAAAGAAAAGCCATACCCCTCCTTTCAGAGATTGTTGAAAAATATCCCAGGACCTCTGAAGCTCCCATGGCCCTTTTCCGCCTTGCGCAGATTTCATGGAATCGTGACGAAAACATCAAGGCCCTCGACTATTTCCGGCAACTGATGAAGCGCTATCCGAGGAGCGTTTACAGAGGTATCGCGAATTTTGCCTCCGCACGAATCTACGAATCCTTAAGCCAACCCAGAGAGGCATTACGCATTTATCAGAACCTTTCCAAAAGGTTCCCTCATAGCCGATTTGGCCGGAGGGCCTTATGGAGATTGGCATGGATGCATTACTTACGAGACGATTATAGGAGCGCATACTCAACCTGGAAACGTCTCGCAGCAGCTAAAGGGGGGAAACGTTACCAAACCGCAGCTTTGTACTGGCAGGGACGCGCCGCCGAGAAGATAGGACGGACTGGAGAGGCAAAGCGCATTTTTCTCCAGATCCTGAACGAAGAGGATGAGGGTTACTATACGGGACGCGCAACGAAGAGGCTGGCCCGATTGGGCGAAAGCGTGGAGCGCAAGAGAACGACCGGCCCCATTCCTACGCCCGAGGCCGCTTTTACACCGAGGCCGCACGTTTCATTTCATTTGTCTCGGGCCCAGGCACTAACGCAACTTGCATTAAAACAATTAGCCGTCACCGAGCTGGATCAAATCAGAAATCTCAAGAGCAACGACCTGCCGCTAAAGATTATTCTGATGCAAGAGTACGCCCGAAATGAAGCCTTTGACCGGAGCGTTCCCCTGGCAAACCAGATGCAGCGCTTTTCAGCTACGGTAGACGGTTTCCGATACCCGTTGGCATACTGGGAAACAATCCAAAAGGTAGCCAAGGACAAAAAGCTCGATCCTTATCTTATCCTAGCTCTGATTCGCCAGGAGAGCCTTTTCGATCCGAAGGCCCTTTCCCCGGCAGCCGCCTATGGTCTAATGCAGCTTCTCCCTTCCACTGCAGCCCGGACAGCTGCGCAACTAGGACTGACCGCACCGTCACCAAACAAGCTCTTTGAGCCCAACCTCAACCTAATGCTCGGGATTTGCCACCTCAAGGAACTTCTACAGCGTTACTCAAACAATCTGGTCAAGGCTATCGCCGCGTACAATGCCGGCAAACAGGCTGTGGCCCGATGGGAGAAGCAGATCATCGTAAATGATGACGAGGAATTCATCGAACGAATTCCTTACGGAGAAACCCGCCTCTACCTCAAACTCGTCCTCCGCAATCACTGGAACTATACCAGAATATACAATAGCGAAAAATGAGAACCCATCAAGCGCGCAAGATGCCTCTTATCGGGATTACCCCTGACGTCAGAACAGCTGTCGTAAGCCCCTCCGACAGTAAAGGAGAATAAGTTTTAGATGTGAGTTGAGGTGGTTGTTTTCAGTAAGAAGAAAAATATTAGGTCTCGTTATCTTTGTCCCTCTGCGTTACTTTAAAATCTCTTCCTCGCGCCATTGGGAGATGGTTTCCTTGGCAACGACACCGTCCGTCTGGGGCCACGGTTGGCTCCGGATTAGCTCGGGTCTGGGGTCACGACCGTTTAGTGTAGCCTCCGGGTAAGTCACACCGAGAGTGTGAGTAGTTGCTTTGGTTTAGGCAAGATCGTTTGAAACACCCCTGGCGGTCAACCGGTGGTGCAGTAGTACTACAACAAGCACTATGGGAGCCACGGCCGAACTGAGTTCAAGGAGTCAGTATACTGAGAGTGGCGAGAAGCCTGCTGCTTTGATCAGTGTCGTTTGCGCAACTTCATAAGGTTTTGTGCAAGTCTCCAACGTAGGACCTCGGTGGCACCTTCGGTGATCCGAATGCTCCGTACTTGCCGGTACCACCATTCCAATGGTAGATCCTTGGTTAACCCAATGCCACCGTGAACCTGTAGTGATCGATCTACTACCCGGCTGGCCATCTCTGTGCATGTAATCTTGACCATATAGGAAAGGTTACGGACGTCCGCACCTTGGTCGTGGCGCCAGGCGCACTCGTAAACTAACAATCGAGCGGTATGGAGTTCTATTTCTGAATCGGCCACCATGAACTGTACGGCCTGGCGATCGGCCAATGGGCATCCAAAGGTTTCGCGATCATGGGCATAGTCGATCATCATATCCAGGGCCCTCTGAGCGATACCCAAGGGACGTGCTCCGTGTCCCCGGATCCGCCCATCTTGGATCCACTTCTGTGCGAGCGAAAAACCCTGGCCTATATCTCCGATCACGTTCGCTGCAGGCACGCGGACGTCTTCGAAAACGATCTGCCATGGGGCGTCCCCCATCATGGTAGGCCATTGTCGCTCCAGAATGACGCCGGGACTTTTCATCTCCACCATAAAGCACGTGATACCTCCTCGGGCTCGTTTTTCCGGGTTCGTCACCGCCATGACCTGGGCAAAATCTGCCCGGCCCGCTCCGGTGATAAAACGCTTCGTACCGTTCAGAATGAAGTGATCACCGTCTCTTACAGCCCGAGTCCGCATGCTTGCCGGGTCGCTCCCAGCGTCTGGTTCGGTCTGGGCGAAGCAAACGCGCTTCTCCCCTCTCAAGACCGGATAGAGAAAACGTTCTTTCTGCTCTTCATCACAGTGGAATAGCACCGACCGTACTTCGTGGCCAAAAAGTTCATTGCCACGAAAGGGAAGGGCAACGCTTCGAGACACCTCTTCGGTTATGACGCAGCGGGTCAGCAGGTCAAGGCCAGCCCCACCATACGCCTGGGGAACGCCAAGCTGCCAGAATCCAAGGGCCTTAGCTTTCTCCTGAAGTGGTTTCAGAATATGATCAGGCATCTCTTCGCCCTCAGGACGATAGGTTCGCTCAAGAGGGATCACTTCACGATCGACAAAGTCATGCACCACGCTTTTAATCATCTTGACTTCTTCAGGTAGCTCAAAGTCCATGACTGCCTCCAACTAGTGTCGGGGCCTAAGAGTATCTCAACTCACTTACTTCGCAGGATACGGATACCAGGGCATGTACTCTTTGATCTTGTCAAAGAGTAATACCGGTCCTTCCTTATCTTCCAATATCTCCGTGATAGCACCAATCTCTAGTTCTAATCTGCACCCTCTACGGCCTTCCCTCCCCTTAACTCATGCAACTGATCGATAACACTTCGGAGGTCTGAGCGCCTATCTATAGGCCCCTTCTGTCGTTATCCCAAAGGCCCATTTAACTTTTCTTCAGCATCCACCCCCTCGGCGCTTTACCACTAATTCAGCCACGCCTGGGTGTCAAGCAGCGATGCTTATCGCGCTGAATGGCAGAGAACAATTTTGACAAAGGGGCTGACAATCGGATAGCTTTACTTCCCACCGGGTATTGGCGCGTAAAGGTGTTAAGCTCTAACCTATGAAACCGGAGACGGCGAGAGATTGCGAGGAAACCAGCAAGCTTTTCTATTCCATCCCTAAGCAATCGAGAACAGGTCGTTGACTTTGCCTATCACAGTCGACGCAGGATCGTGGGAACAGAAGGTAGAAGGAGTTTTCGGCCTGAGATGCTTCTCCCTCCACCCAACGAGCCAATAACTCCGGGGCATCGTCATCGGATCTCGCATGGGGACCTGCTGCTTCGATCAGCACAAGCTTCCTAACTTTTGTTGGGAAGGATCCGGCAAAAAGCATGGAGATGCTTCCCCCTAAGGAGTGACCTATGAGGGTCACCGAATCCTTTCCCAAGTGTCGGACCAAGGACGCTAAGTCGAGGATAAAATCCTCATGTCGATGGCTTCGCTCTGGGGTGTAACCACTCACTATCCCCATGACCGCGCAGATCCAAGGTAACTACATGATAAAAATGCAATCCTATAGCGAATAACGCAGCAACGAAAAAGTCCCAACTGCAACATTGGTCCCTATTTCCATGAATTAGAATCAAGGTTTCATGCTTCGGATCTCCCCACTCTGCGAAGTGCAATGTTAAACCCTCGCTGGAGAAATATCCGTCGCTTGGTGTAACCCATTCACTCATGTATTGATTCTGCTGAAAAACCCCTCTTGTTGATGCGAGATTGTCTCGGCCATAT
>JBHHYU010000104.1:0-9818 GCA_046757725.1 Binatia bacterium
TACCATATCATAAACCGCGGCCTGGAAAACGGAGGCGAGACTGCTCGGCGGTTGCAACCCTCCTTTCCATGATGATCGTCCGCTCTCGCATGGATGCCTTTCTTCTATTTGACACCGTTTCCTGAGGGCGTTATACTATCTAATAAAGAGTTTAACCCTTGAAGAAAGAGGTAAACGTCATGCCCATCGTCAAAACGTCGTCTAAAGGCCAGGTCGTCATCCCTGCGGAGATCCGGGAAAAGATTGGGCTGAAGCCAGGTGACAAGGTCCTGGTGACCTTAGCCGATGATAAAAGAGTGAGCATTGAACCGGTCCCTGATGATCCGATCAAGGCCCTCCGCGGGTTCCTGAAAGGTCGTCCTTCTTTGACCAGGGCCCTCTTACGGGAGCGACGAAAGGATCGCCAACGTGAAGAGAAAAAATCTGCTCGATTCCTTCGCCATCATGACCTGGGTTCAGGACGAACCGGGCGCTCAAACCGTCGAGGATCTTCTCGTCGAGGCCAACCGGGAGCGTGAAAAGTTGCTCCTTCACGAAGTGAACCTCGCCGAGGTCTATTACCTGTCCATCCGGCGTGTGGGTGAAGAACAGACCAGGGTCCTTGCTGCCCAACTTCTCACCCTTCCGATCCAGGTCATCTCTACCACGCCCCAGATCCTCTGGCAGGCTGCCCTTTTGAAGGCGGGATACTCTCTCTCGCTTGCTGATGCCTTCGCCGCTGCCACTGCGATAATATTGGACGCCATCGTTGTCACCGGCGATCCAGAGTTCGAAACCATTGCTGATCTTGTCGGGATCACCTGGATCAATGGCCGCCGCAGACGGCGTCCCTTACGACCCCGATCCTGATCATGATCATAGATGGGGTCAAACCTGCTCTTGGCTCATTTTTGGAGGAGCCCTCGCGGCAAACCATGTATTTGCTATGTGCCAACAAAAGATTTGATCCCTTCTTGGCGCGATGTCCTACCGGTCCCAATCATCGTCGTCGGCGGTCGCGGCCTGCTCCTCGCCGTCTGCGGGAGCTTCAGTTTTCTTCTCCCCGAGAATTTCTGCCGATGCCACTCGATCATCGTCATCATAGGCCACTTCTACCTTCATATCGGTTCCACTGGCAGCCGACAAATCTTTCTTACCCGGTTGTTTCGTAGCCATAAACACGGAACATCCTGAACTCGCCAAGAGGATGGGCCCCATTACCCCACATCTTCAATCTCGCAAGACACACGTTGAGCAAATGGGGTGCCAGCGGGAAAAATGGGAGGAGGGACTGAGGAGAGGGTGAGCGACGTGGCGAATTCTAAAGGACGGCTAGCCTGCTATCCGTGGGCTCTTTGGTCGGAGAGGAACGCGGGGGGTGCCTAACGAACTAGGCGGTCCACCCAGACAGGTGCCCAACGCCCTTGGCACCCGCTGCCCCCCACGAATTCACGTATTCAAGGCCCTGGCGCATGGACACCGTGGACCAGGCATGGTCGCACCGTAATGTACTTACTCAACTTAGGCAAGTCTGACACTCTTCCCACTTCCCACGAACGAGGCGCGGGTTCTGGCGATGTATGTGTGTCGCAAACAGTGTAACCCAAGCCGAGGGGCCGCGCAAAACGGAGTGGTTACGCCGCCTTAGTGAAAGCCAGGACAGGATCTGCGGTTGACAAGAGTCATTGCATATGCAATATTATATGCATGTACGCCGTCCGCTTTGCCGTGGATGTCATAAAGGATCTGAAAAAGCTCTCGGCGTACCGCCGAAATCTCATTCTCGAAGTCATTGACACGCAGCTTTCGCACGAACCGACCTCTCCGACAAGGAACAGGAAGCTTCTAGTGAACCTGATACCACCCTGGGATGCCGAGCCGCCTGTTTGGGAACTGCGAGTCGGAGAGTATCGTGTGTTTTACGACGTTTCGGAGGCGGAGAAAACCGTTTATGTCCGGGCGATCCGGAGGAAGCCTCCAGGGAAAAGGACGGAGGAGATTCTATGAAAACTGTTACGGTTCGCGACCTACAGAAGAGGATCAAAGAATACATCGATGAGGCGCAAGGGGACCGGGTGATCATCACCCGTCGTGGAAAGCCTGCAGCGGTCCTCGTGGGTGTCGAGGGTGAGGACTGGGAGACTGTCATCCTCGAGACCGATCCCACGTTTTGGAAGTTGGTCCAAAGACGCCGAAAACAGCCCACTATTTCGTTTGAAGAACTGAAGGCCAGGCTGAAACGGAAACGCTGAGGATATTTCATCCCCTTCTCAGCGGTCAATTATCTGACGTAGTGACCCCCAATAGACAAGTCATCCTTAGCTTGGAGGTCCGAAGGATCCATCATCTGCAGGCGTATGCGTAAAAGAGAAGCCAGGCTCAGGTCGGTATGGAGCGCCGGCCCGCCGCTAGACACCCCCCGGGGGGGTATGGTGGCGCCGACGACCCAGATCAGGTGAGTCGGGCGCTCTCGGCGATCTCAGGACATCATGCCTGCGAGAGAGTAGGGCGAATGGGTGACTGACATTTTTGTCTAGGAGACAGTCCAGGGGATCTCCACGAACCTCGCGCTCCGATAAAAAGGATACTGCCCCTGGATCGTCTAGAGGGGCTTTCAGGAAACCTTAATAGTTGACCGGCTCCAGGTACGCCGCTTGGCCATTTTTGCCCGGGGCCATCAGGTGATAGAGCACCCCTGGGGCATGGACACGTGGATGACCAGGCACGGGTGCACGGCAACTCGGTTATTCAACTTAGGCAAGTCTAACACTCACCCCCCTTCCAGGAAGGTGCCCAACGCCCTTGGCACCCTCCCCAAAGCGCGGACCTTTACGGAAAATCTCTGCGGGCCTGCCCCTTCACAAAAACGAAAACGCCTTCCCGGCTTTGCCGAGAAGGCGTCTGAGTGTGTGGTGCGCCGTCGATTGTGCCAGAAGTGGGCCGGGGGGCCATGGTCACCCCGGTTTCATCTTGGTACTGCCTGCGGGGAGTTTATCGCTCCCCTCATCCATCGTTAACCCCCTTGAGAAATGGAATAGAGGATTCTTGTCTTGCCGTCACTTCGATCTCCGTATCAAAATCCACGAACACTTTGTACTCGGCCCCAGCTGGGATCGCCGCCTCTCCCCCCTTCGTGAGGAGGAAAAGGGGGCAGAGAACAACACTCAGGACGACTGTTGAAGTGAGTTTCTCTTCGCCCTTCTCCGTCATCGAGGTTCTCAACCGGACGTTGGTACCATCCACGGCTTTCACATACCTGAGAGCCAGGATCAGTTCCCCCTCTCGCCCGACTGCCTTCCTTGGAGCCGCCCGTACCACCTCCCCCACCGCTGGGGCACCCGCTTTGATCACCACGACCTCATCCACAGTCACATCCCGGACCACTACGAACTGGACCTGCTGCCCCGCTTTGGCAGTCTCGGAAGAGATGGTCTCGAGCGCCTTGATGGCGACCGTCGTGCCCTCCGGAATAATCACCGATCGGCGATCGGGAACCTGTGCACGGGAAGATGCAAGCGGCACCACGGAGAGGATGAGCAGGCTAATGGTGACCATGGCGGGGATCACGTGTCTGAGCGACAGCCTTGACGATGCTGCCTTAACCGGATAGACCCGCCCCCCGCGGACTTTCCAGGCCATCGGATACAGTAGCAGCCCTAATCCGATCCCTCCAAGGGCACCTGTCAGCACCCGTAAGACATTCGTGCTCTCCCGCAGTCCGAAGAGTTGTGTGAACCCATCCACGAGAATCGGGAGCAAAAGCAGTAACCCGATGCGCCATCTTGTCTTTCCCAGATCGCAGCGCAAAGACAGGCCGGTGAGCAGGAACGCCGTGTACAAGGCAAAACATCGGGCGTCAACCCCCATGGGCGAGCCAAAGATCCAGAGGGACCGCGAGGGTCTTTGATGGCAGAGGGGACTCAAGATCCAGTATAAGAAGGGGGCAATTCCCATCTGTCTCGACTCAAGGTAAGGGGCTAAAAGGCTTGAAACGATGACAAAAGCAGGAAATACGAAGAGCGCGATACGAACAAGCACGGTAAAACCTCTCCTCACCATTGCTTTATCCTCCCTGTTCTACGGGTCTATTATGTGTCTTCCAGGTACGCGATGGGAAAGACAATCTCTGATTCCCGCCAAGACCACGAATTAAATTTTGTCATTCCAATCTTATATCTTCTACCGTCATCCTCATTCCCATTTGCAATCTTTCACCCCATCTTCGAACCGTAAGAGAATCCAAATCGAGTTTTACTTTTGTACCCACCTTTCCGTTATGGCGATCATTCCCCATCAAACTTAGGTACCCAGGCAGCTCATGTCGAGAACGATAACCGCACGATGGATGGTCTCCTGCCGGTTGAAACTTTTCATATCCAAGATTGGGGCATCTAGGCAATTCGAACCTATGCTCCGTTTTTACATTCGCAAGGTCGATTTTGCCACCATTCAAAGCCTCTTCTAATTCACCGATCGAAAGCTTTATCGGGATTAATTCAAAAAAGGGCGTAAGGTCGATATCCAAGTCGGCAACTTTGAACGACAGTCTACCGTCCTCAACTTTTACTTCCGCGAACACCACATCCCCGTGGACTTCTTTGATCACCTTACCTGTCCCGATAATGCGACCTCCTTTGATCTTCCAAACACGAGCTCTAGTCGCAGTTAATTTTACTTTAATCGCCGGTGTTCCTTTGTAGGCCACGAAGGTCGTTTCGGCACCGTCGAGAATTATCTCGTATTTTGCTCTACCGGCCTTGTGATCTGTTTCCCCGGTAATGCGCACCGGAAGTAAATGATTGAATACACCCGTTCCGGGTCTGCCTGACTCTACCTTACCAAACAAACCAGGCCCGATACTTATACCAATCGTCGCATCGTCAAAAATAGGGAGGTCCCACTCAAAATCGGCTACTTGCTCTGCTTTTGTAGTGAACGGTAGTAACTGCTTCTCGCCCCCGACAGACGCATCGACGATAAAATAACGATTATCACTGCTTTCACCCCCGAAACTACCGGCATTTAGCATCAAAGGAACTATTTTTTTTGTACCATTTGAAATCCACGCGCCATTTTCAAGTTTTCCGAAATCGAAGTTTACACCCTGTACGGGTTTTAACTGGACTACCAGTCCATTGAGCGATTGAACAGGTTGATGAAGATCGCCACTCAGGGGAAAGCTTCGGTCCAAGAATCTTATGAGCGTGCCAATATACATTTGGCCCGTTAATTTTATGTCCTTGGCAGTTTCAATTTCACTAACATCCGCCATAAGCCTGACAGGGACGCGAACACTGGGATTCTCTCGAATACAAGTCCCGTACACCTTTGCGTAAACGTGCGTATTCAACGCTATCCTTGTACCGTATGCACCATTCTTCCTTAGCCAGCCGGATAAGGTTAGCATGGGCTTCCTGTTTATTCGGAAGCTCAATGGAGGGTCACCACAACCGAGTTCGTCTAATCTGAAATGATTGCCATAGTAAACTGTATGATAGCGAGCAAGGTCTGACTTTAGGTCGTCCATTTTCATTACAATGCGCAGATCGTGCTGGGGTGACAAAAAAACATCAGAGTTTTGCAAACTTTGCACGTGCTTAGGTTTTAGCTCTTTCTCTCTAATCTCTTGCCTGGCGGGAGCGGTGGTTGGAGGTAGTGCAGATTGGCGGGTTTCGGTCACGGCAGGTTTCTTCTTTGGTTCGCTGGAGCCAGGCCAATGACTGACGAAGGGCCTAAGTAGGGCAGAGAGCACCAGCAACACTCCGCCAGCCATTGCAAGCTGAAGAAATGTCTTCTTATGCAAGGCTCCCCCCGACGTTGGTCACTCTTTGGTCACGCGCCTTCCAAAAATAAAACTGCCGCCTAGGCCATCTATCGCCCTATCCCCTTTTCCTCCATCGCCTCATCCGGTGTAACTCCAGCTCTATTTGATCGAAAAGCTCGTCGGTCCAATCTTTGGCAAATGCATACCCGACAAAGGCCTTACGACTGTCGATTCTCACTGTGGTCTTCGCGGGGTCGGTCCTTTCTATGAAAACTCCCACTCTCTCAGAACCCCTAGGCCAACTTTCCCTTCTGCCTCCTTCCACGTAGCCCTGGTCTCTAATTCGCTTGAATATTTCCAATCCCAAATTACGAAAAGCGTTAATAGACGCCTCGTACACGTCATCGAACGAAGCTTCGAATGTCTTAGCAGGGGTGTTATCCGTTTTCCTTGGTGTTGTTGTGCAAGAAGCAAGGAAAAGCGAAACCACACAGATAACCATCAGTCCCGCAATATTTCTCGTTGTACCTTTCATCTTTGTGATCCGCTCATAACGCTCCGTTAAGTTAAATGCTTGTAGGCCATCCTCCCTGAAGAAATGCCTTCTTTCACCAAGGTTGTCACAACCCCTACAACCCCCAGGCATCAGGGGTTCTGGGCGAAACGCAGTTCGCTTTAGTTTATCCTCCATCGATTAGTCTGAGCTCGGCCCGACGCCGGTCACACTTGGGTCGTGCGCCTTCCCAAAAATAAGAATTAGACGCCTTCCAGGGCCGTGCTCCGCCCGAGAGGGCGTCTCGATGCGTGGTGCGCCGTCGATTGTGCCAGAGGTGGGCTCGGGGCCATTCCTGCCCCGGTTTTCATCGCTGCATCTCCTGGGCACGGGCGACTCTGACCCGGCTGGAAATCAGGCTCCTTCTCCTTGCATCTGTATTGATTGTATAATTTGCTCGACGTGATCCTTGTGCTTGGGGTAGTAATGTTCCCTAATCCCCATGTACATGATGAGATGTAATCTCTCCTCCACAACGGCCCCGATAACGAACCCTTGCTCTTCCAGGCCTTCCTTTGAAGCAAACCTCATCTCAAATCGAAATCCCTGAACACTACCAAACTTTTCAGGTCTGAGATTCGTCGCCTGTAATTTTTGAGCTCCGACGACGGTCAAGCTGTCGACGACGAACTCCATAATTTCACTCGGTGTCATATGCTTCCTGAACTTGGGTCTCTTCTCCTCGTCCTTCGCTTCAAACAGCACTTCGTCGGTTTCGAGCCCCTTGACGAAACGAATTGCCTGAAGTGTTGGGCCATCGACAGTCCAGACCTCAACCTTCCCCTGGCTTGTCGAACTCCATGCTATTTGAGGGTCGACGGTGTAGAGATCCCCGATAGATGTCCGTCGAGGTTCGACCAGGCTGTAGGCCACGCAGCCGGTGAGAATTAGCGCCAATGCAAAGGCCGTTGCAGCTCGCTTCATGCTGAACTCACTCAAGTTGGTGGAGATACGTTTTGATCATTTCTCGGTCCTCCGCATCTGGTCGACTTTCAAGATATCGTTCAAGGGAGGCCCGGGCCTTTGCCTTTTCACCAGTCCGGAAAAACAAGAGACCCAGGGCCCGGTGCGCCTCTGCCGGCGCATCCTCGAACTCTGACGCAGTCTGATAGGCAGCGATCGCTTTGTCCTCATCTCCCTCTTCAGCTCGCAACCGATAAAGTTCCCCCTGGAAAAAGTGAAGTTCACCCAGACCGACGCCACTCTCGAACAGCCGGTCGAGGACCACTTGGCTTCCTGCAAATTTTCTCTGACGCAATTCATCGCGCAAGAACGTTGCCCGCAGCGGAAGTGTGACGGCGAGAAACCGTTCCTTACCGACAAACCCGTCTCCTCCGTCGGCTAGGGCTTTCTCTGCAAGCTCTTTAAGGGTCTCGATCCGTTCCTCCGTCGGGGGATGAGTTGCGAAAAATATAAATCGCTCCGGGTCCTCGGCCGCTTCTCGCTCCTTCACGAGAGCCTCCCAGATTCTGTGTGCCTCCCGCGGATCGTAGCCCGATTTCACCATCAGTTCGAACCCTAAGTCATCTGCTTCGTGTTCATTATCGCGCGAGAACTTGTACACGCTGCCCAGAGCGATGAGGGTCACGAGGGGACCTACATAGCCAACACCAGCTGCAGCGGCTGCAAGCTGGAAGAAGGCCAGAAAGTTGCTCTTGGAGCGGGCATCGCGCCACCGTTGAAGCGTGTGGCGGCGAAGGTAATGGCCGAGCTCATGGCCGAGCACGTATGCGAGCTGTGCCTCGTTCTCGGCTCGTAGAATCAGTCCAGTCCATACTTGCATTGCACCATTGGGGGCCATCGTCGCATTGAAGTGTGGCGTTTGCACCACGTATACGCGAATGTCCGGGCAATATGGGCCTGCCAGCTTGCAGACGATGTCTCGTACATACCAATACAGGCCTGTATCATCCAGGCCTGCACCAGACAGGCCTGCATCATCCAGGCCTGCACCGGTCAGGCCTGCACCAGTGAGGAGCCGGCCCGAGGTTCTCAGCTTTTGCTCCACACGGTCCATGACCATCCAAAACCCAGCCTCTTCTGTGTCCAGTGCCGGGCGCTGACCCGGCTTGATGTCAGGCAGCGCACCAGGACTGCCCCTCGGCGTCGCACATGATGCGCACGTGAGGAGGACTAGGACCAAGCGAGCAATATTTTTACCGAGTCTCATAGCGGGAGATTCGTTAACAACTCTTTCACGGCATTCTGTGCCGGTTCGGGGGTGCGCAAGTCCCCTGTTCCACGGATTAACCGATTGAACCAGACGATATCGCCACTCTGGAGGTCGACCAGAGAGGCAAACCCGACTTGCGTCCCACCGCCAGGCACAACATGACCGAACGAAACTAGCGTTGCTAGTATGATGAACGCAACGCGCCCGCCACTCGAATAACTATCCCTCAAATGGATAAACAGGCCGTATTGGGCGTCGCAATCCTCACATAGGACGCTTACACCTCGCCCCAGGCTCCAATCGAACTTGTCCTTTTTTGTAGGAAGCATAAAACGGGGAATGTATTTGTGCTTCAGGATAGCCGCGCCTACAGCCTCGTGGAGCTTGAGGAGCTGATGATGCCCGTAATCCTTTGAAGACATATCAGTCGAGGGTTGGTAGAGGACCAGCTGGACGTTTTTTGTCCGCAACTCCTCTGTTAATGCATCGGTCACATGCAACCTCGCCGCTGCCGTCCAGTCCGCCCTTGGTTCCAGCAAGCCACCGGCCGTTAATACATATAGTTCCATGTCGGGTGGCATCAAAAGCACACGAACCTCTGACGTGCGTGGTTGGATACTGTCGCTTACAAAGTACGACTTGGGAACACAACCCGCCACTATGACACCGATGAGGAGTAAGGCGAGATTCGGGGATTGACGTCGCATGGAAATAATCCTCGTTGTCCTTGATTTGGAAGGACGCACCGGATGCCGCCGACTAGCAAGTCTCTTGAAGAAGACAGTCCGAACCCTCAAGGCACCCCCCCTTATTTTTTTGCGGAATAATCTTTGGCATCCAACCGTTTTGTGCTAGTAAGAGGAGGGTGGCGCCTGGGCGCCTTCCCTTTAAAAAAGTGCTCGGCCCCAGGGCGGAGGCTATGGCTCTGTCCTTGGGCGGGAGCGGGCGGCCTTACCGTTTCTGCCTACCAGCGGGTGCGGTGAAGCCGCCTAGTTTATTTGCGCGTTTCCCGAAAAGTGCTTTCTTTTTCTCCGCCCCTCCCTACCGTTTGCAACGGATGACTCGACTGAAAATAGAACGCCTTCCCGGGCCGTGCTCCGCCCGAGAAGGCGTCTGAGTGTGTGGTGAGCCACCAAACCTGCCACTGGTGGGCTCGGGGGCTATGTTTACCCCGTTTCATTATTGTCCTGCCTGCAGGGACCTTCCGAATCCCCCTATCTACCCTTCACCCACGCGACAACGCAAGGGGTCCCCACAAGGACGGTCATAATATGACAAAGATCATCGTTTTACCTGACCTAGTGTAGTGACACAAAAGCTCCTTTACACATAGCAGTGGGCGTGGTAGC
>JBHHYU010000105.1:0-9687 GCA_046757725.1 Binatia bacterium
CACTGTTGACATTCCCCTCCTGCGTGGCTATCCTGGGAACTGGCTCTATATTTAATATAATGCCGTTTTAGATTTATACGAAGAGACGAGAAAATGCTATCTCAAACCTCGTTAGTACCCAGCTATTCCATCCTTAACACTAAGGCCCTGATCCTGAATCGCTCTTACCTTCCCATCCATGTTACCTCAGTGCGGCGTGCGTTTTCGCTTTTATATCAGGGAATTGCCCGCGCGGTGAATGAACAATACCAAACTTTTGACTTTGATAGTTGGAGTACTCTTTCGGTTTCCGTGCGTAACGAATCTATCGGGCTGGTCAATCGGGTCATACGTGTGCCAAGAGTGATCCTGCTTGTGAGCTATGACCGGGTCCCAAAACGGCAAGTAAGGTTCAGCCGGTACAACATCTACGCCAGAGACAATTGCACCTGTCAGTACTGCGGGATGAAACTACCTCGCCATGAGCTGAATCTAGACCATGTCATACCCCGTTCCCGAGGTGGAACCTCTACGTGGGAGAATGTTGTCTGCTCCTGCCACGGATGTAATCGGCGTAAAGGTGGAAAGAGCTTGCAAGAGGTCAGAATGATTCTGTTACGGAAGCCTTATAAGCCTAGGTGGACCCCCTTCATGCAAGAGACCTTTAACCTGTCCCGCTACCGTGAGTGGCTTCCATTCCTTAATACCGTTGACATTTCCTACTGGAATACCGAACTTTTGGAAAAGTAAACTTCAATTCCGGTAAGTACCCAATATATAGTGGTAGAGCCTTGTAAATACCCTTTATATTGTTATTTCTTCTTGACACCTAACCTTCCCTGTGGAATAGTGTCAGCTAGGTCTAGGTCTTACCTATTGACGTCTTCAAAGCCTTTGTCGACCCGCAGATTAGATCATGCGACTTAAAAGCCTCGAGATGGTCGGGTTTAAGTCTTTCGCCGAAAAGACGACTCTTCAATTCACTCCTGGTGTGACGGCTATTGTCGGTCCTAACGGCTGCGGCAAATCCAATATTGTCGATGCGTTGCGTTGGGTTATGGGAGAACAAAGCGCCCGCCACCTTCGTGGGCACCAGATGGAGGATATCATTTTCAATGGTAGTGAGAACCTTGTGCCAACAGGGATGGCAGAAGTTTCTTTGATTTTTGACAATGAGGATGGGCGGGGTCCGGTAGATTATGACAGCTTTAGTGAGATCATGGTTACCCGGCGGCTCTTTCGATCGGGAGAATCTGAATATTCTATCAACAAGGTTCCGTGTCGCCTCAAAGATGTTATTGAGCTCTTACTCGGAACAGGGGTGGGAAACAGGGCCTATTCGATCGTCGAACAAGGACGGGTAGCTGAGATGGTAAACGCCAAGCCTGAGGAGCGAAGGTTCCTCATTGAGGAGGCGTCGGGGATCAGCAAATACAGAGGCCGAAAACTGCTGGCAGAACGAAAACTAGAGCGAACACGTCAAAATCTCCTCAGGGTAAGTGACATTGTTCGCGAGATCGAGCGGCAGATTCGCAATATGGAGTTGCAAGCGAAAAAGGCGGAGCGCTACAACGTGCTCAAGAAGGAGCTCAAAAAAAAGGATCTCGCGTGGGCAACTCTACAGGCCAAACGCCTTGGAGAGGAAATCGCCGGAAACGAAACGAAGTTAAGGGGGATAGAAGATCAATTGGCCCATCTTTCAGCCTCGCTCCACTCCAAGGAGGCGGCCAGCGAGGGTATACGGTTATCTCTTTTGGAGGTGGAAAGAGAAATTGCGTTACGACAAGAGGCTCTCTATCAGCACAAGGTCCAGATACAAGGGGAAGAGCAAAGAATTGACTTTTACAAAAAGGATCGGGCCGGACTTCTGGACGCAGAAACAACGAGTCAGATCGAACTTCTCCAGTCCCAGGACAAACTGCATGCCTTATCCCGGGAGATAGAGGAACTCAAAGACGCCAAGGAAAATTTCGTTCAGCTTTGCCTCTTCGAGGAGACTTACCTGCGAGATAAAGAAAGGGAACTGGAAGAAATCAAGCTTCAAATCCAGAATTTGCGCTCAGAGCTGGAGCAGGGGAAAGACGCCCTTGTCGACACGGCAACCCAAGTATCTCACCTCAAGAATGATTTGCTGGCAAAAGGGAAACGGCGTGAGGAGACCGAAAAGGAATCATTCCGAAAACGAAAAGAGGAATCCGACGTTGTGCTCTCTCTGCAGTCCTGGAAGGAAAAGGGAGAGGAGGCAAATCGCATTCTGGAGCGGTCTCTAGAACGGGCCAGTGAGATAGAGCGGGAAGCAACGGAGGCCACAAACACGATCCAGGAATGGAACCAGGCTAAGGAGCATCAGGAGAGAAAGATAGGAAATTTAAAGGAACGGATGCAGGAGGCTCGTTCCAGACTTGTCTCGCTAGAGGACCTACAGAAAAACTATGAAGGTTACCACGATGGGGTCCGAGCTATCATGTTAAAGAAGCGTATGGAACCCACCTTTGACGGAGTGTGCGGGTTGGTGGCAGAGGTCATTGAAGCCCCGGAAGCTTTCGAGAAGGCCTTGACAGCAGTGTTAGGGGACCGCCTCCAGTATGTCATCGTTCAGGGTCACGAAGAGGGCATTGAGGCCATTGAGTATTTGAAGCGAGAGTCCTCGGGTCGTGGTAGCTTCGTCCCCCGGCGGTTATCCCGGAGGGACCAGCGTCCCCCTCCCTTATCGGAGCCGGAGGTTGTAGCCCCGCTCCTTGAAATGATCTCGGTTAAAGAGGGCTATAGAGAGCTTGCTGAATTTCTTTTAGGGGACGTGGTGATCGTTCGCGATTTGAAATCAGGTCTGGAACTTTGGGGCCGTAATGGATTTGTCAGTACTTTGGTAACCCCCGAGGGAGAGGTCGTGGATCCTACCGGTGTCGTGACGGGGGGAAGTCTCGATAGCCTGGAAGGTAATGTGCTTTCCCAAAGACGTCGGATGAAAGAGATGGCAAATCTCTCCGTGGAACTTGAGACCCAGTTAGATAGTGATGAAAAAGATTTTAAGGCCCTTCGGGAGCAAATAGACCAAGTAGAAACGCGAAGGTCATCCCTGATCAAAGAAGGCCAGCACCTCGCATTGGAGCGCGTCCGATTGGAGCACGAACTCCTTCAAGCCAACGGCGAGATTGAACACCTGGAAGAAACCCTTGAAATATTGGCGCAAGAGCGAACGGATTTATCTACCACCCTGAAGTTTCTTGGGGAAGCGATTGAAGCATGCCGATCCGACATTGAAACCCATTTACAGAAAAAAGCGCAAAGAGAGACAAACCTGGTAGAAAAACAGAAGGTCTTATCCCATTTGGAAGAGACATTAGAACGACTTGAGACTGAAGCCACCGAATCGCGGGTTCGGGGTGCGACCCTAGGTGAAAAGAAAGAGCACACCCACCTCAATTTAGAAAGTCGAATACAGCTGCAGCGCGAGCTTTCCGAACAAATCCAATCACGCGAATCTCACATCGCTGAAATCCATCAAAAAAGAGACCATTTAGATGCGGCACTAGGCCTTGCTGAGAAGTCACTGGAGACAGGAAAAGGAACGCTGGGAGATTTAAAAGATCAACTGGACGGAGAGCGGAAAAAACACACAGACATCTCCCATCGGTTGACCGAGGAAGAAGAGGCCATTAAAGAGCTTCGTCCAGAAGGAGAGGCCTCTCAACAAGAAAAAAACCAACTGCAACTCTGTTTGTCTGAGAAGAGGCTTAACCTGCAGCATCTATTGGAAGGTATCCGAGAAAAATACGCCTTGGACCTTAAAGAAGTCTGGCTTGAAAGCCCGGACGAAGAGCTTTCCAAAGAGAACCTGATGCCGGAGATTGAAGAGCTGCGGAATCGTTTAGAAAGAATGGGAGAGGTCAATCTAGCCGCCATCGGTGAATTTGAGGAGCTCACTAACCGTCACCAGTTTTTAAGCCATCAAAAACAGGACCTGGAGCAATCGATGGCCGATCTTCAGCGCACCATCGCGAAATTGAACCGGGTGTGCCGTCTGCGGTTCAAAGAGAGTTTTGAGCAGATCAACCAGAGATTCCAGGAGATCTTTCCCCGGCTGTTCCAGGGAGGAAAGGCACGGTTGGTCTTGACCGATGAAAACGATTATTTAGAGACCGGCGTTGATATCGTGGCTCAGCCGCCGGGTAAAAAGCTGCAATCGATTACCCTCCTCTCAGGAGGGGAAAAGGCGCTTACGGCCGTGAGCCTTCTTTTTGCTATCTTCCTATGTATGCCGAGCCCATTTTGTTTCCTGGACGAAGTCGACGCCCCCCTGGATGATGCCAACATTGATCGTTTCAATGACATCGTCAAGCAAATGAGTGATACCTCTCAATTTGTCCTCATCACCCACAATAAAGCGACTATGCAATCCACCGAAACGCTCTACGGGATAACGATGGCAGAGCCAGGCGTGTCGAAGGTGGTTTCGGTGGCAATGCATTGATTTTATCCGAGTCATAAGCCCCGGAGTCAAGCGTCGATATCGTTTTCCCGGTGTGACGCACTAGAGGCTTTTCATTCCGGTCAAAGTAACCCTGCTCAGCCAACTCTGCTTTCAAGACTACACCAACAAGGTGATGGATTCTGTCCTTTCGTTGCCAGGCTAACGCCGGAGTGGTAACAAGGTTTGTTAGGAAGCTCGAAGGGAGTTGACTTGATGGAAGAAAGCTCGTTCTTTCAACGATTAAAGAAAGGACTCACTAAGGTTCGAGGGGGCTGGGTACAGAGACTGAACGATATTTTTCAAACCCCTGGATGGGATGAAGAGACCCTCGAAACCATGGAGGAGATATTACTATCGGCCGATGTTGGGGTTAAAGCCACACAGAGGCTCTTGGATACCGTTCGCCAACAATTCCCCAAAAGAGAACAAGACACAGGGCAGAGCCCCGCTTTCAATTTACAACAGGAAATCATCAGCCTGCTTGAAGGACCTGGGAAGAGGAGATCGGCTTCCGCACCTGCGCAAATTCCCTGGGTGGTTATCTTTTTAGGCGTCAATGGCGTCGGAAAAACCACCACCATCGGCAAGGTGGCGGCAGGGTATCGGCAAGCAGGGAAGGAAGTCCTCCTTGTAGCTGGAGACACTTTTCGAGCTGCCGCCAGTGAACAACTGGAAATCTGGGGTCAAAGAGTTGGAGCGGAGGTTGTAAAACACAGGCCAGGTGCAGATCCGGCGGCTGTTGTTTTCGATGGAATTCATGCAGCTCAAAGGCGCAAGGCGGATATAGTCTTGATCGACACAGCGGGCCGGCTCCACACGAAGGTTCAGTTGCTTGAAGAACTGAAGAAGGTCCAGCGGGTTATAGCGCGAGAGCAGGTGGGGGCCCCGCATGAGACCCTTCTTGTTCTGGATGCCACGACGGGCCAGAACGCACTACAACAGGCGAGAGTTTTCAACGAGTCTCTCAATGTCACCGGTATTGTCCTCACTAAGTTAGACGGGACCGCCAAAGGAGGGGTGATCATTGGCATCCGGGAGGAATTGGGCATACCGGTCCAGTATATCGGTGTCGGAGAAGCGATCGATGATCTTCATCCCTTTGATCCGGCCCGATTTGTCCACGCACTTTTTGACCCGGCCTAGGGTAAATGAACGCTTCATCGTCTCAGGGGTGGGCCTTAAAGTCGTGGTTCCTCCGGGGACCCTTGACATTAAGACATAGCAGTCTAAGTTAAAGACTGCTTGGAGACACTTAATTCCTCCTTAAGGGGCGTTTGTCCGATGCCATGCCTGCCTTTTTTGATAAGTTTACGAGTGTGACTCATTGGCTTGCCTTTTTGCCTCAACCTCAATTGACACTTAGTGCATAACTTGGTAACGAGAGTAGAAAAATTTTCTGGAAATACTTGTGAAGGCTGTATTGATCCACGAGCATGGGGGGATAGACAAGCTCCAATGTGAGGAAGTTGAGGTACCGAAGCTCAACTCACCCACGGAGGTCATCATCCAGCTCAAGGCTGCAGCACTTAACAGGATCGATTTACTGAATCGCCAGGGTGTCACCGGGATAGAGTTCTCGATGCCCCATATTCTAGGGGCAGATGGTGCTGGTATGGTTGTAGATATCGGCGAACAGGTCAACAACGTAAAAAAGGGGGATGCAGTTTGTCTCTTTCCGCCAAGCGGTTGTGGTCGGTGCGAGTTCTGCATGACCGATAGAGATTTCATGTGCCTTCATCTCTGCGCGCTGGGAGAGAGACTGAACGGGACTTATGCCGAGTATGTGAGAGTCCCTGCTAAGAACTGCTTCCCCATTCCCCCAGGACTCTCCTTTGAAGAGGCCGCAGCCTTTCCCCTGGTCTTTATAACGGTCTGGAGAATGCTAATAACCAATGCCCGGTTGAAACCCGGTGAGCATGTGTTGATTTTGGGGATTGGAGGAGGAGTGGCTTCGGCCGCCCTTCTGATGGCCAAGCAACTGGGGGCACATGTGATTGTCACGTCCGGCAGTGACAAGAAATTGGAAATGGCGAAAAATTGGGGAGCGGACCACGGGATCCCTTATCAGCGACGTGATTTTACCAAGGAGGTTAGAGGTTTAACCGGAAAACGAGGTGTCGATGTCGTGGTTGACTGTGTCGGGGGAGAGAGTTGGGTGAAAAGTCTTGCTGCCTTGGCCAAGGGAGGTCGTCTGGTAACTTGTGGGGCTACGGCGGGAGCGTATCCACAAACCGATATCCGGAGAATCTTTTGGAACCATTTGACGATTTTCGGTTCGACGTTAGGAAGTCGAGAAGAGTTTCGTCAACTCCTGAGCTTCATACGAACCTCAAAGATCAGACCGATTATTGACCAACTCTTTCCCTTAAAGGAGGCAGCGGCAGCCCAGCATCGCCTTGAGGAAGGTGAACAGTTCGGTAAGATCGTTTTACAGATCGCGAATTGAGGAATGACCGAGCTAATGCGACTGACACTTGGTACCCCGACGGAAACCCACACAACGGGGCGATAAACGACATAGAGCCAGATCGTTGGATCAGTAGAAACCATGCGGGTGATTGGAGGAAAAGCAAAAGGCCATCTCCTCAAAGTCCCTAAAGGCCAAACCCTGCGTCCCACGGCTGCGCGGGTCAAGGAGGCACTTTTTAATATCCTCCCACACAACCTCTCCGGATACAAAGTGCTGGATCTTTTTGCGGGATCAGGTAACCTGTCTGTAGAGGCCCTTAGTCGAGGCGCAGCTCAAACTATTCTAGTAGATACATCCCATAAGGCAGGAGTGGCGATCCATTATAACCTTGAGGTCCTAGGTTTTTTGGGCAGATCGGAGGTATGGATCGCTTCAGTTCTCCCTTCCCTTCGTCTGCTGTCTCGGAGAGGAATGGCTTTTGATCTCATTTTTCTTGACCCCCCTTATGAGAGGAACTGGATCGGCCGGGTCCTGAAGGTCATTGCTCAGGGAGGGTTGCTACGAGAGGGTGGCCTTGTAGTCGTAGAGCATAGTGTGAGAGAAGAGGTAAAAAAGGATTACGCGGAGATTACCCTTCAAGACCAACGTCGGTATGGAGATACGCTGCTTTCTTTTTTGGGCCATGTGAAAACAAGACCCCAGTGAATGAGGTAGCAAAACAATGGCAAAAACTAACATCGCAGTTTATCCGGGCTCCTTTGACCCGATTACGAACGGACATATCGATCTCGTCAAGCGTACGCTGCATGTTTTTGATCGGATCATTGTAGCCATAGCTACGAACTCGGAAAAGGAAGGCTCTCTTTTCAGTGTTGAAGAGCGCCTGAAAATGATCCGGGAAGTGTTTAGAAGGGCAGGGAAAAGAGTCCAGGTGGACAGCTTCGACGGTTTGCTTGTGGACTACGCGGAGAGAAGGGGAGCTAAGGTTATCATCCGAGGACTCCGGGCTATTTCGGATTTCGAATATGAGTTTCAGATGGCGATGATGAACCGTGGGCTCAAACCAAAGATCGAAACCCTTTTTATGATGACCGGTGAATCCTATTTCTACATCAGTTCACGTCTTGTTAAAGAGGTCGTGAGCCTGGGGGGCGATGTTTCTGGATTAGTTCCCATGAATGTCCTTAAAAAGCTACAGAAAAAATTTAACCCTTAAGAGCACATTTTTAAAAAAGATGAAGCTAAGTAGAAGAACACAGTCTATTAAACCATCGGTTACCTTGGCCATAACGGCTAAGGCACGGGCCTTACGCTCTCAAGGTATCGATGTGGTCAACTTTGCTGCCGGCGAGCCGGATTTTGATACTCCTGACCACATCAAAGAGGCAGCGGTTCAGGCGCTAAAGAAGGGGATGACCAAGTATACGGAGGTGAGCGGCATTACACCTTTGCGCGAGGCGGTTGCGGAGAAATGTCAGCGTGATTATGGACTCCGATTTAACAAGGATGAGGTTTTGATTAGTTGCGGGGGGAAGCATTCGCTCTACAATCTTTTTCAGGCGCTTTTTGATAAAGGAGATGAGGTCATTATCCCAAGCCCTTACTGGGTTAGTTACACTGACATGGCCTTGCTGTGCGGGGCCACTCCAAAGATTATTCCGACGAAAGAAGAAAATGGGTTTCGGGTCACTCCAGACGAGCTGCAGGCGGCTCTCACCCCTCAGACCCGTGCCTTCATCCTCAACAGCCCAAGCAACCCAACCGGGGCAGCTTACGGTCGCGAAGATCTTATAGCCCTCTCTCGAGTCTTGGAGCGACACGATTGTCTTACTATCTCTGACGATGTTTATGAGAAATTCGTTTACGACGACTTTCAATTTCACAGCATTCTGGCTCTAAACCCGAAGCTTAGAGGGCAAACGATTCTTGTCAATTCCGTCTCCAAGACCTATGCCATGACGGGGTGGCGCATCGGATTTGCCGTCGGGCCGCCCTCTGTGATCTCGACTGCGGCAAAGATCCAGAGCCAGAGCACGTCTAATCCTACCTCCATTGCCCAGGCGGCAGCCCTAGAGGCATTGTGCGGCTCACAGGTGGGGGTAACGGAGATGGCACGAGAGTTTCAAAAAAGAAGGGATACGATTGTCAAACGTCTGAACGGGATAAAAGGGATACGGTGCTTTAATCCTAAAGGGGCTTTCTACGTTTTTCCTCATATCGGGGCGCTCCTGGGCAAACAGGCTGGGAGTAGAAAGATCGAATCTCCTTGCGATCTGGCCGAGTTTTTCATTCAGGAGGTTCACGTTGCCCTCGTGCCAGGTGAGGACTTTGGCTCATCGGAAAACATTCGGCTTTCCTATGCAACCTCTTTAGAAGAGATCGAGAAGGGCTGTGACCGCATCGAGGCAGCGGTCAAAAAGCTCGTCTAGGAGACCGCTGCCTTAACTTCCATTACCTAGCTATCAAAAGCCGGCAAATAAAACCCGACACCGACCCGATAATAGTAGCTTGAAAGAAAATTTCGAACTGCTATCATGCTGAGTAACACTAAGCAGGAAAGGAGTTCCCTTTGCGCACCACTAAAACCTGGTCAATCTCTCTCCCGCCGAAACTCGAAAAGGAGGCAGAGAAAGCCGCAAAAGATGAGAATCGCACTAAGAGCGAGCTGATCCGGGAAGCTCTGCGGCGATATCTCGAAACGCGGAAATTCAGAAAACTCCAAGCCTATGGAGCCAAGAGAGCCAGAGAGCTGGGCATCGTCAGCGAGGAGGACGTGGATCGACTTGTACATGAATATCGCAATCAGCAACGCAGCTCATAATGCTGG